>NZ_BDBA01000213.1 GCF_001612745.1 Nocardia amamiensis NBRC 102102 | reverse complement strand
AGGCATGAGCGAGCGAATGATCAGCACAGCGTGCCCCGCGCAGGCCAGGAATCGGCACGGCATGAGCGGTCAGGCACGGAGGCGGCAGCGAAGCGTGACCGTGGCGCGACCCGCGCATGCCGGAAAGGACAGAGCATGACCGAATCAGAAGTTCTACTCGAGCAGCGCGACGGGCTGGGCATGATCACGCTGAACCGGCCGAAGGCCATCAATGCGCTGAATCACTCGATGGCTCTTGTCATCACGGATGCGTTGCGCGCCTGGGCGGAGGACGACGCGGTGCGCACCGTGGTCGTTACCGGCGCGGGTGAGCGCGGCCTGTGTGCAGGCGGCGATATCGTCGCCATCCATGCCGACGCGAAGAGTGGTGCGAACACCGCGGATTCGGCCACCGGCCGGTTCTGGCGCGACGAGTACGTCCTCAACGCACTGATCGGCCGCTACCCGAAGCCGTACGTGGTGGTGATGGACGGCATCGTGATGGGCGGCGGCGTCGGCCTTTCCGGGCACGGCAGCCACCGTATCGTCACCGAACGGTCCAAGATCGGCATGCCGGAAGTGGGCATCGGCTTCGTTCCGGATGTCGGCGGCACTTACTTGCTTGCCCGCACCCCGGGCGAGATCGGCACCCACGTCGCGCTGACCACCGCGCGCATAAGCGCTGGTGACGCAATCGCGGCAGGCTTCGCCGACTATTTCGTCGCCTCGCAGGACGTGCCCGCTCTGCTCGAGACGCTGCGCTCGGAGACCGCCGACATCGCGATCGCGAAGTTCGCCACGGACGCACCGGAATCCGCGCTGGTCGCCGGACGGGGATGGATCGACGCCTGCTACGGGGCCGACTCTGTCGAGGAAATCGTCGCACGCCTGGAGGCGCACGAAGCACCCGAGGCGCGAGCGGCCGCCGCCGAGATCATGGCGAAATCCCCGGTCGCGCTGAAGGTCACGTTGCGCTCGCTGCGTGCCGCGCGCACCGCGCCGAACCTGGAGGCGGTGCTGAACGAGGAGTACCGGGTCTCGATCGCGTCGCTGTCCTCACATGATCTGGTCGAGGGCATCCGCGCCCAGGTGATCGACAAGGACCGCAACCCGCGTTGGTCTCCCGCGAGACTCGCCGAGGTCACGGACGCGCAGGTAGACGCATACTTCGCCGAGTTGGGCGAGCAAGAGCTGGGTCTGGTGGCCCCGGAGGTGGCGTGATGAGCAAGCGAATCGGTTTCCTCGGTTTGGGCCACATGGGCGCGCCGATGGCGGCGAACCTGGTGCGGGCGGGTTACGAGATGCTCGCCTTCGATCCGGTGCCCGCAGCGCGGGAACAGGCCGAACGTGACGGCGCGACGATAGTCGGCACGGCTACCGAGGCGGCCGCCGCCGACACCGTGATCACCATGCTGCCCAACGGCAAACTCGTTCTGGACGTGTACGCCGAACTCCTTCCGGTCGCCACGCCCGGCACGTTGTTCATCGACTGCTCCACCATCGACGTGGCTGACGCCAAAACTGCGGCCGAGCGTGCCACGGCCGCCGGGCATCGCGCGCTGGACGCTCCCGTTTCCGGCGGTGTGGCCGGTGCGGCGGCGGGCACGCTGACCTTCATGGTCGGCGGGGCCGCCGAGGACTTCGCCGCCGCACTCCCCGCGCTCGAGGTGATGGGCGGCAAAGTCGTGCACTGCGGCGGTTCCGGCGTTGGCCAGGCGGCGAAGATCTGCAACAACATGCTGCTGGGCGTCTCGATGATCGCGCTGTCGGAGGCGCTGGTGCTCGGTGAGAAGCTGGGGCTGAGTCATCAGTCGTTCTTCGACGTGGTCTCCACCGCCTCCGGCCAGAGCTGGGCACTGACCAGCTACTGCCCGGTCCCCGGCCCGGTGCCGACCAGCCCGGCCAACAACGACTACCAACCAGGTTTCGCCACCGCATTGATGACCAAAGACCTCGGTCTGGCCGCCAACGCGTTGCGGGACAACAATGTCGACGGCCAGCTGGGAATGCTCGCCGCCGACATCTACACCCGGTTCAACCAGACGGCCGCCGGGCGGGACTTCTCCGCTATCGTCACCGATGTCCGTAACCGTTCCGACCAAGAGGGTGCCTGAAGATGAAAGCATCGCCGAGCGATTCCGTTGGGGGTGGCGGCCGGGTGACGGGAGGGCCCGACTTCGAGACGATTCTGCTGGAACGCAAGGGCCGGGTCGGCTGGATCACGCTGAACCGTCCCAAGGCGCTGAACGCATTGAACGCGCAGGTCCTCGACGACGTCATCGCCGCGCTCGACGAGCTCGAGCATGACGACGAGATCGGCGCCATCGTGATCACCGGGTCGGAGCGGGCCTTCGCGGCGGGCGCCGACATCAAGGAGATGCAGCCGAAGTCGTACATGGACATGTTCCTGGGCGACTACTTCGCTCGCTGGGACCGGCTGGCGCAGTTCCGCAAGCCGACCATCGCCGCGGTCGCGGGCTACGCGCTCGGCGGCGGCTGTGAGCTGGCCATGATCTGCGACATCCTGCTGGCGGCCGACACCGCCAAGTTCGGGCAGCCGGAGATCAAACTGGGCGTCATCCCCGGCATCGGCGGCTCGCAGCGCCTGACCCGCGCGATCGGCAAGGCGAAGGCGATGGACCTGGTCCTCACCGGCCGCAATATGGACGCCGAGGAAGCCGAGCGCGCCGGCCTGGTCTCGCGCATCGTGCCCGCCGCGGAACTGCTCGACACCGCGCTCGAGGTCGCCGAGACCATCGCGGGGATGTCGCTGCCGGTCACGATGATCGCCAAGGAGGCGGTGAACCGTTCCTTCGAGACCACCCTCGCCGAGGGCCTGCGCTTCGAACGCCGCGTCTTCCACTCGCTCTTCGCGATCGAGGACCAGAAGGAAGGCATGACCGCCTTCGTCGAGAAGCGCCCCGCGAAGTTCACCAACCGCTGAGGACGGGTGCCGAGCCGGTAGCCTGCGCGAGGGAAGGGCGGGGGTCGTGGCGCACATCTGGGTGACGGTATGTCTGCCACCCGAGGCGGCAGATGACCCGGCGGGATCACTCGCTCAGGCGCTCGCGCCGTTCGAAATGTACAGCGGTTATCCGAATCGAGAAATGTGGGACTCGTGGCGGATTCGCGGTGGCGGGGAAGGGCTCGGGTTCCACATACGATCGGGCTTCGAGGATGATCCGCGTCTTGTTCACGACTCGCCTCGGTATGACGGCCTCGTGCTACCCAGCAGGCCCGGCGAGTGCGCGGGCGGTCCGAAGGAATTGCTGAACGTTGCGGTGCACACTGTCCGATGGGCTGACGTACTGACTCTCGACGGCTGGTGGGTCGAGCACAGCGGCGTCGCGTCCTATGCAGGCTGCGATCATGACGCCTATCCATGCGATCACGACGCTGAGTGCCCGATTCCCCCGGGCGGCAGTGAGTCCTATTTGGAGGCACTCCCCGACAGCACGGTGCTCATCCGGGTGTACTGCCACGGTTAACGTTCAGGGCGGGTACGCCTGGCCTCACGTGCGGAGTACGGTCGCCGCGCGTCCGGCTGGTGTGGTGGCCGTTGTGAACGCGGTGCGCTCGCCGATCGGGGCGGCATCGGTGCGGCGATCGAAGATGACGAGCACACCGGTGTCCAGAGTGAGGCGGTCCAGATAAGCATCGAGCTGTTCGAGACCCTCGGCGAGCGGATCGGCCTGCTTGTCGCGCCAGACCTCGAGTTCGAGTGCCTCGCGCTGCCACTCACGGGTGCCGTCGGGCCCGGTGTACGGCTGACGGATCAGCAGATCGATGCGGCCACGGCCGACACCGTACTCGCGGTCGATGTAGCCGCCGCCGTTGACGATTCGATGCAGGAAGCCATCGGCACCAGTTGCGGGGCCGCTTCGTGATAGCGGGATTTCGCGCGGATCACGGCTCGAGATAGAGGCGCTCGCAGGGGAGGCGAGGAAGGCCCTCCGCGCCATCCGGGAAGACTTCCAGCGCGTCGCCGTAGTGGGCCGCCCTCCACTCTTCGACGAATGCGCGCGCGGCTGTGGTGCAGGCGGCGAACTCGAGGTGCAGGCCGTGCCAGAAGACGCTGAGGCCCACATCGGTTTCGGTAGGTCTGGGGGAAGTGCTGGCGTCTGGGGGTTCCCCGCTGCCCATCACCGGCCACCGCCGGTCACGAAATCGGACCTGTCATCGACTACTCGGAACCCGCCAGTTGGGCATTCGCCCGACAGACCGGCGTGTTCCCTGATCACACCGTCGTGCACCGACGCGACACGGCGGCAGCGTGGACAGCCCACGTACATCAGCGTGTCGGTCTTGTTCCGGAAGACAGCGCCGATGCACTCCGACAACCGCAGTGCTCGGCCGAGCCTGGACTCAGACATGTGCCGCTGCCCTCGGCGGCTTACCCGGTCCGGCGCACGCTCGGATGGCGTCGACCACAACCAGACCGGACGGGCGAAACGGGCAGTTCGGCGGTTCGACCCACAGCCGCACATGCGCCGACCGATGATCCGGGCTCGGTAGCGCGATCGTGCCTCCGGTCCGGACGATCGACACATTCAGCCGATACATCTCGGCGAACAGTCGCACTTCGTCGGGCAGGTCGGGCCGGGTGAGGATGGTCCACCGCTTCGACCGTGGGTGCGACATGATCGGCCCGATCATCGAATGCTTCTGCCGCAGGTGACTTTTGACGGCCGCGCCGAGCGGGGCGGGCATGACGATGCCCCACACGTGGGTTGCTTTCATGATGATCCGCCCCAGGCAGGGCGGGTCGATAACCGCAGGCAGGTCGCACACCCGGCGGTAGTAGTTCACGCGGGACAGCGGCGTGTCCCCAAAAGCTATGTGGTCCATCGGTGCTCCCCTGCTCACTCGTCGCTGAATGTGCGCCAGGCCCGGCTACCTGCCTGGTTTGTTTCGGTTTCGGTAGGGGCTTCTCGTGCCATCCGGCCGGGCGCATAGGTCAAGTTGAGCACCGCCAAATCGCCAAAGACGCAATTGTTGTGGATATTCGAGACAGATTTTCCCGAGTGCCAGTAGGATGCTCAGCCTGGATAAGGGGACGATTCAAGGCGGATAATGCCGAAGTAAGAGGGGTGGAGTATGGAGGGATCTACGGTTCCGCGCAGGCAGCTCGGTCGCCATCTGCGCGAGCTGCGAACGGGTATCGGGCTGACGATCGCGAACGCGGCCGAACTCGTGCAGTGGAGCGCCACGATGTTGCAGCGGGTCGAGAAAGGTCAGGTCGACAAGGTCCGCGATGTCGACATCAAGGAGTTGTGCCGGATCTATGAGGCCGAACCGGAGCAGGCCGAAGCGCTGGTGGGTCTGGCCCGACAGGCGAACGCGCCCGAATGGTGGCACGCCTACGGCGATCTGATCCCGGAGAACTTCGACGTCTATGTGGGATTGGAGAATTCGGCGAAGCGGCTGACGGTGTATCAGTCCGAGCTGGTCCCTGGCCTGCTCCAGACGCCTGGGTACCTGCGGACGCTCATCACTACCAGTCGACCGGACGACAGTGCGGCAGAGGTCGAACGACGTGTCCAGCTGCGAGTCAAGCGCCAGTCACTGATCACGCGGCCGGTCAAGCCGATCGAGATGGTTGTGGTGATCCACGAGGCGGTGCTGCGCCGGATCATCGGCTCGAAGCGGGCGATGGCAGAGCAGATACGGAACTTGATCGACGCCAGCCGCCGAACGAACATCACACTCCTCGTGCTGCCTTTCGAGGCGGGCTATCCCACTGGTGATCCAATCAGCCCGTTCATCATCTTGGAGTTCGGCAAAGACGGTAAGGGCCGCCCGGTTGAGCCGCCCGTGGTGTACATGGAAGGCTTCACGGGCGCGCTGTACGTGGACAAGCCCAGCACTGTGCAGCGGTAGGTGAGGCATTCGAGGCGCTCCAGGGCGCAGCCCTGGACGTCCAGGAGAGCCGCAGGTTTCTCCGGGATCTGGAAAAGGAGTACCGACGTGAGCAATGACCTATCCGGAGCGCGGTGGTTCAAGAGCAGCCACAGCGGACCCAGTCAGGAATGCGTCGAAGTCGCATTCCTTGCCGGGGACAGGATCGGCGTCCGCGACAGTAAGAATCCGACCGGCCCGGCACTGATGTTCGAGCCCAGTGCCTGGGACGCTTTCACCGCAGGCGTGACGGATCGCGAATTCAACCGCCGGTAGGACGATCTCTCAGATCAGGGAGCATGGCAGTGGACGTTGACTTGTCCGGCGCGAAGTGGTTCAAGAGCACCCACAGCGGAGCTGACCAGGATTGCGCCGAAGTCGCATTCCTCGAAGGGGGCAGGATCGGCGTCCGCGACAGCAAGAATCCGACCGGCTTGGTGTTGGTATTCGCTCCCGGCGAGTGGGACACCTTCACCGCAGGCGTAGCCGATGGAGAGTTCGAGCGCGCCTGAGCCGGAACTACGAAGCCCCGTACTCGAAATGCGAAACGAGTTGCGGGGCTTCGGGTATGCCGCTCTCGGGTGCATCCGGGGCGGGCGTTCTCAGCGCTGTCCGGGTTTGTGGCCGTGGTTGGCCTCGGCCCGATGCTTCGAAACCCTGCGCGAGAACCAGCGTGGGTTATCCGAAGGATCTGGGTGTGGGCGCGACGATTTCGGCTGGTGTGCGCTCGTGGCCGCTTTCCGGCCGGGGTGAGCCTTTGCTGGTGGCGAGGAGTCCGGCGATGGTGGCGCCGAGGGCGATGGTGACCGCAACTGCTGCGATGAGCTTGCGGCGATCGACGGTCGGTGGGACCAAGGTGGCTCCGGTGCGGACGCGGGGCATGCGGAGGTCGCCGCCGCGCCGGTCGGCGGCCAGCAGGACGGCCCCGCGTGCTGAGACCAGGTCCGGTTCCGGGTCGTAGATGATCGGCAGGTCGACCAGTTCGGCCAGCTCGGACCGGATGCTGGGACTGCGGGTGCAGCCGCCGAGCAGCACCATGGCCTCCGGTCGCACGCCGGTTTCGTCGATGATCTGGCGCACGAACGACGCGGAGTGGTGGATGCCCGCGGAAAAGAGCTCGGTCAGGTCGCTGCGGGTCAGCACGGCTCGATCGCCGGTGCCGGTGTCGATCGCCGTGACGACTCTGGTGTCGCTCAACTCCTCGCGATGACGCCTGCTGGTCGGCTTGTCGGTGAGCACACCGTCGCGGGCGAGCCGCCAGCGCAGCAGGGCGTCGTAGCCGTCGCCGCCGAGCACCGTGCTGCGTCGGCTGGACAGAATCGTGTCGGTGCGGCAATCGGCGTGCGTGATGGTCAGCCCTGAGCTGCCCAGGTCGTACAGGATCACCGAGCCGCTGTCCGGAAGTTGCCCGGTGAAACGCAGATAGCGCAGCTGGGCGAGCGGTTCCTCGACGATGGTGAGCCTGCGCTCGCCCGCATTGGCGCGGATGGCATCGGCATGCAGGGGACAGCGGCAGGTCACGGCCGTTCCGGAGACCAGCTCGTCACGCGCGCCTGCGGCGCCCATCATCAGGTGGATCGCCTCGAAGACCGACTCCTCGACACCGCCGCCCGCCCGCCGGGGGACCTCGCAGTGATCGATCGGGGGAAGGTGTGGCTGATCGGAGTGTGTCAGCATCGCGTGTGCGCCTCCAGCGCCCGCCGATACACCCAAGACCAGCACCATGGATTACATGGTGAACCCTTTCCGTGCCGCTGCCAAGATGACGGGCCCGGTAATTCGCCGTTCGGATGCCCCGTAGTCACTTCACAATTGGGGCAAAAGACATATGCGACCGACCGGTACTGTCGCTCATTCGGCGGTGGTGGCCGACCAGCGCGCCGTGCCCTCGCCGGTGTCGAAGTCACCCGCGGCGTGGCGGAATTCGGCCAGCAGTTGCAGGAGGGTGTGCAGCCGGTCCGGCGGGAGTCCGGGGAGCGAGAAGACCTTCTCGTTGAGCTCTTGCGTCGCTTTCGCCACCAATTCTCTTCCGGCGTCGGTGATTTCGATCAAGGTGGCGCGCCGATCGCTGGGATGTGGTACACGCTCGACGAGTTCCGCCGCCTCCAGTCGGTCGACGGTGTTGGTCACGCTGGTGGGGTGCACCTGCAAGCGCGCGCTGGCCTTCGCCATCGGCAGCGCACCGGTCTTGCTGAAGTTGAGCAGCATGAGCAGCTCGTAGCGCGAGAAGGTCAAACCGGTCGGTTTCAGTGCCTCGTCGACCCGTGCCATCACGATTTGCTGGGCGCGCACCAGCGAGGTCACCGCGGCCATGCCGTCGGCGACATCGCCCCAGCCGTGGCCGACCCACTGACGGTGGGCCTCCTCGATCGGGTCCAGCGGAAGCGGGCGTGGCCGAGACATATTTCGATCATTCCATGAGGCCGACCGCAGCCGGGGACATCCGACCACCCTTCGGATCACCGTGAGCGCAATGCTGGGCCACACCGCCTTTCCACGGCACTATCTACTGCGAGGCGGGCGTGGCTGAGTGGTTTAGGCAACGGTCTGCAAAGCCGTTTACGCGGGTTCGATTCCCGCCGCTCGCTCCAAGTTCACCGCCGAGTGGCACATGGCTGCGGCGAAACGCGAGAAGGCCTCTCCGTGTTGTGCCACTCGGTGCGATGCCGGGCGGGGCGGCATGGTTTCGGTATACGCGAGACCTTCCCGGTGCGTGTCGTGGGAGTCGGTTCAGGCGGCCGCGCTCGGCTCGTTGTATGCCACCGCTGAGCCGGGCACTTCGAGATACACCGCTGAGTGGCACATGGCTGCGGCATAACACGAGAAGGCCCCTCCATGGTGTGCCACTGGCGTGCGTGCCGGGGGTGGTTCAGGCGGCGGCGCTCGGCTCGTTGTATGCCACCGCTGAGCCGAGCACTTCGAGGCGCACGCGCTGGCCGGTGGTGGGGGCTTCGACGCTGGCTCGGCGGACTCGCACGGGGGTGGGGGTGCCGTCCAGGGCGATCGTCAGGATGACGTCGGCGCCGCGGAACTCGACGGCGCGGATTCGGCCGGTGTCCGGCTCGCCTTCGGGAACCATCTGGGCGACAAGTTGTTCCGGGCGCATCATGATGGTCACGGCTCCGGTCGGTGCGTTGCGCTGTACCGGGATGCGGCCGAGTGCGCACTTCGCCACGTCGGCTTCGACCACCGCGTCGAGCAGCACGCAGTCGCCGAGGAAGCGGGCGGTGAACAGGTCCTTCGGTGTGCCGTAGACCTCCTCCGGCGTGCCGACCTGGGTGAAGCGTCCGTCGCGCATCACCGCGACCTGCTCGGCGAAGCTCAGCGCCTCCTCCTGGTCGTGGGTCACCAGGATGCTGGTCATGCCCGCGGCGCGCAGGGTGTCGGCCACCGCCTGCCTGGTCGTCGCGCGCAGGCCCGCGTCCAGTGCGCTGAACGGCTCGTCCAGCAGCATCACGGAGGGCTTGCGGGCCAGAGCGCGGGCCAGGGCGACGCGCTGCTGCTGGCCGCCGGAGAGCTGGTGCGGTCGCCGGTCGGCATAGGACGGATCCAGCGACACCATCTCCAGCAATTCGCGCACCCGATCACGGCTGCGGCGGCGTAGGCCGGGTAGCCCGTAGGCGATGTTCTGGCCCACGGTCAGATGCGGGAACAGCGCGCCGTCCTGCGCGACGTAGCCGATGTTGCGCCGCTGTGGTGGCACCGAGACACGGTTGCCGACAATGGTTTCCGAGCCGATCGATACCGAACCGGCATCCGGCGACTCGAATCCCGCGATGACCCGCAACAGCGTGGTCTTACCGCACCCGGACGAGCCGACCACCGCGGTGGCGGTGTGGTCGGGTACGTCGAGGGTGATCCCACCGAGTACCTGGGTGTGCCCGAATGTCTTGGACACGTCGGCGACGACAACGCGACTCATATCCCAGCCGCCTTCCGAGAGTGGGTGAACAGCAGATACGTCACCGGCACCGCGGCGGCGATCATGATCAGGGCGTACGGCGCGGCGGCCGCATAGTCCAATTCGCCCGAAAGGGCCCAGAACCGCATCGCCAGCGTGCGAGTTCCATTGGGTGCGAGCAGCAGTGTCGCGGTCAGTTCGGTCGCCACCGCCACGAACACCAGCGCCGCCGCGGAGGCCGCGGCCGGCGCGGTGAGCCGCAGGGTGACCAGACAGAAGGTGGCCGGTCCCGACTTGCCCAGCGAGCGGGACGCCTCCTCCAAGCCGATCGGCACCTGGGCGAGCCCGGCCCGCACGCTGACCAGTGCCCTGGGCAGGAACAGCAGGACATACGCGGCGATCACCATGAACACCGTCTGATAGAGCGGCGGCGCCCACCGGATGGTCACGGTCACCATGGCCAGCGCGATCACGATGCCGGGCAGCGAACTCGTGATGTAGTTCGCGCCTTCGACCAGCCGCGCGAACGCCGAGGTGGAGCGCACCGCGATCCAGGCGACCGGAAACGCGCACAGCGTGGTGAGCAGCGCGGCGAACGCCGCGAGGCCGACCGTCTGGCCCAGCGCGTTGCCGATCTCGGTGGCATCCCACACCGCCGCGCCCCCGATGCTCAGCCAGCGCCCGATGGTCCACAGCGGCACCCCGAGCGCGCCCGCGGTCACCGTGGCGAGCATCCCCAGGACCGGTATCGCGGCGGTACCCAAAGGAATCCGGGCCACGGCACGCGGCGCCCCAGCGCCGATCCGTGCGTAGCGGGCCCCGCCGCGCAGCCCGGCCTCGGCCCCGAGCAGCGCCAGGCAGCACAGCACGAGCACGCCCGCGAGCATGCTGCCCGCCGGTCCGGCGAAACTGGACTGGTACTGCTCGAAGATGGCCGTGGTGAACGTGTCGAACCGGACCATGACGAAAGCGCCGTATTCGGCGAGCAGGTGCAGCGCGATGAGTAGCCCACCGCCGAGGATGGCCAGCCGCAACTGCGGCAGCACGATCCGCGCGAACACCGCCACCGGCCCGGAGCCGAGCGCCCGCGCCGACTCCTCCACTGCTGGGTCGAGGCGACGCAGCGTGGCCGCGGCGGGCAGGTACACCAGCGGGAAGTAGGACATCGTCGAGATCACCACGCCCGCCCACAAGCCGTGCATGCCAGGGAAGACGCTGACCCACGCGTAGCTGTTGACGAACGCGGGCACCGCGAGCGGCGCCGCGAAAAGCGGCCCCCACCACGATTTCCCCGGGACGTCGGTGCGCTCTACCACCCAGGCCAGCCCCACGCCGAGCGCCACGCAGATAGGTACGGTGCACACCACCAGCCCGAGCGTATTGCGCAGCAGCTCACCGACTCTGGGCCGGAACACCAACTCGGCCGCTTGCTCGAAACCGGTGGAGAAGACCGTCGAGACGATGTACCCCAGCGGCACGAACGTCGCCGCCACCAGCAGCAGCGCGACGCCCGTGACCAGGGGCCCCGGCCTGCCGACCCGGGGCGCGGCGACAACGGTCCGCAGTGCCACGGCTACAACAGACCCGCTTCGGTCATCAGCGCGGTGACCTTCTTCGAGTCGAGCTTCGACGGATCGATCGCCGGGGCCTGCAAGTCGGCCAGCGGCGGCAGCGCCGGGTTGGCGGCCACGCCGCTGGCGACCGGGTACTCCAGCGAGGTGCCGTCGCGCAGCACCTCTTGTCCGGCCTTACCGGTGATGAACGCCAGGAACTTCTGCGCCGCCTCCTGCTTCTTGCTCGACTTCAGCACGCCGCCGCCGGAGATGCTGACGAACGCGCCGGGGTCTTGGTTCTTGAAGTAGTGCAGCGCGGTATCGGCGCTGCTCTCCTTGGTTTTCGCCTGGTCGCGGTACCAGTAGTAGTGGTAGATGACGCCGCCGTCGGGGCTGCCGGAATTGACCGCCTTCATGGTGGCCACGTTGTTCGGGAACGGCGTCGCGTTCTCTTTCATGCCCTTCAGCCAGGCGCGGGTGACGTCTTCACCCTTCAGCGCGAGCAGGCCCGCGACGATGGCCTGGAAGTCGGCGCCGGACACGCCGGCGCCCCAGCGGCCCTTCCACTGCGGCTGGGCCAGATCGAGCAGCGATGCGGGCAACTGACCGGGCTGGACCTTGTTCTTGTTGTAGACGAACACCGTTGCGCGCGCCGCGATGCCGGTCCACTTGCCGCTGGACGGACGGAACTGCGCGGGCACCTGCTCCACGGTCTTGGGATCCACGTCTGCGAACAGTCCCGCGTTCTCCACCAGCGCCATCGCGGGAGAATTCTCGGTCAGGAACACGTCGGCGGGCGAGGCCGCGCCCTCGGCTACCAGCTGGTTGCCCAGCGCGGTGTCGCCGCCCTGCCGCAACGTCACCTTGATGCCGGTTTCCTTGGTGAACGCCTCGGCCCATTCCTTGGTGAGGGATTCGTGCTGCGCGTTGTAGACGGTGATCTCGTTCGCGTCGTCCGAGGAATTCGTGCAGGCCGTCATGCCGAGTGCCGTCATCGCGACGGCCAATCCAGCGGCAAACGTCTTCCATCTGACCGGCTTCATCCTCGTCCTTCCGATCGCATCCAGCGCCCCGTGCGTATGTTGAGGCTTACCTAAGGAAGATACCGCCTCCGACGTGCGCGGACGGTCTCGGTCCCGCGGCGGATTCCCGGAATTTGCCGGCTCGTTACGTCAGTCCCGAGAAGTCGCGCAGCACAACATGATTGCGATCGGGACAGGTGCCCAACGTGTAATCCGGCAGTAGTCCGAAATACTCGCCGCGGGTGAGGGCGCTCCAGCGCCGCGCCCCCTCGGTGCGGGTCTTGTAGAAGTTGACCATGTAGCCGCCCTCGTAGAGGCGCAGCAGGCTGTAGCCGCCCGGATACTCTTTGATCGCGGCGACCTCCAGGAATTCCACCGCGCACGGCGCGTCCGGCCGGGTTCGCCGGTTGCGATGGGTATGGCCGCTGTGGTGCAGGAAGACGCCGGGGCACCGGGCGTAGAGCGCTTGCAGTTCGGCGCTGTCGCGTCCGTTGAGCACGAAGCCGGGCCCGGCGACGTTGGTCAGACCGGACTCCATGGTGACGGGGTGGTGGCCGAACACGAGCGTCGGCCGGTCCGGGTCCGCGCCCAAGCGCTCGGCGAGCAGATCGAATTGCGGGCGATCGATGGACCCGCCCGCGCCCTCCAGTTCGCTGGTGTCCAATCCCAGCACGCGCAGGCCGCCGATCTGGTCTTCGATCAGCTGCTGGCGCGGGGAGAAGGCCTCGGCCCAGCAGTCGTGGTGCCCCGCGGGTGCGGTTGCGCACCGGGCGTATTCGGGCCCCCGGTGCGGTCGGTCGTGGTTGCCGCGCACGGCCAGGTAGTCCGTGCCGAGCGAGCCCCAGGCGTCGAGGTGGGCGCGCACCGCGCGGGCTTCGTGCTCGGAGGCTTCGGCGGTGAGGTCGCCGGCGACCAGCAGGCGCTCGGCTGCGCGGTCGGGGCGGCGCAGGTCATCGAGCATCGCGGCCAGCATCACCTCGGGGTAGGGCGCCAAGCCGGGGTCCTGCCGGAAACCCGGTGGCAGTTCGCCGAGGATCAGACCGCTGACCTGCTCGCCGTAGTGCACGTCGTTGGCCAGGGCGATAGTGCGAAGCCTGCGGCCGGGCGGCGGGACCAGCGTGGTGAACTCGCCGCGTGCTTCCGGCGACGCCGGACCGGATGTGGTGAGCGAGAGGGCAGGAGCCGCACGAAGACCCGCCGACCACGCCTCGAAGCGGTAGGCGCGGCCAGGTTCGAGCCCGTCGATCTCGGCATAGTGGAACGGTGTCGGCCGGTCGTCGGCGTATACCGGCGCCGGTCCGCGCGGGGAATCGGCGGGACCGATGCGCACTTGCGTGTCGGCGTCCACCGGGATCAATCGCCCGGCCGGGTCGGGCGCGAGGGTGGTCCAGGTGAGCACGACCGAGGTGTCCGTGATCGTGACCACCTCGAGATCCGTGGCGACAAGTGGATTATGCTGCGCCCGAGTCGTTTTCGCCTGACCGGCGAAAGGGAGCAGTGCGGCGAGGCCGAGCGCCCCGAGTACGGTCCTGCGGGTCGGCCCGCAGCAGTTCATCGGTGTGTGCATCGGGTCAGCGCGTGCCCTCCGCGGAGCGAACCTTCCACTTGTCGGCTTCCTTCTTCAGGTGCTCGGTCCTCACTGGGTGCTGGTCATCGTGTCGAACGCGGCGCGGTCGATCCGTCGGATGCCCGCCCGGTGAGTCGTGCCGACCTCCGGTCTGCCCCGATGCCGGGAACGTTACGGCAACCGACGTGCCAGGCAGATCGGAAACCACACCGGCGGGACCGTTCGCGAGCTTACGGAAGCCGGTGCCGAACGGACCCGCATGGGCGTGCTCAGGCGTCGGACCCCGCGAGCGCGTCATACCAGCGTGCGGTGTCGGTGTACTGGTGCAGTCGCGTGATGCGGCCGTCGTCGTCCACCTGCCACAGGTGCACGAACTCGGCGTCGTACTCGCGGCCGGTGGCGCGGGCGGCGCCGCGGTAGTGACCGGTCACCACGACGGTGCCATCGGTGGTCTCCTGCCAGGTCTCGTCGTACGGTGCGGTGTCGAACTCCCGGTCGACCGCGCCCCAGATCCGGGTCATCGCCTCGAGCGGGCCGTGGAAGGTGCCGCCCGCGCCGCACGGCATGCCCGGCGCGGTGTGCGCGAGGAACTCCGGATGCAGCAGGGCCAGGATCGACGGTCCGTCGCCTGCCTGGGTTGCCGCGTAGAAACCCTTGACGACCTCGAACTTCGCTGACATGTGGAACTCCTTCTAGTATGTTCGTTCTAGAACGATCATATTAAAAGGCCCCGCGAGAAGGCCAGGCTCTGTGGCAGCCGTCATGTCGCCGGATTCGGGGGCGGGTTGCCTGGTGCTTGCCGGGTGATGGCAGCTACCATTCGAACATGGGTTCGACAAGCGATGACGTGCCCCGAACCGAGGGCACGGAACCGGAGCTGGTCTACCCGAACCGGACGGGCCACTACTACCGGACGCTGACCTATCCGCCGCGGCCGGTCTGGGTCCGGCTGGACGCGATCCTGGTCCGCGACCCCGGTACCCCGCGGCATGTGAACGGCGCGGGCGTGATCATGCGCGGCGAGCGCCCGGGAACCCTCACGCATTGGCTGCCCACCGTCGACGGCGACTGGATGGGTCGCGTCACCTACAGCATCCAGTTCGCCGACGGGCGTCCGGATCTGCATGTGCGAGACCAACTGGTCCCCGCCTATGCGCTGCGCCCGCGGCGCGGCCCCTCCGCCTCTCCTGGGCCCTCCGACTCTCCGGGTCCGTAGGCTCCACGCCCTATCTTCGACAGTTGCGTACGAGCGGTAGTTGTACGGATGTGGCTGTCGGTGACGGAACTGCTCGGTGAAAGTTGTGGTACGGGAAGGCTTTGCGAGTGGTGCCGAAATCATAGCCACGAGTTTGCCTGTGCTGTTATCCCTTCGGAGGCCCCTGTGAGCACCCCTGGCGAGCTGGTTTGCCGGAACTAGCGGCGGTGGACGAGTAGGTTGTCCGGTTGGTTGCCGATCCGGTTGTCGCTGTGGGGGGCCGGTGATACCTTGCCCGGCATGGGATTTCAGTTGCCGCATCCCGAGGTGCTGTGGGCGCGTGTGACCGTCTTGGACGTGATCACCTCCGCGACCCATGCCGACCAGCGGGCTGCGGGCGGAGAGGAGATCGGGCAGACGGCCAGAGTGGCAGGTGGCCGGCTGATCAACGACGACGGCGAGGGCAACTGGTACTCGCTGGTCAGATATCCCGGTGAGCGTGCGCTCCTATTCGGTAGGGACGAGGACAACGAGGTCGCGGGGACCGCCTACGATCCGCTGGCCGCGGCGCCCGGCTGGGTGCGTGCGGTGGATCCGGCGACGAATCTGCCCAGCGGTGCAGACGGTCCGGTCACCTTCGTGCGCTGGTGGGAATTCGGTCGCTGGCAGCACACGCCGACCGATCTCGACGACGGTCTGGAGATGAGCCTCAGTGCCGCCGCCGACCGGGAAGGCTTCACCGGCAGCGTCATGAGCGCCGCGATCCACGCGAAATGGGTGGAGATGGACTACGAGGCGGGCAAGCTGACCGCTCGCACCGTCGACCCCACCGCCTTGAACGCGCTGTGCGACGCCACCGAGAACGGCACCCTCACCAAAGCCCACCTCTACTTTCTCCAGCCGGGCCTGACCGCGCCCGCGTTCACCTACCTCGCCACGGCCGGCGTCCTGAGCGCCACCGACAAGCCGACCGCACCCCTGCCGTGATCGTCCAGCCGTAGACGACACCCGATCGCTCCGATGAAGGGCTCCCGGTTACCGGGAGCCCTTCTCTCGTACGCGCCCACGTTCGAGGTCTCAGGTCGCGTACATGCCGATGACCGGCTTCCTCGACGGTTCCAGGGTGGCCAGCAGCGTCCGCATCACATCGGCGCCGACCGCGACACAACCCGCGGTCGGCCTGCCCGCCTCGACGTGGAGGAAGAAGGCCGAGCCCTGCTTCGGCACGACGGGGAAGCGGTTGTAGTCGATGACCAGCGCGTAGTTGTACTGCGGCTCGGTTCGTCCGAGGTTCTCGCTCAGGCTGGTGTCGAACGGGCAGTCACCCTCGGCGCATTGATATTTCTGGTTGTACAGCGGGCTCTCCGTATCGGACACCCACCACCAGGTGTTCGACTCGTCCAGCGACAGATAGGGAAGCTCGGCACCGACGTCGGGTAGCCGCCCGAAGCTTTCGGTCAACGCGAAAGTGCCCTCCGGCGTGAACGCGGCGCCTTCCCGGGCCTCCCGGGAGATCCCTCCCGTGCCGACCCAAGCGGGTACCGCGAACGTGCGTTCCCACTGCCGAAGCCGGTTGCGCTGCCAGAACTCCAGCGTTCCACGATTCGCGCCCGCAGGTGCCGTCACCCAGACGACCTGGGTTCCCGGAACCGCGTTCGTGTCGAACGGTGGCCGGTCGCCGGTGACCTCGCGCACCAGCACGATGCCGAGTGCCGCGATCACGACCACGACGGCAACGACGAAGACCGTCCACCTGCGTGCCGGCCTGTTTTGGGCTGACTTGTCTCCCAACGCTGTTCACGCTCCTATGAGATGGGCTAGGTCGGGCGCATGATGCCCGCTCCCGGGGTGAAGAGTGGGCGGCGCCGATCACGCAGTGACACCGTAGGCGCTCCGGCGGGACGCGGGAGCCGGTTCGGGCCGGCATCCGGTTCGCCCGGGAGCGAAGCCATGGCTACACCTGACGCTAATAGCGTTGTGGTGCAATGGAATCGGATGCCGACCCTGTGGTATGCTCTGCGCGCAGAGTCACTGGCTCCAGCAACTACACGATCAGCACGGGGGGCGTGCAGCTGATCATCACCGAATCGCCCGGAATTCCCGAACCGCTGCCATGGTTGCGTGGCGCCCGCGAACCCAATCAGCAATCCGATAGGAGTACGGTGGGCAACCAACTCGACGCAGACGTAACGATCCTGTCTCCCAACGACGGCGGTCCGCGCGACCCGCACTCTTGCTCGCTCATCATCGTGCACACCAACGAAGGCCCGGCCGACGGCTCGCTCGAGGGACTGCTCAACTACCTCGCCCGGCCAGAGGTGGGGGCGTCGTACACGATGGTCGTCAGCGCTGACGGCCGCATCGGGCGCAGCAACGATGACAACTACATCCCTTGGGCCGCAGGTTCACCCGCCAACGAGCGCGGACTGCACCTGTGTTTCCTCGGCTACGCACGACAGCTCCGCGACGAGTGGCTCTCACGTCCGGCCCAGCTGGACGCGGGCGCCCGCGTGCTGCGCGACTGGTCCGACCGCTACGGCATTCCGCTGGTGAAACTCACCGCCGACCAGATGCGCGCGGGAGAGTCCGGCGTCGGCGGCCACGGCGACACCGCTGAGGCCTGGCACACCACCGATCACACCGATCCAGGTGCAGAGTTCCCATGGGATGTCCTGTTGGCCAAGGCAATCGAATCGACACCGACGACGATGTGATCCCGGGCTGGGCCCCGCAAGCCGAGCCCGGCGGATCGAAGGTCGCGGTGGTTCCGGTCACCGATGACGGGTCGTGTCTGTCCACCTCTGGCCGTCGAACCAGCGAAGTCGCGCGGGATCGGAGTTGTCGGGGTACCAGCCGGGTGCGAGCGCGCCTGGCTGGTGGTACCGCGGTCGGGATTTGGAAGCCAGGGTCGCTATGAGCGCAACCACCCCGGCAACGATGAGCACGAGCAGCAGGAGTACGCCGAGATCAGCGTGTGCGCCACTTCAGCTCGGGCCAGTCCGGCATCGGTGCCGCCGCGCCGCGCAACTGTTTGTCGAGGAAGCCGGTGACAACGCTGCGGGTGATCGCCGTGGCACGTTCGGCGGGCAGTGACCCGCATCGCGCTGTCGACGGCGCGAGCGCGGGTAGATCGGTTGCCGCGTAGTGCCCGGCACCACGGATCGTGCCGAGCGTGAATGCCGAGCTGTCCGACGCGAACCGGATCCACGACGCGTGCAGCATGTCGCCGGAGGCGAGCATGAGCACAGGCCGGTCGACGCCGCCGCGCTCGACGTCGGTGTTGTCGGTCCAACCCGCCGGGCCGTCGAGCACCACGCCCGCCCGGACGCGCGGTTCGGCGCGCATCGCCGCCACCGCGGTCAGTCCTCCGTAGGAGTGGCCCGCCACCGCGATCCGGTCCAAGTCGACGTGCGCGCCGACAACCGGGAGCGTGGGGAGCTCGTCGAGGACCAGACGCACATCGGCGACCCGGATGTCCAGCGCGCGGCGCATGTATCCGGCGTCGTCGTACGCAGGTGGAGTCCCGAGCACGAACTCGCCGTGCACCTCGACCGCAGGCGTCTCGCCCGGGTGGTCGACACCGATCACGATGTAGCCGCGTGAGGCGAGATCCGCGGCAAGTCCCGAGGCGAGCCAGCGCGGCGTGCCGAGACCTGGGGAGTACACCACCACCGGCAAGGGGCCGAGCGCGGTGTCCAGCAGCGCGTCCTGTCCGGCCGCGACTGTTGCGGCGAGCATCGCGGGAACGGCGATGGGTTCGCGCAGCCACAGCGCGGCCTCGGTCGCGAGCAGCGCCGCGGCGACGGGGTTGGACGCGGGAACATAGTGCGCTGGAATCGCCGGGGCGGCAGCTGGATACCAGACCGACACCGGCAACTCTCGGCCACCGGCCGCGATGATGCTATCGGTGCGGCCGACGAGACGCTCACCGGTCGGCGCGGGGACCTCGGCGTGTGCGAGCCCGGCGAAGCAGGCGCCGCTGATGAAGACCACAAGCACGGCAGCGAACCCGGAGACGGCGCGCGCGATCATCGCCGGTCACCACCCGGACCCGCCATGCGTCGCGCTGGCGGGCACCTACTCGATCGGCCGGACTCGATCTCGGGCAGACCCACCTGCCGGGCGCACACTTCCGGGCTGTCGGCGCCGCGATGCTCCCGCCGCGGCGGGGCGTGCGAGCCTCTCGCGGCGCGCTGCCGCCCCGTCTCGGGATGTTCCAGGGTGCGGTTCGCGCGCATCGCGTCGTCTGCCCGGCCGCGCGGGCGGATCTCGTCTACCAGCCACTGGCGATCGTCGATGAGGGATTTATACCCGACGGTCTGCGCTCTGAGCTGCATCTGAACCGCGCGTTCCGGATCAGGCGAGTCGATGTCCGCTATCGATGTCCGCTATCTCATGCCGAAGCCGCCTCCAGGATCAGTACGACTGCCGGGCCATGGTCTCGATGCTGCCGGCGGATGCGGGATTGGTCACAGCGCCAGCGGATCTCGACGTCCTCGCTGTGGGTGGGGAGCTCGTAGTGGAACGGGTGACCGTCGGCTCGCTCATTCGACATCGAAATACTCGTCGCATGGGCTCGCCAACTCTGGGTGAGTCGTCCAGTAGCGGTTGGACAAACCGAGCATCGCCCAGTGCCATGCTTCGTCGTGGAAGACGATACCGCGGTATTCGGTCCCTGGTTTCTCGTAAACATAGAACTTCAGCGCATCAGCCTCGGCTTCCGCCGGTGTCTTGCCGAGATACCGTTGCAGGACCCAGGCGTAGCGGCGCCGCTCTTGCTCGAGTAGTTCGACGTACTCCTCCTCAGACCAAGGGTCTTCCATCGGGTCACTGTAGCCAGCCGTGATATCGAGGCGAGTGGAGGTCGAGAACGAGAAAGGCCCCTACCAGTGAACTAGCTGGACAGGGGCCTTTGTCGTGGGTGCCCTCGGTAGGATTCGAACCTACGGCCTTCTGCTCCGGAGGCAGACGCTCTATCCCCTGAGCTACGAGGGCGGGATAGGGCTCGGTCGGGGCCGGATGGCGGTCCGATCGGGCTGGGTCAGCCTATCGCATCGACTGCCGTCCGCCAAAAAGCGCGTCGGGCGGCGTGGTTTCGGGTCAGCTCGTGGGGAGGGGTGCGGCGCCGCGGGCGGTGAGCATCGTGGTGATCAGGGCGGATTCGCCGCGCTGGGTTTTGGCCATGGTGTCGGCGAGGGTGCGCACCGCGGTGGTTTCGGCGTGCTGGGCGGCGTAGTCGATCATCGGCAGGCCGCCCTCGTGGTGGCGCAGCATCAGCTGCAGGAACATCGTGTCGAGTGCGCGCCCGGTGGCCTGACGCAGCGCGGCGAGTTCGGTGGGCGTGGCCATGCCTGGCATGGCGGACACCGGGCCGGAGTGGTGCGAACTCGGCTCGGAATGGTCGTGGCCGCCCATCGGTTCGGTCATCCAGCCCATGTACCCGTCCACGCCCTGGGCGGGTTCGCCCCACAGCTGCAGCCAGCCCTGCATGCGGCCGATCTGGTTCTGCTGCGTGGTGAGGATGTCGTAGGCGAGGCGGCGTACCTCGGTGTCGGTGGAACGAACCAGCACCACGCCCGCCATCTCCACCGCTTGGGCGTGATGCGCCGACATGTCCTGACTGAAGCCCACGTCGACGGGTCCGGGATCGGGCTCGCTGGAACTGTCCAGCGGAATCCGCGCCAGCACGCCGATCGCGAAGCCGATCAGCATGGCGCCGATGGTGCCGAGGATCACCAGCGCGGTGCGCTGGCGCTGGAACTGGCGGCCGAGACCGGATTCGGTCTGGAGGTCGTCCTGGACCTCGGCGGCGGGCTCATTGCCTGCGGACGCCGCCGGCTCACGCCCCGACCCGGCC
>NZ_BDBA01000212.1 GCF_001612745.1 Nocardia amamiensis NBRC 102102 | reverse complement strand
CGTCGGCCGCCGATTCGCCGTCCGCGGACCTGCGCCGCCTGCGCCGGCGACGAGCGGGCCGGTCGCCGGAACCGGCATCGTCGGCACCGTCCTCGGGCGAGGTGTCGGAGCCTTCGGTGCCTGCTTCGTCGGTGGCTCGGTCCGCCGCGTCACCGGCCGGCTTGCGCCGCCTGCGCCTGCGTCGTGCGGGCCGCTCGGCCGTGTCGGCATCGGTTTCCACGGCGACCGGGGCGTCCGCTCCGGTGGAGTCGGCGTCGCCCTCGTCGGCGGTGGCGATGTCCGCCGTCACGTCGACCGGCTGACCGCCACGGGTGCGCCTGCGGTTGCGCTTGCGTGTGGTGCGGGCCGGGCGCTCGACGACGACCGCGTCCGGGTCGCGCTCCGGCTTCGGCGTGCGGATCAGGCCGTTCACGCCTTCGGGAATGCCCAGATCGGCGTACAGATGCGGCGAGCGCGAATACGTCTCGACCGGTTCGGGGATGCCGAGCCCGAGCGCGCTGTCGATCGACGACCAGCGATTGAGCTCGTCCCAGTCGATCAGGGTCACCGCGACGCCGGTGCGGCCGGCTCGGCCGGTGCGGCCGATCCGGTGCACGTAGGTCTTCTCGTCCTCCGGGCACTGGTAGTTGACGACGTGCGTGACGTCGTCGATGTCGATGCCGCGCGCCGCGACGTCGGTCGCGACGAGCACATCGATGGTGCCCTTGCGGAACTTGGTCAGCGCCTTCTCGCGGGCGATCTGCCCGAGGTCGCCGTGCACCGCGCCGACCGCGAACCCGCGCTCGGCCAGCTCGTCGGCCACCTTCTGCGCGGTGCGCTTGGTGCGCGTGAAGATCATCGTGGCGCCGCGGCCCTCGGCTTGCAGGATCCGCGCGATCAGCTCGCCCTTGTCCAGCGCGTGGGCGCGGTAGACGAACTGGGCGGTGCGGTCGTGCACGGCGGAATCGTGCGGCTCCTCGGCCCGGATGTGCGTGGGGCGGGTCAGGAAGGTGCGGGCCAGCGTGATGATCGGGCCGGGCATGGTCGCCGAGAACAGCATGGTCTGGCGCTTGTCCGGAACCATGCCGAGAATGCGTTCGATGTCCGGGAGGAAGCCGAGGTCGAGCATCTCGTCGGCTTCGTCGAGCACGAGCACGCCGATCTTGCCGAGGATCAGGTGCTGCTGGTCGGCGAGGTCGAGTAGTCGCCCCGGCGTGCCGACCACCACGTCCACGCCCGCCCGCAGCGCCTCGATCTGCGCCTCGTAGGGGCGCCCGCCGTAGATGGACGCCACGCGCAGCTTGCCCTGATGGTTGGTCAGGTATTTGCTCGCGTTCTCCAAGTCCTGGGTGACCTGGAGGCACAGCTCGCGGGTCGGCACGATGACCAGCGCCCGCGGCGTGCCGTCCAGCGGGGTGGTGCCCGATTCGGCGGTCGCGATCCGGTGCAGCAGCGGCACGCCGAATCCGAAGGTTTTACCCATGCCGGTGCGGGCCTGACCGATGAGGTCCTCGCCGGCCAGCGCCAGCGGGAGGGTCAGTTCTTGAATGGCGAAAGTACGTTCGATTCCGATCTCGCCGAGTGCGCGGACGATTTCCGCGCGCACGCCCAATTCGGCGAAAGTCGGGGCGGTATGCGTTGCGTCCAGTTCGGCCGTCAACAGGGTGTCCGCCAGTCCCGGTTCCTGATCGACTGTGATCTTGCTCAGGTTCGTGCCTTCCTCGTAATCATGTCCAGCACGCACGAGGTGGGGCGGACCGGGCGGTCCGCGACGACCACGACTCCGCAGGCGATACTCACCCGGCCACGCTCCGGATGCCGGGCGCCTGCCGAAAAACGGCGGCTACCTCGCAAGACATCGGCGCGGCGCAGTGGTGACGCGGAACTGGTGCGCGCACATTTTCCTGTCCAACGAAAACCTCGCACCCGAAACCTGTCAGCGGTCCCAGCGGTCTCCCCGAGGGTTCGCATGAGCGCGGTGTCCGGCAACTCCGTCGGGCGAAACTTTCCGTTGTCCACGGTGATTGTAGCGTGATATTGTGCGCCGCTCGAATTGCCACTGCGGCGCGCTATCGAAAATGCTGGAAACAGGCAGCTCCCTTTCGCCGCGTCGGCCGCCGACGTACGCTGCGCCACATGGCAATTCATCCGGCCCGGCAAATCTGGACCACACTCGAACCGCTGCACGACGTCGTCTATTTCGGAACGGGCGTCAAGGAGGCCGGTGTCGGCATCGGGTTGCGCGGTTACTGGCAGACCTACTTCGCATTTCGCGCCGCTCCGCTGGGTGCGGTGACGCCGGCGACGGTGCAGGCGGTCTTCGCCGGATTCCACCCGGACATGGTGCGCCGTGCGCTGCCGGAGGCGTGGGAGCGGGCCACGCCGCAGCGCTGTCTGGCGGCTCGGCTCGACCTGGTCACCGGGCTGCTGCGCGGCGTCGGCGCGGATGAGGCGGTGTGCGCGCGTGCGGTCGAACTGCTCGCCCCGGTGCAGCACGCGGCCGACCCGACCGGCCGGGCGTTGTTCGCCGCGAACGCGGCCTTGCCGCTGCCCGCCGACCCGGTGGCCGCTCTCTGGCAGCTGACCACCTCGCTGCGTGAGCATCGCGGTGACGGCCATGTCGCCGCGTTGATCACCCACGGCCTGACCGGTCGCCAGGCGCTGGTCGCGCAGGTGGCGGCGGGCAAGGCGCCGGAATCGGTGATGCGCCCCGCGCGCGGGCTGTCGGAAGCGGAATGGGCGGACACCTTCGACGAGTTGCGGGCCAGGGGTGTGGTGGACGGAGAGCCGGTCGATCCGACGCTCGCCGCGAGCGGGGCCGAGCTGCTGGCGCGGGTAGAGGCCGACACCGACGAGGCCGCGTGGGCGGGCGCTCTCGCGGTCTTGTCGGCCGACGCGGTGGCGGAGTTGACCACATCGCTCGAGCCGCTGGTGCGCAGCGTGCAGGAAGCGCTGGTTCCGCCGCTCAACCCGGTCGGCATGGGGCGCCGCTAGCCGCGGAACCGGGACTTGCTGTTACCGCCGGTACCGGCATGTGAGACATTCAGTGTCGTGAGCCTTGCCGACACTGTGTCCCTTGCCGCGCGCAACGCGTGGGCTCTGACCTTCGGCTCCGGCATCGAGGCGCCGGACCCGACTCCTTCGACGGTGCTGTGGGATCAGCCGCACCGGCAACTGCGGCGCTTCGAGCGCACGGCGGACAGCGCGGCGGACGCGGAATCGGCTGTGCTGCTGGTTCCTCCGCTCGCCGCGCCCGCCACCTGTTTCGACCTGCGGCCCGACCAGAGCCTGGCGCGGTTCCTGCTGGAGATCGGTCACCGTCCGTATGTCGTCGACTACGGCGAGATCACCTTCGCCGACCGGCGCATGGGTTTCGAGGACTGGATCGACGACATCCTTCCCGAAGCGGTGTTGCGCACCAGCGCCGACCGCGACGGACGCCCCGTCGACCTGGTCGGCTGGTCGATCGGCGGCACGCTGGCCCTGCTCGCCGCGGCGGCACACCCCGAGCTGCCGATCCGCTCCGTCACGGCGGTCGGCTCGCCACTGGACTACGACCGGATGACCGGCATCCCGCAGCTGCGCGCGGTCGCGAGACTCACCGGAGGCCGGGTCACCTCGACCGTCATCCGCGCGACCGGCGGCGTCCCCGCGGCGCTGACCCGGATCGGTTACAAGATCACCGCCTGGGACCGCGAGCTGACCAGGCCGTGGTTCGTCGCGAGCAATATCGCCCGCACCGACGCGCTGGCCAGGATGGAGTCCATCGATCGCTTCATGGCCGAGATGCCCGGCTATCCGGGTCGCTTCTACAGCCAGTTGTGGCACCGGTTGATTCTCGGCAACGACATCGGACGCGGCGTCGTGCGGCTGGGCGAGCGCCGCGTCGAGCTCGCGCGGGTGACCGCGCCGGTCCTGCTGGTCGGCGGGTCCGCCGACGTGATCACCCCGGCCGCCGCCGTGGCGGCCGGTACCCGCACCCTCACCGGGGCCGCGCTGGTCCGCTACGAAACCGCGCCGGGCAGTCACTTGGGAATCCTGGCCGGACCCGCCGCGCGCGACACGACATGGAGATATCTGGAGAAGTTCTTGGCCGAGACCGCGTAACCCGCGCCGAGTATTACTCTGGGGCGCATGGGAGCACAGTCACCTGCCGCGTTAGGTGTTTCGTCGACCGACCCAGCAACCCTCTCCATCCCCCCGAGTCATCCCGGCGTCACCGATCTGTTCGCGGTGCTCGCCTATGGTGAGATCTCCGCGTTCTACCGGCTGGCGGAGGAGGCGAAGCTGTCGCCGACCCTGCGGGGCAAGGTGGCGGTGGCGACGATGGCCGCGGCCGAGATGGACCACTTCAAGACGCTGGAGTCGGCGTTGGCCGCGCGCGGCGCGGACGTCTTCGACGCCATGGCGCCGTTCGTGCGGGCGCTGGACGCCTATCACGCGTCCACCGACCCTTCGACCTGGCTCGAGTCGATGGTGAAGTTCTACGTCGGTGACGGCATCGCCGCGGACTTCTACACCGTGATCGCCGGCGCGCTGGCTCCCGATGTCGCCGCGGTGGTGCGCGACGTGCTCGCCGAGACCAGGCATTCCGAATTCGTCATCGAGGAGGTACGCAGGGCGGTCACCGAGAGCCGCTCCGAACGCGACCGCCTCAGGCTCTGGGGCAGGCGGCTGCTCGGCGAGGCGATCACCCAGGCCCAGTACGTCATGGCGCAGCGCGACGAGCTCACCGATCTGGTGCTCACCGCCACCGGCGATCTCAACGGCATCGCCGCGCTGTTCGAGCGCATGCAGGCCAGCCATGCCGAACGCATGGCCGTCCTGGGGATCTAGCGCTACTGGTTCACAGCGCGGTTCGGTACCAGCCGGAGGCCGGGCGCGTGCATGCTCGCCCGGTCGGTGAGCCAGACGACGACGCTCTGGTCGCGGTCGGCCTCCAGGGTCTCGAACGGCACTTCGACCAGCCCGTGCACCGGATGGTCGAGCTGGAGCGTGCCGGAGCTGGAGGCGCCGACCCGATGCGGCTTCCAGCGGTCCGCGAAATCCGGCAGCTCGCGGAGTGTCTCGATCATCTCGCGTAGTGAGACATCGCCTGGCCGAAGGAGTTTGGCGCGGCACAGCGCGGCGGTGAAGGTATCGGCCGCGTGCTCCCAATTGCGCAGGACGCGCCGCGCGGCGGGATGCATGAAGGTGAACCACGCCAGATTGGGCTGATCCGGGCCGTCCAGCAGGCCGAGCGGGGCGACGAAATCGGCCCACGCCTGGTTCCAGCCCAGCACGTTCAGCTTCCGGCCGACCACGAAGGCGGGAGTCGGCTGCAACGCCTGCAGGATCGTCTCGATCGTCGCGGCCACCTGCTCGTCGGCGGATTCGCTGCCCGGGCAGCGGTTGCAGCGGGATTCGTTGCCCGAGGCGAGCGCGAGCATGTTGAAGTACTGGCGATCCTCGCCGCGCAGCAGCAGCGCGTCGGCCAGCGCCTCGATCACCGCGACCGAAGGGTTCGTGTCCCGGCCCTGCTCCAGGCGGGCCAGATAGTCGGCGCTGACGCCCGCGCGGACGGCGACTTCTTCCCGGCGCAGCCCAGGCGTCCTGCGCCGTCCGCCTCCGGGCAGCCCGACGTCCAGCGGGCGCAGCTCGGCGCGCCGTGCGATGAGGAACTCCCCGAATCCGTTACGAGCCATGCGTCCCATCGTGCCCGGTCCTGGGACGCTTAGCCGCGCCCTGCCAGGTCCAGGATAACGGCGGCGTGGCTAACGGACCGCGGTCCGTTCATTGTCGGAGGTATGACATCTACCTCGGAATCCACCACCTCCACTCAGCTGAAAGCCGGTTCTTGGGCGCTGGACGCCGCGCACTCCTCGGTCGCCTTCACCATCCGCCATCTCGGCATCTCCAAGGTGCGTGGCGGGTTCACCCGATTCGAGACCGAATTCGTGGTCGACGAGTCGGGCGCGGCCACCATCGGCGCGACGATCCACCTCGATTCTTTCGACACCGGCAACCCCGACCGCGACGCGCACATCCGCACCGCAGACTTCCTCGATGTCGCCAACCGCCCCACCCTGACCTTCCGCGCCACCCACCCCGTGGTAGTCGCGGAGACCTTCGAGGTTCACGGCGAGGCCACGCTCGGCACGGTCACCAAGCCGGTCACCTTGGAGGTCGAGTGGGGCGGTGTGCAGGACTACAGCCCGACCGGCGACCGGCATGCCGGCTTCTCCGCCGCCGGCACCATCAAGCGCACCGATTTCGGCGTCGGCGGCCCGATGCCGGGCATGCTCAGCGACACCGTGAAGATCGAACTCGAGATCCAGCTCGTCGAGCCGAAGTAAAGGCTCGCCCGGGCCAGCACTAACCTGGGAATCGACAGCACAGGACTCTCAGGTTCGGAGGTTGGCCGTGGAGGTCAAGATCGGTATTTCGGATAGCCCGCGCGAGCTGGTGATCAACAGCGCCCAGACCCAGGACGAGGTCGAGGCGCTGGTGTCCGGTGCGCTCGGCGGTGACGGCGGGGTCTTGTCGCTCACCGATGAGAAGGGCCGCAAGTTCCTGATTCAGGCGTCGAAGGTCGCCTACGTGGAGATCGGCTCGCCCGCCAGCGGCCGCGTCGGTTTCGCCGCGGTCTGATCTCCGGCCTCCGGCCCCACACGCATCGAGCCCCTGCCCCCGATCGCTCGGGGACAGGGGCTCGTTCGTCTTTCTGGGTGCCCGCTCAGCCGATCGGGTGCAGCGGCACGTGCTTGAGGCCGCCCCACGCGAGCGAGACGGTGGTGTCGACCGCCTCCTCCTTCGGGATCGGCCGATCCGCCTCCAGCCAGTAGCGCGCGGTGAACTGGCTCGCGCCGACCAGTCCGACGGCCAGGATGCGCGCGCGGTAGGGGTCCAGGCCCGAGTCGTGCGCCACCAAGTCGTAGACCGCGTCCACGCACGCTTCGGTGGCCTGCTCGACCCGCCGCTGCACCTGCGGCTCGCTGGTCAGGTCGGATTCGAAGACCAGGCGGAAGCCCTGCATCTCGTTGTCCACGAAATCGAAGTAGGACTGCACCGCCGCGCGGACGCGCTGCTTGTTGTCGGTGGTCGACCGCAGCGCCTGGCGCACGCTGGACACCAGCATGTCCACGTAGTTCTGCAGCACCGCGAGGTAGAGCTCCAGTTTGCTGCTGAAGTGCTGGTACAGCACCGGCTTGCTCACTCCGGCGCACTGCGAGATCTCGTCCATGCCCGCGGCGTGGTAGCCGCGCTGCACGAACACTTCGCTTGCCGCCGCGAGTAGCTGCTGACGTCTCTCGTCGCGCGGAAGGCGGGTACCGCGTTTGGCAGGTGCCAAGGCCTCGGACGACATTCTGCGGGACGTCATCCGATCCACGAGGTCAGTCATTTCGGCTCTCCCAGTCGATTCCCCGGCAAGGGGTGTGCACCGGGTTATCCCATGAACGATACCCGGTTGTCGCCGGCCCGCAGATCGGGGCCGGAGAACTGATACCACCCGAGGTGAATTGTCGCATCGAAGCGGTGCCCGATGTGCCCGGGAATGGGAGGTTCGTCCTGTGAGACGCTGGTCTGCGTGGCCGACCGACCGGAGCGCGAGTCCGCCGGGAGGCGCGGTGCGCGCGACCCGGCTGGCTCCGGCGCGTCCGGTTCCGTAGGGTCGGATCCCATGGCGAGAACCTGGCCAGAGGCGCGATCGGACAAAGCGGCTCGAACCGGGGCGGCGAAGCGGTCCGGTGCGGGCGGTGGATCACCCGGCCGTGCGGCGCGGAACCGAAAGCGCTCTATGGAAACTCCCGAATCGACTGTGCCGCAGCTGGATTCGCTCCCATCGCACCTGTATGGGGACGGCGTCGAGATTTACGATCCGCTGGGCCTGTACCGCCAGAAAGGCGAGCGTTCCCACCAGCCGCTGCGCGCCCGCTGGGATCCCACTGCTCCCGACGAGAGTCGCGGCCGAACCCGTCCCGACCGGGACGCCAAGAAGCAAAGCGCACTCGGCAGATTCGTCTCGACCTACGGCTGGCGGGCGTACGCGCTCCCGGTGCTGGTCGTCATCACAGTCCTGGTGGTCGTCGACGCGGTCCGCACCACCGGCACCAGCAATGTCGCCGTGGCCCCCGCGCCCGGCAGCCTCAGTCCGCGCACCGCGAGCGTGGGCATCATCGGTGCTCCGCCGGGGGACGGGCACTTTCCCACCGATCTGCCCACCGGTGCGCTGCCCGAAGGCGGCGCGTTCGCCGAGACCGGCGCGGGCACCTGGCGCCTGGTGGCGGGCACCACCGCCCAGGTCGGCGCAGGAACGCAGAACGTCTTCCGCTACACCGTGGAGATCGAGGACGGCGTGGACACCTCCGCCTTGGGCGGTGACGCGGCCGTGGCGAAGATGATCGATTCCACCCTCGCCAACCCGAAGGGCTGGGCGAACGACCGCAAGTTCGCCTTCCGCCGGGTCGACCAGGGCGGGGCCGACTTCCGCATCTCGCTCACCTCCCGGGGATCCAGCCGCAAGGAATGCGGTTTCGACATTCCGATCGACACCTCCTGCTACAACGCGAACAGCAGGCGGGTGGTGCTCTCGGAAGTCCGGTGGGTGCGTGGCGCGCTGGCGTTCGAGGGCGATGTCGGGTCCTACCGGCAGTACCTGATCAACCACGAGGTCGGCCACGCCATCGGCTATCACCGGCACCAAGCATGCGAGACCGACGGTGGGCTCGCGCCGGTGATGATGCAGCAGACTTTCGGAACCCGCAACGACGACATCGCCGTCCTTGATCCGCACGGCGTCGTCCCGATGGACGGCAAGCGCTGCCGGTTCAACCCCTGGCCGTACCCGCGCGGCTAGCGGTATGTCCGCCTCTCCGTGCTGATCTACCCGCGATTGGCAGGGTGGTTAGCGCCGCGGATTGCTGATGCGGGACGATGGGCCGGGAAGAAGGGTCCGGTCGTCGGTGTTGCATAGTTGGGCGCCCGTGAAGCGGCGCCATACCGCCGTCCGATCGGCCAAGCGATTCGAGGAGTCCTGGACGTGTCATCACCCAAGTCCCTGCCGCCACTTGTGGAGCCGGCCGCGGAGCTGACCAGGGATGAGGTAGCCCGGTACAGCAGGCACCTGATCATCCCGGATCTCGGCGTGGACGGGCAGAAGCGTCTGAAGAACGCCAAAGTGCTGGTGATCGGCGCGGGCGGCCTCGGATCGCCCGCCCTGCTGTACCTGGCCGCGGCGGGCGTCGGCACGCTCGGCATCGTCGAGTTCGACGAGGTGGACGCTTCCAACCTGCAGCGCCAGATCATCCACGGTGAATCCGACATCGGCCGCTCGAAGGCCGACAGCGCGCGCGACTCCATCCTGGAGATCAACTCCGGCATCGATGTGCGGCTGCACAAGCTGCGGCTGGAGCCGGAGAACGCCGTCGAGCTGTTTCGTGAATACGACCTGATCGTCGACGGTACCGACAACTTCGCCACCCGCTACCTGGTCAACGACGCCGCGGTGCTGGCGGGCAAGCCGTACGTGTGGGGCTCGATCTACCGGTTCGAGGGCCAGGTCTCGGTGTTCTGGGAGGACGCCCCGGACGGGCGCGGCATCAACTACCGCGACCTGTACCCCGAGGCCCCGCCGCCCGGCATGGTGCCGTCCTGCGCCGAGGGCGGTGTGCTCGGCGTGCTGTGCGCGTCGATCGGGTCGGTGATGGTGACCGAGGCGATCAAGCTGATCACCGGCATCGGCGACCCCCTGCTGGGCAGGCTGATGGTGTACGACGCACTGGACATGAACTACCGGACGATCAAGCTGCGCCGCGACCCGGAACGCCAGCCGATCACCGAGCTGATCGACTACGAGGCGTTCTGCGGCGTGGTGTCCGACGAGGGCCAGGCGGCCGCGGCCGGGTCCACCATCACCGCGCGCGAGCTCAAGGACCTGTTCGACGCGGGCAAGGACATCGAGCTGATCGACGTGCGCGAGCCGGTCGAATGGGACATCGTGCACATCGAGGGCGCCAAGCTCATCCCGAAGGACCGCATCCTGTCCGGCGAGGCATTGGCCGAGCTGCCGCAGAACCGCCCGATCGTGCTGCACTGCAAGACCGGCGTGCGCTCCGCCGAAGCCCTGGCCGCCCTGAAGCGCGCGGGCTTCGCCGACGCCACCCACCTGCAAGGCGGCGTGATCGCCTGGGCCAACCAGATCGACAAGTCTCTGCCGGTGTACTAGAGCGGCGAACACGGCGCGCCGCGAGCGCGCCAAATCCGACACGACATACGGTACGACCGTGACTTCTGTGGAACCTCCCGAGCACGTGCGCGCCACGTTCGGTCTGCGCGAAGTGACCCCGGTTTCCCTCGGCGACTGGGAAGGTGGCTGGCGGTGCGGGGATGTGGTGCTCAGTCCGGTCGCCGATCACGCGCGCGCGGCGTGGTCGGCGAAGGTGCGGGAGACGTTGCAGGTGGACGGTTTGCGGCTGGCCCGGCCGGTGCGCGCCACCGATGGCCGCTACGTCGTGTCCGGCTGGCGCGCGGACACCTATCTGGAAGGCGCACCGGAACCGCGGCACGACGAGGTGGTCTCGGTGTCGCTGCGGCTGCATCAGGCTACGGCGAAGCTGGAGCGGCCCCGCTTCCTATCGCAGCCGCCGGTCGTGCCCTGGGTCGACGTGGACGTGTTCGTCGCCGCGGATCGCGCCGCGTGGGAGGCGGTGCCGCTGCGCGCCTTGCGCGCGGGCGGCGCGCTGCTGTCCACCTCGCCGGACGGCCAGCGCAGCCTGGAACTCATCGGTCAGCTGGCCACGCTGCGCAAGCCGGTGCAGACGCCGGCGCAATTGGTGCACGGCGACCTCTTCGGCACCGTGTTGTTCGCCGGTACGTACACTCCCGGCCTCACCGATCTCACCCCGTACTGGCGGCCGGTGCCGTGGGCGGCGGCGGTGATCGTGGTCGATGCGCTGGCTTGGGGCGGCGCGGACGACGGGTTGCTGGATCGCTGGACCGATCTTCCGGAGTGGCCGCAGATGTTGTTGCGGGCGGTCATGTTCCGGCTCGCGGTGCACGCGCTGCACCCGCGCTCGACGCCGCAGGCGTTCCCCGGTCTGGCCCGCACCGCCGACATGGTCCGGCTGACTCTCTGAGTCCGGAATATCCGCTGTTCGGAATGCTTTTCGTACAATGTCGGGTAAATCGCGCGGAGACCGACGCCGCGGGTGCCCCCGTGATAAGTTTTCCGCAGTATCGCCGCCGTGAGTCTCCGCCGGGTTGGAGATCAGCGCGGTCCGCGACGAGGGGTGTGAGGACGGGGCAGGGTGAGAATTCAACCGCGGCAGCAGATTCTGGATCTGTGGCGCTCCGCGCTATCCGTGTCCTGGGACGGCGCCAAGTGGCACTGGGGCGGTCGCATGGCCGCCAATTCGATCAGCGATTCCGAGCAATTACTGTGCCTGCTGTATCCGGCGACCGAGATCGAGAGCCTCGCGCTGGATCGTCCCGACAGCATGGCCGACGACGTCAGTTCGGTGCTGTCGCCGTTCGGCGGTCAGACGAAGATCGGAACCGTCGTGATCGCCTTGCTGGAGGACTATATCGTCCGCAATACCAACCGGATCGGACCGGACGGCGAACCGGACAGTGCGGGCGAACCGGACGGCGAGCCCATCTTCGCCGCGGGCAGCTACCTGCGCTCGGCCGACGAGCGCGAACCCACTGCGGTGCAGCGTGATATCGAGGTCGTCGACTCGTACTCCATGTCGCTGACGCTGTGTCTGGCCGGGCTGCGCTTTCTGCGGGTCTACGAGGGCTGGGTCCGCGCGGAGGGGCGCGCCCCTCTCGTCGACCGGATCGAGAAACTCACCGGCAGGCTCAGCGCCCGCCTCACCGCCGCGATGACGGGTCTGGTCCGCAGTTTCGTGGTCAATACCGTCGAGCCGAAATCCGAAGCGGGACAAGTGATGCTGGGCATGCTCAATCAGAGCGACCTGCCCAACAAGTCGGTCGCCGAGGGCATCACGCGCAGCCTGGAGCGGGTCCGCGCCCGGCTGCGCAACGACATCACGCTCGGGCAGACGCCGGACACCGAGCTGGACGATGAGGAACTGCTGTTCGAATGCGGCTGGAGCTGGGGCCTGGTGCGCGACGCGGCTCCGGTCGGCTTCGTGGACTCGGCCATCGCCATGCAGCCCGGTATCGCCGAACCGCGTCCCTACCTGTATTTCACCGTCATCGCGCTGGACGGCATCAACGACCTGATCTCCCAGCGCACCAGGGAACTGGACCTGCTCGACGAACAGCAGTACCGGCTGGCCGAGGCGCTGCGGATCCGCTGGGACCTGACCCAGCGTTACTGGTCGACGGTGGCCCGGTTCGGGTCCGGCTCGTGGCCGCTGGAGGACATCCCGTGGCGCACCTCGGACGGCGAGGAATCGGACTACTTCAGTCTCATCGTGTCCGCCGTGCTGATCCAGGATCTGATCAACCGCACCGCCTCCGATGACGACTTGACCAGAGCCGTGTCGATTTTCGACGAACTGGCCCGACGCGGCCGGATCATCCGCCGGACCACGCGTGACGACCCCGCGGTGCAGATGCACGCGCCCGGCGTGCGATTGTCCTTGCGCGGCACGGAAACTGTCGACGACGGACCGCTGTTGCAGTGGGAGGTATCGGATTTCGCCGCTGTGCTGTTGAAGCGCCTGTTGCAGGCCGCCCGGCTCTCCAGCAATATCACCGCCCGCGACCGGCTGATGGATCTGGCCAAATCGACGATGGACCATCTGGAGGCGCGCGTCATCACCTCCGGTCTCGCGGCCGGGCTCTGGGACGATCCCGCCGGAGTCTTCGGCAACGGCACGGCGCGGGAGACGAAGCCGTCCTGGTACATGACCGAGCGTGTGATCGAATGCCTGGTCAGCGCAGACCGCACGTTCCGCGAGCCACCGTTGACCTCCCCGGCGATGGTGGTGCGCGCGGTGGAACTGCTCAACGAGGCCGAGCACCTGCTCAACCAGGAGATGCTGAGCGTCAGCATCGACGACGTCTCGGAGAACCGGATCACCCTCGACCGGGTGGAGGAGAACCTCGAGCAAGCCAGGCAGCTGGTGGCCGGCAGGCAGGCAGGCACGGCGTTCGTGCTCGCCGCCGACGCGCTGCGCGAACTGCACAAACTGGCCTATGCCCGCATGGACGCGACAAGGGCCACATAACCATGATCGTGTTCGCGACCTCCGACAAGGGCGGTACCGGACGTTCGGTGACCAGCTGCAATCTCGCCTACCGTCTGTGCCTGAGCGGGATGAGTGTGGCCTATCTCGATTTCGACTTCGGTTCGCCGACCGCGGGCGCCCTGTTCGAAATCGGTTCCGTGGAGCGGGGCACTCCCGATGGGGACGGGCTGCACGAGTATCTGCTCGGGAAGAACGGCATCGCCAGGCAGATCGACGTGCGCGCCAAGACCGATCGCGTCGGCTTGCGCAAGATGCGGACCAGGACCGGACGGCTGGTCCTGTTCCCCGGTGACGAAGGCGGCGCGGAGTTCGACAGCATCAACGACGACGTGGTGCGCCGCTGCACGGAACTGTTCGTGGGCCTCGAACAGGAATTCAAGGTCTGTTTCGTGGACTTGAGCGCGGGCCGCTCGCTGGCGATGGAGTTGGCGCTGCGCGCGACGGCGGCGCCGCAGCTGGCCTCGAAGACGGTGCGCTGGCTGGTCTTCCACCGCTGGACCCGCCAGCACATCCTGGCGGCCAGCGGGCTGGTCCACGGTCCGCACGGCTTGCTGGAGACCGGCAGCCACTGGAAGCACGACTCGCGGAAACTGCTCGCGAACATTCGCTACGTGCGCACCGCGGTGCCGCAAGTGAACGAGATGACCGGCGGCCCCGGCGCGGCACAGGTGAAGTGGTTGCAGGAACAGAACGGGGCCTTGGTCACGTTGGCGGGCAAGAACCGGCTCGGCGCCACATCGCTGCTCGGCAAAACCCCGGTGGAGCCGGTGCTGCAATGGCGTGAGCAGATCATCCTGGACGCCGATGTGGCCAACAGCATCGCCAACGAGGAGACCGCCGCCGCCTTCAACCAGCTAGCCGGTCGTCTGCTGCACGCCGCGACCTGGGAATAGATCCGAACTCGCCCGCGCTTTCGCGAAAGCACGATCCCGGAAGGGTTGTCGATCAGCAGTGGATCACGTAGCAGGCTATAGCGAGGCGACCGAGCGACCGCGGGTCGCCCAGGTGCCGTTGTCCCACCTGTCCATCGAGGTGGGCCACTTCTACATGAACGATCTCAGCAACGGCGAGGATCGTATCCGTGCGCAGTTCCGCAAAGTCGCACCGCTGATCCCGGCGTTCACCGCTGCGGCGCAGGCCGAGTTCGGGCCGCGTGCGCGGGTGAGCACCTGCTTCCTGATCGACGACTACTTCCGGCACGACACCGATCCGGGGGAGATCCTCGGCAAGCTGCTCGGCGCCGCCGCCGAGTGCGGCGTGACCATCGACTACCTGGCCCGCGAGGCGGGATGCTTCGAGGCGCCATCGGCCGGTGATCGCCGTATCCCGTTGGCGGAGATGGTGGCCGCGCGCATCGTGGCCGAGCCATCGGAAGGCTCGAACGGACGCCGCCCGCCCACGGCGGAGTCCGGCTGGCTGTGCAATGGGCGCAGGGCCTCCGACGACGAGCCCGGCCAGGCCATGCACCGCCTGCCGTACGAGCCGCCGGAGGAGTTCGGCAGGCGCGAGCACTCGATCTTCCTCGACGTGCAGATGTGGAGCAAGCAGACCAAGAAGGTGAACGGCCGGGCCGAGGTGCACACCAAATGGTCGTGCCCGTTCCTCGCGTCGATCTGGCAGCTGCAGCGGCTCGGGATGCTGCGCTACGACGGCGAACCCATCGTCGACCCGCAGCTGTGGCGGCCGGAGGACGGCTGGCCGCCGCAGTGGTGGGAGATGCCCGCCGTGGTGAAACTCAACCCGCAGGCCAAACCGTTCGCCGCCTATCGGTCGTTGTCGCTGCTGCCGCAGCGGTATCTGGGTATCGAACACGCGGTGCGGGTAATCCTGGATCACATCGATCTCGAGGAGGAAGTGGTCGAGCAGATCATCGCCCGGGGTGGCGACGAGGACGTCCCGGTCACCGTGCCGCGCAAGGTGACCGAGCGGATGAGCCACTATCTGCTGGATGGGTCGTGATATGAGCGGAGCGTCGCACTCCTGTTCCGGCCGTGACCAGCCCTCGCATGGCGAGCGGCTGCGCCGGTTGGCGGCCGTGGCCCGGGACAGGCGCGGCCACCGGTCGGTGCGGAGGCCGCCGCTGGCAGGCAGGTCCGAGCGGGCGGTGCCTGAAACGAGCTCGGCGCCCGCCGCTTCCGCCGCCGGGCCGCTGATTCTGCTCGGCGAGATCCGTACCTGCTTGGTGCCGGATTCGACGGCGCTCGGACGCGACCTGCTGGAGGAACTGCTCGCGCTCATACCCGGGCGCCGCGTGCTGTGGCGGGAGCGTCCGACCACGCTGGCCACGTCGCCGACCACCGCGGTCGGGGTCGATTGCCAGCTGGCCACCAAGCCGCGTAGCAATGTGCGCGCGATCGGGACGGTGGCGACCAACGCGGTGGTCGTCGGCGGACGGGTGCTGCAGAGCTCGGCGCACACCACGGTCGTCCCTGCCGAGGTGAAGCAGCGGCAGACCTGGTCGCACTACCTGACCCGGGTCGGGGTGACGGAAGTGGTCTCGAAGGTTACTGCGGCGACCAGCGGTGAGCTGGCCGACGGTTTCCTCGCCGCGGGCGAACAGCCCGACGGCGTCCTCGATCTTGCCTCGATCAGTCAGCGGCTGCTCGCCAAGATCCGGATGGACATGCGCCTGGATCAGCACGCGCCGATGCAGACGCGAACCGCGCGGCTGCGCTGGGCCGCACGGATCGCCGAGGTGCCCCGCCCGATGCTCACGTTCCAATTGCAGGACGAACTGGTGCGCACGGTACTGGTGACCGTGCGTGACGAGGCGGAACTCGCTGTGGCGGACCGGTTCTGCGAGGACCTCGCGCTGCACGACTGGCTGCTCACCGTCGCGGACACGGTGGTCGAGGAGGCCGACCTCTACCCGCCCTCCAGCGCGGAGTCGGCCGCAATAATCGCGCCGCTGCTGACGAACCTGGCGCACCTGTGGATGCCCGGCGCCCACACGCCCCCGGCGCTGCGCGGCCTGTGGGAACAACTGGATCGCGACCCCGGCTTCACCCGGGAATGGTCGGCGCGGGTGGGCCAACTGCGCGACCGCATGTCGGTGGCCACCTTGGCCGCCATGCGCGCCTCCACGATCAACGCACCGGATTGACCTCCGGTCACAGCCGGAACCACCGGCGGACCAGCAGCGCGAAGAACACCGAGGTGGACACGATCCCGGCGTACGCCTCGATCATGAGCAGGGTGCGCCCGATCCGGCCGACCTCTTGCAGATCGCCGAGACCCACCGGATTGAGGAAATTGATCAGGCACATGTGCAGCGCTGTGGTGATCGGAAGGGACGTGCTCAGCCAGAGTGCGACGGTGAAAAGCACTAGTTGCGTGGCGATCCAGCCGAGCAGCCGGAACGGCCGATAGCCATAGCCGCACAGCAGGTCCGAGAGCCAGCCGACGCTGCGGCGCCACGCTGGATAGGTCGCCGCCCTGCGTGCTCTGGCCAACGCGAGGCCGCACCGGTCCTGCGCGTCGACGTCCTCGTTGAGCGCGTGCAGACCCGAGGCGCGCAGAAAGGCCATGGCCGCGTGCCCGGGGAGAAACGTCTTGGTCCGCCGGCCGGGCAGCGCGGCGGCGAGCAGGCGGTGGCCGAGATCCTCGTAGATCTCGGCCAGCCGGATGTTCTGGGTCCGGCTCAGGCTCAGCGGTCCGCGCAGCTCGACCTCCGCGGCCAGCAGCGCCATCAGCAGTTCGACGTGGGCGCGCTGGAGCACCTCGTCCATCGCGGTGTTGTCGTCGGCGGCGGCGTAGATATCGGAGAAGAGCAGGCTGTCACCACGATGCTTGACCTTCGTGTGATCGAAGGCGGTGACCACCTTTTCGACGTGATTATTGAACGAATCCAGCAGCGGCTTCTCGTCCGGCTGCCTGGTCCCTGCGCTCAGCTCGTCCAAGTAGTCGGCGACTTCCTGGGCGTAGCCCGTGGCGTGCTGGTCGATCCAGATGTCTGGTGAGTTCCCGAACTGCACATGGGTGACCGGGTTGTCGTAGTCGGTCATTGAGAGTCCTCCCCCGGAGCCTGCCCGTCATGACGGCGTAACATTCCACCATACCAACGGAATTCACCGCACTACGGGCGCATCCGAACGAAATCCAGTTCGTAGCGACGCCGGTAGAGGGGGAGCGAGGAAGGCGCAAGGCGCAGTCGGAGGGAGTCCGTCGGTACCCCTGCGCCGGGGCGTGCGGAGGTGAGGTAGCCGCCTGGTCCGGGCGTCACCGGCGCTTGCACCAGATGTCCGAGGCGGGATCGGTGATCGGCGGTGGGACCGGGCTGTGCTGGATTCGTCGTACCAGGACGTCGCGCGGTTCACCCGCGCCGAAGTAGCGCTCTTCGTATGCGGTCCAGACGAATCCGGCCGTCTTGTACAGGTTCGACGCCGGTTGATCGGTCGGCCGGACGGTGAGGAACACATCCTTCACATCGGCGATCCGGCAGCGTTCCAGCGCGTCATCCAGAAGCGCCCGCCCGTAGCCGCGGCCGCGGCACTGCGGCGCGATCGCGAGCCCGATCACCCAGGCACACTGCGGCGAGCTGAGTGCCACCATCGCGTAGCCACAGAATTCGCCGTCGAGATCAGCGACAACCCAATGACCTCCGTGCAGATCGAAGAGCTGGCGCAGCGCGAAGTACGGGTAGGCGAGCTCACCGAACTCGATCTGCTCGAGCGCGGTGATCTCCCCGAGATCCGCCAGGGTGGCAGACCGGAACACCGGCGCCCCAACGCCTTTCGCGATGTTCAAACGCTCACCCCTGTCACCCCGCTGTGCGTCCGGCTTCCAGAGTAGAGCGCAGGCACGGTTCACCGGCCGGAGACGCTCGAAAGGGCTTTCCTGACCGGTCGGTCGGCGACTCTGTGTGATGCGGACTCGCGCGTGGCTGGTGCGGGGCGAATGACCGAACCGACTACGCGCCAGAGGAGTATCTACTGCCGATGTGAAAACGGACGAAACCGGATCGGGGGATGTGTTGCTCCAGCGTTGCGGATAAGGGGTTACTGGAGAGAGCCGGTGCGACAACTGCACCGATGCACCAGAACCACTTTCACTCGGCGTCACCGTGGAGGGCAGCCCCATGCCTACTATTGTCTCGCTCGCACCAACTTCGGGTCCGGAGCCGGGTGGCACCAGCGTGGTGATAACCGGCACGGGGTTCAGCGGTGTCGGTCCATTGACGGTGCGTTTCGGCTCGACCGCGACAACGTTCACCATCGATTCCGACACCCGGATCACGGCCATCGCCCCCGCCGGAACCGGGACGGTGCCGGTCACTGTTACCGCATTGCTGGGCAATACGAGCAACGCACTGCCCTACACCTATGTGGCGGTTCCTTTTCTGACATCGATCAACCCCGCCCAGGGTCCGGCTGGGACCACGGTTACTGTCCGCGGTTCGGGCCTGTCCGGCGCGACCGGGGTGAATTTCGGTAGCACCCCGGCGACTTCGTTCACCGTCGTTTCGGCCACCGAGATCACCGTGGTGGTTCCCCAGGGGACCGGCATTGTCCCGGTGACCGTTACCTCGCCGGTCGGGACGAGCAATCCACTGCCTTTCATCTATGTCGTATTTCCCACCCTTACTTCGCTTTCACCGACCTTCGGACCACCGTTCGGGGGCAATCCCGTGGTGATCACCGGCACCGGCTTCACCGGCCCTACCACGGTCCGGTTCGGATCGACCGCCACCACCTTCACCATCGATTCGCCGACGCGGATCACCGCGATCGCCCCACCTGGGACGGGTACGGTGCCGGTCACCGTCACGACTTCAGCGAGTACCAGCAACGCGCTGGACTACACCTACATCACGACACCGACACTGATCTCGGTAAGCCCGAACTCCGGCCCGGCGGCAGGCGGCAACACCGTCCTCCTCACCGGCAGCGGATTCACCGGAGCTACCGCGGTGAACTTCGCATCGACAGCGGCGGTTTCCTTCACCATCGCGTCCGATACCCAGATCACCGCCACGGCACCAGCGGGAACCGGCACAGTCGGTGTCAGGGTCACGACCAGCGTCGGCACCAGTAACCCCGTCTCCTACACCTATATCCCAGCGCCGACACTCGCCTCCGTGGTTCCGGAGTCGGGCCCCGAGACCGGCGGCAACCCCGTCATCCTGACCGGCGCCGGCCTGACCGGTACGACTACGGTCCTTTTCGGTGCCACCCCGGCGGTCGAGTTCGTGGTGGTGTCGGACACGCGGATCAGCGCCATCGCGCCCGCGGGCACCGGCATCGTCGGCGTCACAGTAGCCACCGCGGGCGGCGCCAGCGGCCCGGTGCCGTACACCTACGTCCCATCGCCCACGCTCGCCTCGATCGTCCCCGACTCGGGCCCCGAGTCCGGCGGTAACACCGTCACCCTGACCGGCAGCAATCTCACCGGCACCACCGCTGTGTACTTCAATGGGACACCGGCGATCTCGTTCACAGTTGTCTCCGACACCCAGATCGTCGCCGTGGTGGCCGCCGGGACCGCGGGAGCCGTCGTCGTCACGGACACCACTGCGGGTGGCACCAGCAACGGGATCATCTACACCTATATCGCCGCTCCGGCACTCGCCTCGGTGGCCCCGAACTCGGGTCCGCTCGCGGGTGGTAACACCGTCGTCCTCAGGGGCACGGGATTCACCGGAGCCACCACCGTCCGCTTCGGCACGACCCCTGCCACCTTCTTCACCGTGGTCTCCGACACCGAGATCAGCGCCGTCGCGCCCGCGGGTACCGGCACGGTGAACGTCACCGTCACCGCGGCAGGTGGCGTCAGCAACCCGGCAACCTACCGCTACGTCCCCGCACCGGTACTCGGCTCGGTGGTCCCGAGCTCCGGCCCGGAGACCGGCGGCAACACGGTTGTTCTCACCGGTGCCAACCTCACCGGCGCCACCGCCGTCCATTTCGATACGAACACCGCGATCTCGTTCACGGTCGTCTCCGACACCCAGATCGCCGCCGAAGTGCCCGCGGGCACCGGCGTCGTCGATGTCACCGTCACCACTGCCGGCGGCGTCAGCAACGGCGTGACCTACACCCATGCCCCGGTGCCCACCCTCACCTCGATCGTCCCCGACTCAGGTCCCGAGACCGGCGGCAATACCGTCATCTTCACCGGAGCCGACCTCACCGGTACCACCGGCGTGCATTTCAATGGGACACCGGCGGTCTCGTTCACCGTCGTGTCCGACACACAGATCACCGCCGCTGTACCCGCGGGCGTCGGGTTGGTCGATGTCACCGTCACCACCGTCGGCGGTACCAGCGGCCCGGTGACCTATACCTACATTCCGGCGCCTGCCCTCGCCTCGATCGTCCCCGGCTCCGGGCCGGAGCCGGGTGGCAACACCGTCGTCCTGACCGGCACCGACCTCACCGGAGCGACCGCCGTACACTTCGACGGGACACCCGCACCAACGTTCTCGGTGCTTTCGGATGCCGAGATCACCGCGACCGCGCCTGCCGGGAGCGGTACGGTCGCGATCACGGTAACGACTGCGGGTGGGGTCAGCAATGGTGTTGCCTACGTGTATGTTCCGGCACCGGCGCTCGCCACTGTGGTGCCGGGTTCCGGTCCGGAGACCGGAGGCAACACGGTCGTATTGACCGGTGCCGAATTTGCTGGTGCGACTGCGGTGGATTTCGATGGGAATCCGGCGGTGTCGTTCACGGTGGTTTCTGATTCGCAGATCACTGCGGTGGTGCCTGCGGGGACGGGTTCGGTGAATGTCACTGTCACGACTGCCGGCGGTACGAGCAATGGTGTCTCCTACGATTACGTCCCAGCTCCGACGCTCGCCATGGTGGTTCCTGATTCTGGTCCGGAGGCC
>NZ_BDBA01000211.1 GCF_001612745.1 Nocardia amamiensis NBRC 102102 | reverse complement strand
CTTAGGTTCATCTGCAATGGGCCGGGTGAGCTCGACGTCTGTCGTTCACCCGGCTCAGAGCCAATTCGTTCACCGAAAGGGCTTGGTGTGCAAGACGATCAATGCCACGTGCGCATCGTGTTCGGGCCTCTTGTGTTCGACTACAGTGCGGCGAAGCAAGCAGCGATTCTGTACGCGAAAGACGTCGGGGCATGGCTCGGTGTTCCCGTGCTGATAGACGATGACGTCCGCGACGACATGACGCCCCTGCCTTGCGAGTCGCTATGGTCGTGACCGTCTTCGCGCTCGCCGTGGTTGGGTCGTTCATGCTCGGGTACATGCTGGGCCGCCGTCGCTCCACATCCCGTGCACCGGGACGGCATAGCGTCGAGTACTTCGCGATGGCCGCCGATGCGACGCTGGAGCTGCCCGTGGTCACGCGTCGACGTCATGCGATGCGCTACCCAGAACGGGTCTGAGATCCTCTGTGAGCGAATGGCTTCGGTACCTCTAGGAAGGAAGATCAGGCGGGATGCAGCTGCTGCAAAGTGAGGCGGTCGATGAGGACTTCCACAAGTTCGACCGGACCGCATATCACCTGGAAAGTGCTCGATACCTACTCGACGCCCGAGGAGGACGAACCGTTCCGTAAGTTGCTCGCCGGGGAGCCGGACGACTACGAATGGTCCAAGAGCTGGGCGGATGACGTTCATGCGATCACATCGAGCGGTAAGCGGATGCGGCGTGCTCGCGTGGTCACCGAGCCACACGGACTACACCCGCTGGTCACTCGTCGTCGCCCATCAGAACATCGCTGCGGGCGAGGAAATCCGCTACCTGGCTCGGCGCCTGATCGACCCCGCCGAGCTGACCACGGACGACTTCTGGCTGTTCGATGACAAACTCGTGGCGTTCACCGTCTTCGAGCCGTCAGGCCAGTTCGTGGGGGTGCGTTTACGCAAGACCCGGTTATCGTCGGGCATTGCCGGGCCGTGCGGAATCAGGTGTGGGACGAGGCCGTCTCTCACGCCGAGTACATCACGCGGTGACATTGTGGCGGCGCTGGATCGGCTGCGGTCTGATCATGGCCCACACGCATAGATGGCACGGGTCGTAATCCGGAAACGTTGGGGGCGGGTCGATCAGCCCGTAGGCAGAGGACAACCGCCCCCATCTGTTGCGCCGACAGATTGGGGCAGCGCAGAGTCGGCAGAGAACGCGTCAGCGGGAGGCGGCGGAGCCGGTGGCGAGGACCTCGACGAGTTGGACGAAGAGGTAGGCGAGGGGGGAACTGCAGGTGGGCGGCTGGCTGGAGGTGCAGCCCGAACCGGTGGAGGCGGATCCGGAGTCAGCCACAGTGGCGGGGGCTGCCGAGGCGGTCGCGGTGGCGAAGTGGCCGGGGATCAACAGGGCGCCGACTACGGCGAGTCCGGATAACGAGCGCTTCATAATCCTTCTCTCTGCATACCCCGGATCGGTTCCTCCTCCGGTGAAAAACGGTAGTGACCGCAGGATCTTCTGCTAAGACCTCGATTCCGGAGGTACCAATTCCGGGGTGTCAGAGCGTGTGGGCGGGGCGGATTCGGCCGGTGACCTCGCCTAGTCCGATTCGTGCCGCCTGAGGGCCTGGAGCCGATGCGGTGATGGTGACCTCGTCGCCGTCTTCCAGGAAGGTGCGCTTCTGGTCGTTTACCAGGATCGGTTCGGTTCCGCCCCAAGACAGTTCGATGAAGGAGCCGCGCTGGTTCGGGGCGGGGCCGGAGATGGTGCCGGAGGCGTATAGGTCGCCGGGGCGGGTGGAGGCGCCGTTCGCGGTGAGATGGGCCAGCATCTGCGCTGGTGACCAGTACATCCGGGAGTAGGGCGGATATGCGACCGGCTGGCTGTTCCATGTCACGGTGAGATCGATGTCCAGGCCCCAGTCTTGCGTTCCGCGCAGGTAGGGCAGCGGCGTGGGGGATTGTTCGGGTAGCGGTATCCGTGCGGACTCGAGTGCGGCCAGTGGGGTGACCCACGGCGAGATCGAGGTCGCGAACGACTTGCCGAGGAATGGGCCGAGCGGCTGGTATTCCCACGCCTGGATGTCGCGGGCGGACCAGTCGTTGACCAGCGCGACGCCGAAGACGCGGTTGGCGAACTGGTCGATCTCGACTGGCGCGCCGAGGTCCGAGCCGAGGCCGATCACGAACCCGAGCTCCGCTTCGATGTCCAGGCGTCGGGAAGGGCCGAAATCCGGTGTGCCCGAATCAGTTGGGCGTTGACCGCAGGGTCGAGTCACTTCGGTGCCCGAGACCACTACGGTGCCTGCTCTGCCGTGGTAGCCGACCGGCAGGTGACGCCAATTGGGCAGCAGCGGGTCGGCGTCGGGCCGGAACAGGCGGCCGAGGTTCGTCGCGTGATCGATGCTCGCGTAGAAATCCACGAAGTCGGCGATCCGCACCGGCAGCCGCAGCGCGACGTCGGCGACGGGATGCACTGCGGCATCATCGATCTCGTGGTCTACGAGTTCTCGGATCTGTTCACGTACTTCGCGCCAGCGTGCCGGCCCCTGCTCCAGAAAACCATTCAAATCCGGACCGGCGAACACCGAATCATCAAGGGCCGCAGCTAGATCGATGACTGTGTCCCCGTACCGCACACCCGCCCGGAAGTCCTGCCCGGTCGGTGCGAACACGCCATAGGGCAGATTGTCCGGGCCGAACAAGGAGTCGGCGGGTACCTCTACCCGCGTCCTCACGCCGGACCTCGCCCGGACCAGGTCCACGCGTAGGTCGGGTCTTCGCAGGCCAGCGCCCCTTCGCCGAGTTCCAGCGGGCGGAAGGTGTCCACCATGACGGCCAGTTCGTCGAAGAACTCGACGCCGATGCTGTTCTCGTAGGCGCCGGGCTGCGGTCCGTGTGCGTAGCCGCCGGGGTGCACCGATACCGAGCCTTGCGTGATCCCGGACCCCTTTCGCGCAGCGTAGTTCCCGCCGCAGTAGAACATGATCTCGTCGGAGTCCACGTTGGAGTGGTAGTACGGCACCGGGATCGACAGCGGGTGGTAGTCCACCTTGCGCGGGACGAAATTGCAGATGACGAAGTTGCCGCCTTCGAAAGCCTGATGGACCGGCGGCGGCTGGTGGATGCGCCCGGTGATCGGTTCGAAGTCGGCGATGTTGAAGGTGAACGGGTACAGGCAGCCGTCCCAGCCGACCACGTCGAACGGGTGGGTGGCGTAGACCATCCGCGTGCCGACGACCTGTCCGCCGGGCCGGTGTTTGACCAGCACCTCCACGTCGGTGCCGGTAGCGGTGATCGGCTCGGTCGGTCCGTGCAGGTCGCGTTCGCAGTACGGCGCGTGTTCGAGCAGCTGGCCGAACTTGGACAGGTAGCGCTTGGGCGGTGTGATGTGGCCGGTCGCCTCGATCACGTATGCGCGTAATGGTTCCGGTCCGGTGGGTCGCCAGCGGTGAGTCGTGGCCCGCGGGATAAGCACCTGGTCGCCCTGGCGCGCCGGCAATGGACCGAATACGGTCTCGACCATCGCCGCACCCGATTCCACGTACACCAGCTCGTCGCCGATGGCGTTGCGGTACAGCGGTGATCCGCCCTTGGCGGCCACGTACGAGATGCGCACGTCCGCGTTGGCGAGCAGCAGCCGCCGCCCGGTGACCGGATCGGTCTCGGCCGGGGCGTCGCCGGGAAACAGCGCGTGCAGTCGCAGATGCCGGTGGCGCAGTGGATGATTCGGCTTCGTGGTCTGATCGGGTAGCTCCCACACGGTCGAATCGACGAGCGCGGGCGGAAGGCCGCGGTGATACAGCAGTGAGGAGTCGCCGGAGAAGCCCTCCTCGCCCATCAGCTCCTCGTAGTAGAGCCGCCCATGCTCGTCGCGGTGCTGGGTGTGCCGCTTCGGCGGTACCGCACCCACGTGCCGATAGAACGCCATGACCGCTCCTCCGCCAGCCGGTGGTCGGATAGTTGATCATTATCGTAGTGACCGGGACCGTGGGCGGAGCGGAAACGTGACCCGACAGCGCAAACTTTTGCCGGATATCCGCGCGCTGACTTGTCGAATTGCCGAGCAGCGCCCGTCTTCGTCGAACAAATGTCAGCTGTTCAGGCGTTCCGCGTTGCCCGGTAGACCGCGGCGCCGACGAACGCGCCCAGGTCCTCCGGTGTCCAGCCGTCCTGGTCCGCGAGCAGCGCGCGCACCGCCGCCTCGCCAGCGGATACCCACTGCTCCACCAGCACGGGCAGCTTGCGCTCGGCGTCCTCGGTGCCCCAGGCGCGCAGCGTCTGCCGCAACAACTCGGTGCAGCGCTCGACGACGAGGGCGCGGCCGCGACCGAACGACTTGGCCACGGCGGGATCGGGATTGCCGTACACCAGCCGCCACGCGTCGGGTCGCTCCGCGGCTTTCGTCAACAGCCGGCGGAATCCCGCGACGAAGACGGTCTCGTCGGGGTCGGGGTCGTACGGCGTCACCACCTCGAGCACGCCGCCGACCAGGTAGCCCTCCTCCCGCTGGATCAGCGCCTCGATCAGCTCGACGCGATCGGCGAAGCAGGCGTACACCACCGGCCTGGTCACATTCATGCGTTCCGCGATGGCGGCCATGGTGACCGCGGCGATGCCGTCCTCCACGGCGATGGCCAGCGCGGTGTCGAGTACCTGCGGGCGGCGCCGCTGCGGGCCGAGATGTTGCGCCCGCTGCCGCTGCCTGGCGGCCTGATCGCGGCCCACGCCGCTCGACCTAGGAGTTCCGGTCGCCCGATTCCCGCTGGTCCGGCGTGGGAAGGGCGATTGCGACGGCCGCGTCACCGGTGCTGCGGGCTGTCGGTGAATTCGGCGATCACCGGAGCGTGATCGCTGGCGCCCTTACCCTTTCGCGCCTCCCGGTCGACCGCCGCGTCGGTCACGGTGGCGGCCAGCGCCGGGGACGCGAGGATGAAATCGATGCGCATCCCCTCTTTACGCGGAAAACGCAGCTGGGTGTAGTCCCAGTAGGTGTAGACACCGGGGCCGGGCGCGAACGGGCGCATGACGTCCGCGTACCCGGCGTCGACGACGGCGTGGAAGGCGTCGCGTTCCGGTTGCGAGGTGTGCGTCTTGTCTGCGAAGTACTCCACGGACCACACATCGTCGTCGGTCGGGGCGATATTCCAGTCGCCCATCAGCGCGATCTTCGCCTGCGGATCCTCGGCCAGCCAGCGCGCACCGTTGTCACGCAGCGCGGCAAGCCATTCCAGCTTGTAGGCGTAGTGCGGATCGTGCGGCGTGCGGCCGTTGGGCACGTACAGGCTCCAGACGCGCACACCGCCGCAGGTGGCTCCGATCGCGCGGGACTCGACCACCGGCGCGCTGATCAGCGCGTCGCCAGCGTCCCGGTCGAAACCCGGCTGGTTCGGGAAGGCGAGTTCGACGTCGGCGAGGCCGACCCGGGAGACGATCGCCACCCCGTTCCACTGATTGATGCCGAGGTGGGCCACCTCGTAGCCGAGCTCGTCGAAGCGCTCGAAGGGGAACTGATCGTCCCGGCACTTGGTCTCCTGGATGGCCAGCACGTCGATGTCCTGGCGGTCCAGCCAGTCCGCGACCCGATCCAGGCGGGACCGGATCGAGTTGACGTTCCAGGTGGCGAGACGCACCAAAGGCCTTCCTTCACGAGTGGTGACAGGTCTGTTCTACCGCAGGCCGCCGGGTTCGGCGAGAGGCGCGGGCGCCGCGTACCGGTAGGCGTGATGCTCGACGAAACCCAGCTCGCGGTACATCGCGACGGCGGCCGCGTTGGTGGCCTCCACCTGCAGGTACGCGTGCGTCGCACCGCGGTCGCTGCCCCAGCGCAGCAGCTCGGCGCAGACCAGCGAGCCGAGCCCGTGCCTGCGGTGGGCGGCGGCGACCGCCACGCAGGTGAGGCCGACCCAGCGCCGTCCGTCCGGCGCGGTGGTGAGCGCGCCGCGGCCGATCGCCAGGGGACGCGGCAGGCCGAGCGAGGCGAAGCCGAGTTCGCCGTCGTGCACCGCGGTCAGCACTTCGGGAACCGGCAGGGGAGCCGAAAGCTCTTGCGCGGCGGGGTCTTCGCCGCTGTAGCGGTGCATTGCCAGCCAGTCGTCACTCGGTTCCGGCGCGATGCGGACCATCGGAGGACCCTGCGGCAGAACGAAATTGCCGATATCGATGGCCAGCATGAGCGTCTCCCGCCAGCTGCGCCAGCCGGGCGGCACGGGGGCGAGCCGATCGGGCAGCGCGAGTTGCAGCGGCAAGCCGCGCGCGGTGTACCACTCGCCGATCCGGTGCAGCGTCTCCGCGGACGCGACCGGCGGGCGCTCGGAACTACCCAGTGGCACAGCGGAATTCGCTCGGCCGGTGTAGCCATGGCCCGCGCGCGCCAGCCATCCGTCGATCCAGGCGTGCTCGATGCCCGGCCAGGCGTAGGCGGCCGCGGCTTCGAGAGCGCGGATCTCTTTCGTGCGAATCGGCCGTGGTCCGATGGCTTTCAGCGCGACCACTCGGTCCGGCGCCACCGACACCACCTGGCCGTCGGCGCCACGCACGGTCGGCGGGTCCAGCGAGACGAGCTCGCCGATCACATCGGTCAGCGGTTGCGGATAGCCCGCTGGCAGCTGATAGCGCAGCACCACGCGGCGGCCGAGCGGGATATCGGGCAGACCGGCGCCGGGGTCAGTCGTCATGCCCGAACGGGTCGGGGTCGGTGCCGGGCAGCCAGCTCAAACCCGGTGTGCCCCAACCGTTGCGCTTGATCGCCTTCTTCGCCGCCCGTGCGTTGCGGCCGATCAGCACGTCCACGTAGAGAAACCCGTCCAGATGACCGACCTCGTGCTGGAGCATGCGGGCGAAGAATCCCTTGCCCTCCACCTCGACGGGGTTGCCGTGCTCGTCGGTGCCGGTCACCTTGGCCCATTCGGCGCGACCGGTGGGGAACTGCTCGCCCGGCACCGACAGACAGCCTTCTTCGTCGTCGTCCGGGTCGGGCATGGTCTCCGGGATCTCCGAGGTCTCCAGCACCGGGTTGATCACCGCTCCGCGCCGGCGCGTCGTGGTGCCGTCCGCGCCGAGCTCCGGGCAGTCGTAGACGAACAGGCGCAGGCCGACGCCGACCTGGTTGGCCGCGAGTCCGACGCCGTGCGCCGCGTCCAGCGTGTCGTACATGTCCGCGATGAGCGGAGCCAATTCCTCCGGCGATTGGGTGACCCGCTCGGTCGGATTGTGTAGAACCGGGTCGCCGACGATCACGATCGGGAGGATTGCCATGGGCCAATTATTGCCGTGGGTTCCTCGGCGCGGCGCCGCGGGTGCCGCAACCACGACGCGCCTGGCTACCGGCTGGTAGCGAACACGCCGCGCCGTGGCCCGGGTGTTTCACGACGCGCGTGGTTGAATGATCCGCGACGTACAAGCACCATTTTCGTCTGGTGGCTACTCGGCGAGGGAGCGAGATGGACGGCGCAGCGGCACGGAATCTTTCCGAGATCCAGGACGGCCCTTCCGCGAGCGGCGAGGGCACGGCGGAATCGGCGCATGCCGACCACGGCGACGGCAACGGTCTGAGCCGGCGCGATCTCGACATCCTCGCCTTCGAGCGGCAGTGGTGGAAGTACGCGGGGGCGAAGGAAGAAGCGATCCGCGAGCTGTTCGGCATGTCGCCGACCCGGTACTACCAGGTGCTCAATGCCCTCGTCGACCGGAACGAGGCGCTCGCCGCGGATCCGATGCTGGTGAAGCGGCTGCGCAGGCTGCGAGCGAGCAGACAGAAGGCGCGGGCGGCGCGGCGACTCGGTTTCCAGGTCTGACCCGGTGATGCGGGCCTGGACCCACCCGGTGCGACTAGGCTCGCGGGGGTGAGCTACCCGAATCCCACCTCCGGTGGGCCACCGTTGCGCGCCCTGGCGATGGTGCTGATCGCGTTGGCCATCGTCTTCGCAGGTCTCGGCGCGATGTCGCTGTCGAATTCCGACGCCGACACCGATGCCTCGGGACCGAGTCAGCCCGAGACCACCACCGCGACCGCGGCGCCTCAGGTCCCGGCCGGCACCACGGCGCCCAAGGCAACCGCCGCGCCGACCGGCACGGCCGCGGCGACCAGCAGCGTAGCGGCCCGTTCGGTGCCGGTACGCGTGCTCAACAACAGCATGGTGGCCGGGCTCGCGGCCAAGACGGCGACCCAGCTCTCGTCGAACGGGTGGACGATCGCGGAAACCGGGAACTATCCAGGGACCAATATCCCGAAAACCACCGTTTACTACGGAAACTCGCCTGGTGACAAGGAGGCGGCCCAGGCCATCGCGGACGAGCTCGACGCGGCCGTCGCTCCGAAATCGAGCGCGATCGGGGATTCGGCGCCGGGTGTAACTGTGATCGTCACGGGTAACTGAGGGGTGTAAGCCGCCGTTCGTGTGCGCCGGACGGAGGAAGAAGTCGGGCGGCCCGGTCGGGGGCGCGAAACGGCGGGCGTGGCATCATTCTGTGCGGTAACGAACGTGTCCACCCAGCTTTACTCGTAAACTCGGTACTCGTAAAGGAGTTCCCCGATGGCCCCGTCCACTACTCGACGCCCGTCCTGGCGGACTGCGACACCGCTGCTCGCGGTCGCGGTCTTCGGCCTCGCCGCCTGCACGAACAGCCAGGAGTCGAGTGACGTCAAGGGCACCACGCCGCCGGTGTGGACCGGTTCCCCCGCTCCGGCAGGCGAGCATGCCACCGAGCACGGCACGCCGCACACCGACCCCGGGGTGAACGTGGAGCTGAAGGACTCGTCGGGGTCCTCGGTCGGCACCGCGCACTTCGCCAAGGACGGCAATCATCTCCAGGTCACGGTGGAGGCGCACGGCCTGCGTCCCGGCTTCCACGGCCTGCATGTTCACTCGGTGGGCAAGTGCGAACCCAACTCGGTCGCCCCGACCGGTGGACCGGCGGGCGACTTCCTCTCGGCGGGCGGCCATCTGCAGGTCGGCAGCGCCAACGCGCACCCGGCCAGCGGTGACCTGACCTCGCTCGAGGTGCGCTCCGACGGCTCCGCGAAGCTGGTCACCACCACCGACTCGGTCACGTTGGACGAGATCAAGGGCAAGGCCCTGATCATCCACGCCGACTCCGACAACTTCGGCAACATCCCGAATCGCTATGTCCGCGCCGACGGCGTCGCGGGCCCGGACGAGACGACACTGGCGACCGGTGATGCTGGCGGTCGTGTCGCCTGTGGCGTCATTCAGTAGAACGGTGTCCTATGGCCGGGGCAGGAATCGAACACGTTCCCTTCGGTGGCTCGCCCCGGCCCACCATCGGGGTCGAATGGGAGATCGCCTTGGTCGACAAGGTGACCCGCGACCTGTCCAATACCGCGGCGGCGGTCTTCGACTCGGTTGGTGACCTGCGCGCCCACGACGGCACACCGCAGGTGACCAAGGAACTGCTGCGCAACACCGTCGAGATCGTCACGGGTGTGCACGAGACCGTCGGCGCGGCGGTGGAGGACCTGTCCGGCACCATGGAGACCGTGCGGCGCGCGGCCGACCCGCTCGGGGTCGACCTGTTCTGCGCGGGCACCCATCCTTTCGCCCAGTGGTCGGCGCAGCAGCTGACCCGCTCGGAGCACTACGACGAGCTGATCGAGCGCACCCAGTGGTGGGGCCGCCAGATGATGATCTGGGGCGTGCACGTGCACGTCGGAGTGTCCCACCGCGACAAGGTCTTTCCGATCCTGAACTCGCTGCTGCTGGCCTATCCGCATCTGCTCGCGCTGTCCGCGTCCTCGCCGATGTGGTCCGGTTCGGACACCGGCTACGCCAGCAACCGGACGCTGATGTTCCAGCAGTTGCCGACCGCGGGCCTGCCGTTCCAGTTCGAAAACTGGTCGCAGTTCGAGCATTTCGTGCACGACCAGCTCAAGACCGGTGTGTTCACCCAGCTCGGCGGCATGCACTGGGATATTCGCCCGGCGCCGAAGTGGGGCACGATCGAGGTTCGGGTGTGCGACGGGATCTCCACGCGCGCCGAACTGGCCGCGATGGCCGCGCTCATCCACTGCCTGATCGTCGACCTGGATCGGCGCGTCGTGGAGGGCGAGACCATGCCGACCCTTCCGCCGTGGCATGTGCAGGAGAACAAGTGGCGGGCCGCCCGGTACGGGCTGGACGCGATCATCATCACCGACGCCGACAGCAACGAGCGGCTGGTCACCGACGACCTCGATGACCTGCTGAACCGGCTGGAGCCGACGGCGGCGCGGATCGGCTGCGCCGCCGAGCTCGCATCGGTCGCCGAGATCCCGAAGCGGGGCGCCTCGTATCAGCGGCAGCGCCGGGTTGCCGCGGCGTCGCAGGGCGATTTGGTCGCGGTGGTGGACGCGCTGGTCAAGGAGCTGAACCAGTAGCGAACGCGCCGCGGGCAAGTCGGTTGCTGTTCAGCTGGCCAGGGGGATGTCGTTCACCCCCTGTTTACTATGGTCGTCGTGCTTGTCGAAAACCCGGGTGTCAGAGTAGGAAGCGCGGTCGCGCGCAATCGCGAGTCGCGGACCCGGACCGGGGTGGCGGCGGCGGTGGCCGCGGTGCCCGTTCTGCTGATCGCATTGCAGGTCATCGCCATTCGGCAGGGTTTCGAAGGACCGCTGGACAGCCTGTGGCGGGATTACGTCGGCACACCCAAGTCCATGTCGGTTCCGTGGGCGGGGCTGATCCTTGCGCTGGTGGGTATTTCGGTCCGGCGCAGGCTGGTCGCGGTCGGTGTCGCGGTGACCATCGATGTGGTGTGGGCCTGCGCCCGGCTGCTGGCCGGGGAACCGTTCGCGATCGGCAATGGCCCGGTCATCGTGCTCACCGCGTTGGCGCTGCTGGCCTGGCTGCGCTGGACGGGCACCGAACGGCGCCACGCACTGCACGCGGCAGCGCTGGGCGCGCTGCTCATCCTGGCCACCAAAGTCGGCGACGTGTGGCTGCACATCACGATGATCGGCACGCCGACAGTGCTCGACGAGTACGTGATCCTCGCCGACCACGCGCTGGGCGATCCGTCCTGGGTGCTCGGTCGCGCGATCGACGCGCTGGGGCCGGTGGTCTACGCGGTGCTGCATTGGGTCTACATCGAGCTGCCGGTGGCCGCGATTGTCGTGGCCGTGTGGCAGCTGCGCGGGGTGATGTCGTCGGGCCGTTGGCCATCGCACTATCTGGTGCGCACATTTCTCGTGCTCGGGCTGATCGGCCCGCTGGTGTACGTGCTGTTCCCGGTCGTGGGGCCGATGTTCGCATACGGGCCGGACGGCAATGGATTGCAGCTGGGCAACTACTGGCCCGGTGTCGTGCCGCCGATCGACCGGAATCCGATGCCGTTGCCGTTCGACGCGGCGATCCCCCGCAACTGCATGCCGTCCATGCATACAGCCTGGGCGCTGTCGGTCTTCCTGCACACCCGTCGCGACATGGACGGCGCGCCCGCGCCACGCTGGCTGCGTTGGGGCGGTGCGTTCTGGCTGCTGGCCACCCTGGCGGCCACCCTGGGCTTCGGCTACCACTACGGCGTGGACCTGGTGGCGGGTGCGGTGCTGTGCCTCACGGTCGAGTCCGCGCTGCGCGAGCCGGAGCGCGGCTGGGGATGGTTCCGGATCCGGCTGGTCGCCGGCGGTGCGGCGGTACTGGCCACGCTGCTGCTGTCCTACCGGTATCTTGCCGTGCCCATGGCCGACTACCCGGTGCTCGCCGGCACGGTCGTGCTCGGACTGCTGGCCGGACTGGCCGCGGCATTCCACGCGACCTGGTTCGCGAGCGTGCGGGAACCGGAGCAGGAGCGGCGGGAGGTCGAACACGCCGTGCGCTGAGCGCGCATACCCGGCTACGCAGTTCTTCTACTCGACGTCGTCGTCGCGCATCTCGTTGACGCGCAGCAGCCCGTCGCGGTGGCGCTGCTCACGGTAGGCGGTGCGGCCGATGAGGTGGGCGATCACCGGTGCGGTGAGCAGCGTGAACAGCCCGACCAGCGCCAGCGCCCACACGTCCCCGTGCCCGCGCAGCTGGATCCCGGCGCCCGCGAGCACCAGGATCAGCCCGATCACCTGGGGTTTGGTGGCGGCGTGCATCCGGGTCAGGGTGTCCGGGAAGCGCACGAGCCCGATCGCGGCGGTCAGCGCGAGCGTCGAGCCGAACAGGATCAGGAATCCCGCGACCACGTGCCAGAGGTTCATGTGTCGTCCCGCACTCGGAAACGCGACACCGCGGCCGAACCGAGGAAGCCCACCAGCGCCAGCGCCACGATCGCCGGGATCGGCGTGGTATCGGCGCTGTATGCCGCCCACACGGCCAGTCCGGAGGCGGCGATGGCCATCAGCGAGTCGACGCCGACGACTCGGTCCAGCGTGCTCGGGCCCACCACGACGCGATAGGTGGTGAGCAGAGCGGCGGCCGCCAGCAAGACGGCGGCCAGAATGGCGACAACGGTCACGGGGTCACCTCCGGTGGCGAGGTCGGTCGGGCGAACGGCCATCCGGTCGGGCGCTCCAACCCTTCGATCAGCAGGCGTTCCAGCCGCCGGGTGGTCCGGTAGAACTTGTCCACGGCGGCCTCGCTGCCGACGTCGAGGACGTGCACATAGACCACGCAGCGCCTGCGGTCGATCTCCAGCACCATGGTGCCGGGGATCAGGTTGAGCAGGTCGGCCCACAACACGAGGACCAGATCCGACCGCGTGCCGGAGTACACCCGCAGTACTCCGGACACCGGCGTCGGCGCCGGGCGGATCGCGAACCAGGCGACCTGAAGACTCGACTCCAGCGCGTAATACGCACTGACCACGAGCAATTCGATCAGCGGAAGCAAGCGCAGCCGTCCGGCCACCGGCACACGCGGCAATGGCAGCGCCACCATGATCAGTGTGGCGACCACCAGCCCGCCGAGCAGGTTGGCCACGCTGAGATCGCCCCACAGCGCGATCCAGACGAGGGTGAGCCAGACCAGAATGGCGATCCGCACTACGGTGTCGCGCCGCGTGCCGTGCGTGGTCTGCTCGTCGCTCATCGCAATGCTCCCGGGTCGTCGGGCGAACCACCCAGCACCGCACCGATATACACGGCTGGATCACGCAGATCGACCGCGGCGCGGTCGGCGATGGCGAGGATCGGCCCGGCCAGCACCGTCAGGCCCAGGCCGACCGTGACCAGCGCCGCCGTCGACAGCACCATCAGCACCGGCATCCGGCCGGGATCGATGCGCTCGTCGTAGTGCACGACGGTCGATTCCTCGATCAGCGTAGGTGGCCGCGCCGCGGTGAGATGCCCCTCGGGCGCATCCTCCCGTGGACGCCAGAACGCTTTGCTCCACACCCGCGCGACGGCGTAGAGGGTGAGCAAGCTGGTGAGCACGGCTCCGCCGACCAGCACCCAGGCCAGCGCGCTGCCTCGCTCGGCGCCCGCCTGCAACAGCGAGACCTTGCCGATGAACCCCGAGAAGGGCGGAATACCACCGAGATTCAGGGCGGGCACGAGGAATAGCACCGCGAGCAGTGGGCTGGCGGTGGCGAGCCCGCCCAGCCTGCGCAGCGAGGTCGATCCGGCTTGCCGCTCGATCAGTCCGGCTACCAGGAACAGCGAGGTCTGCACCAGGATGTGGTGCGCCACGTAGAACACCGCGCCCGCCAGTCCGGCCGTATTGGCCACCCCCACCCCGAAAACCATGTATCCGATGTGGCTGACCAGCGTGAACGACAGTAGTCGGCGGATGTCGCTCTGCGCGATGGCGCCGAGGATGCCGACGAGCATGGTGAGCAGACCGCACACCAGCAGCACCGAGTCGAAGCCGCCCTCGGGGAACAGCAGCGAGTGCGTCCGGATGATCGCGTACACGCCGACTTTGGTGAGCAGCCCGGCGAAGACGGCGGTCACCGGGGCCGGGGCGGTCGGATAGGAATCGGGCAGCCAGTTGGACAGCGGGAAGACGGCTGCCTTGATGCCGAACGACACCAACAGCACCGCGTAGATCGCGGTCCTCGTACCCTCCGGCACCGCGCCGAACCGGACCGCGAGCTGGGCGAGGTTCAGTGTTCCGGTGGCCGCGTAGGTCAGCCCGATGCCGGTCAGGAAGATCAGCGAGGAGACCATCGAGACCATCACGTAGGCCACGCCCGCGCGGACGCGCTCGGTGGTCGCGCCGACGGTGAGCAGCACGAACGAGGCGGCGAGCAGGATCTCGAAGCCGACGAACAGGTTGAACAGGTCACCGGCCAGGAACGCGGCCGAAACACCGGCCGTCAGAACGAGATAGGTGGGCCGGTAGATGGAGGTCGGTTGCCGTTCGTCGCCGTCGCGGATGTTCTGGCCCGCGCCGTAGAGCCAGACCGACAGCAAGACGATGGACGAGACCAGCAGCATCGCGGCCGACAGCCGGTCCACCACCAGCGTGATGCCGATCGGCACCGGCCAGTTGCCCACTTGCAGCGCGGTGGTGCCGTCCCGGTCGACCAGGAACAGCAGCAACCCGCAGATCACCACGACACCGGCGAGCGCGGCGAAGCTGACCGCGCTCTGCACGCGTGGCCTGCGGCCGAAGACGAGCGTGGCCGCGGCGCCGAGCAGCGGCACGAGTACCGGCAGTGGGGCGAGGACCGGCAGCAGGCCCGGGGGGAGGTTCACGTTTCCGGGTCCTCTCCCGCGCGCCGCCGGGCGACGTCCACGTCTTCCTGGTCGTTGGCCACGTCGTCGGTGGTGGTGAGCATGTAGGCGCGGTAGGCGAGGGCCAGGACGAATGCCGCGACGCCCATGGTGATCACGATCGAGGTCAGCACCATGGCCTGGGCCAATGGGTCGGCCATGTCCTCGGCCGGGGTATCGCTCTCGCCGCGGATGGGCGGTTTGCCGTCGCCGCCGCCCGCGGTGAGGATCAGCAGGTTCACCGCGTTGCTGAACAGGATCAACCCGAGCAGCATCTTCGACACGGCGCGTTCCAGGATCAGGTACACACCGCACGAGACCAGGACGCCGATCACGACCAATAGCGTCAGATTCGCTGTCATCTGCCGGAATCCCCCTGCTCCGAAGTGGTCTCGGCGTCGGCAAGCTCGCTGTCGAGGCGCGCGCCGAGGCTGCGCAGCACGTCCAGGACCAAGCCGACCACGATCAGATACACGCCGAGATCGAACAGCAGCGCGGTGACCACCTTGACGTGACCGAGCACCGGCAGCGTCACCTCGAAGATCGCCGACGACAGCGGCGGCGCGCCCAGCAGCAGCGAGGAGACCGCAGTCCCCGCCGCCAGCGTAAGGCCCGCGCCGAGAATGTGACCCGCGTCGACCGGCAGCGCCTCGCCGAGCTCATAGCGGCCGCCCGCGAGATAGCGCAGCGTCAGCGCGAGCCCCGCGGTGAGCCCGCCCGCGAAACCGCCACCGGGTGCGTTGTGGCCGGAGAAGAAGAAGTAGACCGACAGCACCATGATGGTCGGGAACACCAGGCGGGTGGTGATCTGCAGGACCATCGACCGTTCGGCCCGGGCGACCAACCGGCCCGCGGGCAGCCAGCTCACCAGATCGGGGTCGTAGTCGGGGGAGTCCGCGGCGCGCGGCGCGCTGCCGAAACGCCTGCTGCGGAACACCAGCGAGGCCACACCGGTCGCCGCGACCACGAGCACGGAGATCTCACCGAGGGTGTCCCAGGCGCGCATGTCGATGAGCAGCACGTTGACCGCGTTCTTGCCGCCGCCGAATGCGTATGCGGCATCCGGGATCCGATGCCAGATGGGTTCGGTGGTGCGTGCCGCCACGGCGAAACCGGCGAGCACCGCGACCACCACGCCGACCACCGCGGACAGGATCGCCCTGCGCGTCTTGAACGCGGTCGTCCTGCTCGCCTCGATCGTCGCCGGAAAGGCCCGCAGCACCAGGACGAAGATCACCAGGGTCAGCGTTTCCACGAGGAATTGGGTCAGCGCGAGGTCGGGCGCGCCGTGCAGGGCGAAGACCACACCGCAGCCGTAGCCGGTCACCCCGACGACCAGCACGCTCGCCAAACGATTGCGCAGCACCGTCGCGGCCAGCGCGGTCACCGCCATGATCGCGCCGATGACCAGTTGCAGCGGCGAATCCCACAGGCGCAGTGCGACTCCGGTGCGGGTGCCCAGCGCCAGCAGCGCGATCGGCAGGATGACCAGCGTGACCAGGATCGCCGCCTGGCTCAGCGGCAGCGAGCCGCGTTGCACCGCCGCGGTCATCCGCAGCGACAGCCTGTCCATCGCGCGCAGCGTCGCGTCGTAGGCGCGGTCGGCATTGCCGAGCCGCGGGTGCGCGGATTCGGGGAAGCGGTCGCGCAGCCGGTACAGCAGGATGCCGACGGCGACGATCAGGACCGTCGACACCAGCGCGGCGTTGCCGCCGTGCCAGAGCGCGAGGTACGAAAGCTGCTGTCCGGGAAGCGTTTCGGCGTAGGGACGCACTCGCGCGTCGAGCCAGGACGGCGCGAGACCGGCCACCAGGCTCGCTACCGCGAGCAGCGCGGGCGGTGCCAGGAACAGGGCACCCGGCGGATGCCAGCGGACGCCGCGATCCGCGGCTTCCGGTTGGTCCCGCTCGACCGGCACTTCGCTGGGATGGTGGGCGACCGGCGTGGCGCCGGAGGCGGGTTGTAGCGCGACGTGCTTGTCCGCGAAGCTGCCCCAGACGAACCGGAAGCTGTAGGCGACCGTCAATATCGACCCGAGCACCACGCCCGCGAACACCGCGGCGCGGCCCGGCGCGGTGAGCGTATCCGCGTCCAGAACGGCGCTCAGCGCGCTCTCTTTGCCGACGAAGCCGAGCAGCGGCGGGATACCGGCCATACTCAGCGCGGCGAGGATGGCGGTGCCGCACAGCACCGGAGCCCGGCGGCCGAGCCCGGACAGCCTGCGCAGATCACGTGTGCCCGCACCGTGATCGATGATCCCGACCACCAGGAACAGACACGCCTTGAACAGCGCGTGCGCGATGAGCATGGTCATCGCGGCCAGCGCGGCGTCCGGCGTGCCGAGGCCGGCGAGCACGATCAAGAATCCCAGCTGGCTCACCGTGCCGAAGGCCAGCACCAGCTTCAGATCTACGACTTGGAGCGACCGCAGGCCCGCCAGCAGCATGGACGCCAGCCCGAGGACGAGCACCAGCGGATGCCACACCGGGTTCTGCGCGAACACCGGCGCCAGCCGGGCGACCAGGTACACACCGGCCTTCACCATCGCCGCCGCGTGCAGGTACGCGCTCACCGGTGTGGGTGCGGCCATCGCGCCGGGCAACCAGAAATGCACTGGCACCACCGCGGATTTGGTGAGCGCGCCGACCAGCAGCAGCGCCACCGCGATATTCGCGGCCGTACCGCTCGGTGGAGTTCCCGTGGCGAGCAGATCCGACAGTAAGTAGCTGTCGTTCGCTTCGGCCAGCACGACGATGCCGGTCAGCATCGCCAGCCCGCCCGCGCCGGTCACCAGCAGCGCCTGGATGGCGGCCCTGCGGGTGGCGGCTTGCTCGGCGTTGTGACCGATCAGCAGGAACGACAAGACCGTCGTCGCTTCCCAGAACACGTAGAGCAGCAGCATGTTGTCGCTGGTCACCAGCCCGAACATCGCGCCTGCGAAGGCGACCAGCTGGGCGGCGAACACACCGAGCCGCGGTTCGTCGTCCTCGAAGTACCTGGCGCAGTAGGCCAGGATCAGCGCTCCGACGCCCAGCACGAGTGCGGACAGCACGGCCGCGAGCGTGTCGAAACGCAGATCGATGTTCATCGCGATGCTCGGCGCCCAGGTCAGCCGAACTCGCTGAGAGTCAGACCAATTCGCGAACACCCAAGCCAGGCAGCCGAGCGGGACCAATGCCAGCAGGTAGAAAGCGTTGCGTCCCAGTGCCCGCACCCACAGCGGCGCCACCAGAGCGGCGGCAGCATGGAGGAGCAGGATTGCGAGCAAACTTCACTCCGTCGAGTAGCGGCGGCGGGGTGTCCGGGACAATCCTACGCAAAAGCCTGGGTTTTTCGCGGGGTGGGCGGGTATGGCGTCGGCTATATCTCGAGGCCGAAGCTATATATCCGCTAACGATTCGCTCTCGGGTCGTCCCTTCGGTCGTGGCTTGCTGCGGGGCCGGAATTTCCGGAGCACGGCGATTCCGATCGCACTGCCGATGATGATGACAAGCGCGGTGCGGCCCGGTGTCGGGTCGTGCATCGGCACCTCGGCGTGCCAGTGCTCCAGCTTGTCGGGCATCACCGAGACCGCCGAGGGCAGATAGAGCGCGGAGAGCCCGAGTACGCCGCTGGGCGCGTAGCGCGGACGTGCCGTACCGCAGCAATAGCCCGCAGTCAGCGCGATGACAGCGCTGATCGCGGCGAAGCCCACCGTGCTCGCGGTGGTCGAGGTGATCGTCGCGAAGATCGCGATGCCCGCGACCAGCAGGACGGCGACGGCGGCCGAGCTCAGTCGGATGCCGAGCGCGACACCGGCCGCCGCCAGCGGGATCAGCAGCACCGCACTCCAGCCGGGCCGGACTGCGTAACCCACCGCGTCGACCGCCGCGGACAAGCTCACGGCCAGGTACACCCCGGTACCATCCCGACCGGGCAGTAGCATGGCCGCAGCCGTCGCGCTGATGATCGTCGCGGCCACGACGATCCCGATTTCGACCGCATGGCTCTCGTCGGGCAGTTTGGCGTATTGACGGCCCAGCCATTCGGTGCCCGCGAGGATCACCAGCGCGAGCACCGTGGCGGCGAGGATCGGCGTTACCGGCAGCGCGATCGCCATGCGCGGCGTCTTCGGCTCTTCGGCGCGCGACCAGTTGTGCAAGGTACTGATCACCAGCAAGACCAGCGCCGCGCCGATCATCCAGCGCGGCGGGGTCTCCAGCACCGCGTACGGATCGGCGTCGATATCCAGCAACTCGGCGAGATCGCCGAAGGCGAAGAACCCGACGGCGCCCACCGCGAACGCCGCGCCGGGCAGCAGCCTGCGTAGCACCACCGCGCCAAGACCGCCCAGCAGGATGGCGCCGAACACCGAGTCGATGTAATTCTGCGTGGTGAGCATCTCCGCCGTCGACCCTTGGCGCCCGGCGAAGTGGTTGATCAGCTGCCCCAGCGCGCCTGCCGTCGCCGTCGCCCACCCGGTGAGCGGACGGGAGGTCGTGCTGACCAAGACGGCCACCGTGACGGCGACGATCACCCCCAGCGCCGCGCTGCGCGGCACGCTGTTGAGCAGACCGGCGATCCGGTAGGGCGTGGTCTGCTGCTGCGTGGTGACGCTGACCGGCAGGAACAGTGTGACGCCCGCCACAACGGCGCCCATGAACGCCGTCGTCGCGTCGACCACCTCCCCGATCCTGCGCACGGTTGTCGAACTTACCCGCGGTGCTCGCGCGATCTTGTAATTGCTAGTGATTCGCTCAGAAATGTCTCGAGTGTGAAAGATGCACGAAGATGTGGTTTACCGACAGAGTGCTCTGTTCGGCTCGATCAGAGGTAGCGGCCCTCGCTGGCCGCGGCTTGGCCGCGATCGTGCGCGTAGCGGCGCAGCGCATCGATCTGTAGCGGGTCGAGTGAGGGGCGCACTACCGCGGTGGCAGCCATGACGTCGGCCGCGGTCACATCGGCGGCGTCCACATCCCGGCGCATCGCCGTGAGCGCGGCCTCGCGCAGCAGCGCGGCGCAGTCGGCGGCGGAGTATCCGTCCAACTCGTGCGCGAGTGCGTCGAGGTCGACGTCGTCGGCCAAGGGCACCGCTCGGCCCGCGGTGCGCAGGATCTCCCGCCGCGCCGCCGCGTCCGGCGGCGGCACGAAGACCAGCCGTTCCAGCCTGCCCGGCCGCAACAGCGCCGGGTCGATCAGCTCGGGCCGGTTGGTCGCGCCGAGCACCACCACGTCGCGCAATGGTTCCACCCCGTCGAGCTCGGTGAGCAGCGCCGCGACCACCCGGTCGCCGACGCCAGCGTCGGCGCTCTGCCCGCGGCGGGCAGCGAGCGCGTCGACCTCGTCCAGGAAGATCAGCGACGGCGCGGAATCGCGTGCGCGCTGGAAGAGTTCGCGCACCGCGCGCTCGGAGGAGCCGACCCACCGGTCCAGCAACTCGGCGCCCTTGACCGCATGCACACTGAGTTGCCCGGTACCGGCCAGCGCGCGCACCAGGAAGGTCTTGCCGCAGCCGGGCGGGCCGTAGAGCAGCACGCCGCGCGGCGGGTCGATGCCGAGCCGGGCGAAGGAGTCCGGATGCCGCAGCGGCCACAGCACGGCCTCGGTCAGCGCCTGCTTGGTCTCCGCCATGTCGCCGACGTCGTCGAGACTCAGGCTGCCGATCGCGAGCTCCTCCATCCCGGACCGGGACAGCGGCCGGATCACCTCGAGCGCGCCGAGCAGGTCGGACTGGGTGAGCCGCGGCTCGCCCTGCTCCCTGGCCCGCGACGCCGCACGCAGCGCCGCTTCTCGGCACAGCGCTGCCAGATCGGACACCACGAATCCCGGCGTGCGCGCGGCGATCTCGTCGAGTTTCAGGTCCTCGGTCGGCACTCGGCGCAGCAGTTGCTCCAGCAGCGCCCTGCGCACGGCGGCGGTGGGCAGGGGCAGGGTGAGTTCGCGGTCGCACAGGTCAGGGGACCGTAGCCGCTGGTCGATCCCGACCGGGTGCGCCGTGGTCGCCAGGAGCGCGACGCCCGGTTCGGCGATGGCCGCGCGCAGCTGGTCGAGGATGAGCGTGGCGACCGGTTCGGGATCGGCGGGCAGCAAGGCGTCGATATCGGTGACGAGCAGGACGCCGCCTTGGCCGGAGCCGATGTCGGCCACCCCCTCGGCGACCTCGCGCAGCCGCGCGCCGCTCTCGGCCGCGCCGATGGTGGGGCCGTCCAGTTCCACGACGCGCCGTCGCGCCGTGACCGCGCGGGCCAGCGTCGCCTTGCCCACGCCCGCGGGTCCCGTGATCAGCACGCCGAGATGTGGTTTCGCGCCGAGTGTGCGCAGCAGCTCGGGCTCGTCCAGCGCGAGGCTGAGCCATTCGCTCAGTCTCGCGGCTTGGCCGCGCATACCTGGCAGGTCCTCGATCGAGATGCGCGGTGCGAGATCCCTGGTCGGGGCGGTCCGTCCCGCCGAAGCGCCGTTGGTGCCCGCCGCCGTGCAGAACGCGGCGGCCTCGGTGGCGCCGCGCGAGGCCTCACCGGCCGGGATGGGCGTTCCGGCCGAGGCCAGATCGGCGG
>NZ_BDBA01000210.1 GCF_001612745.1 Nocardia amamiensis NBRC 102102 | reverse complement strand
ATCACGCTGGCAAACGACAATTGAGCGCGGACAGCTATCGGTCGCGGGATACTCCACGTGAGCGTTCATGTCCCTGCCCGGTACCGCCACGCACAACGCCCGGCGCGTGACCAGGCGGCTCCCTCACCGCCGCTTGTGGGTGAGTTGCCTGGCCCAACCACAGGAGTCTTTCCACCTCCGATAGACGCCCCTTTTCGTCCAACTCCTTGAACGCCGCGTTTCGCGCCTCGTCCAGGGCTTTGAAAGCAGCCTCGCGTTCTTTCTCCGCAGCCTCTCGTTCCTTCTCGGCTGCACGCTCCACACTGGCAGCGTCGCCCGCCTCTCGGGCCGCCTGTTCCCCAGTGTCGGGGGCTTCCCGTTCCTGGAACTGACCGGGCACCGGGAATTCCAGCGCCACCCGTTCGGCAGGCGTCCGTTCAACCCGCGCACGCTCATCGGCTCCGCGTGCTTGCCTGGCTCGCTCGGCCTCTTCTCTGGCCTGCCGATCACGTTCGATCTTCTGCGGGGCATCCGCCCTGCCACGTATAGCGGCTTCCCGGAACTGCTGCATCTTCCGGAATTTTTCGGCTCGCTCCTGTGCCCGCACAATTTGGCGTATCTTCGCCAGCCTTTCCCGCGCTCGGTCTGCCCGTTGCAGCTCGTACGGCCGGATCAGCTCCAATTGCTGAGATGCCAGGCTCCGTCCGATCTCGACAGCTCGAGTTGCTGCCTCTCGACTGATTTCGATGTGCTGAAATTTGCCCTTAGAATCGTGGGCCAGCTCCCGCATCTGCTGGCGAATTTTGTCGGGAACTTTTTCACCGGCCACCGTCTCCCACCGGGAGCGGAAAATTTGACCGGACTCTAGCCCAGCGCGCTCCTTGTTCAGCTGCTCACGCGCATCCCGCTCATTTACCTTGCCAGACTTCCGCTCGACACCTTCGACGGCTCGGCCTACGCTCCGAGCGTTATCTAGAACGCGCGGTCCTTTAGCGGTCTGGATTCTGAATTGCTTCACCCATCCTTTGTCTCTGGTTTCCACCATTTCGTGCGCCCGGCCCAGCTCGAAATACAAGCCGCGTTCATAAGAGGTCAAGTTCTTGCGCATGGCGTCGTATTCGTCAGGCATAATTATGCCGACCCCCGTTTTATGCAGTTGAGAAGCCTTCTATGTGCGGCTTCGGGCCTTCCGAATGTCTCGAGCGGCCGACGTAATCACGTAATCCGCCATATCCGGACCATCATCTTCGAGGAACAAATAGTCCGTCATCGCAAATATGCTCCGGACCTCGTCGCCGTTGCCGTCGTGCACAGCTGGACTGAAATCGTTGTACAGGGGGGCGCCGCTCCACTCGGGGCGATTGGTCCAGGACATTCCGGCACGTCGCACGAAGCACTCACCGTAGAATCGAATGAATTGATCGGCCGCATCTCGATTTTCGGGGGCGAGAAATCCGTCTCTGTCTCCGAAGAATTCTTCGGTAGCTTCCAAGATTCGCATCGTCAACGGTGACATCCACCACGCATCCGTATAGTCAGCGATGCCAGGTATGGTTTCGGTGAGGAATGCCCGCACCTCCGATTCCATACGTTCGGGCGCAACCCAATCAAGGAATGATTGGGTTTTGTCATCGAATTCGATGTCGAAACCGATCTGTTCGTCGTCCACTGGGCTTGCCTTCCGCTCATGCTGGCTGTCTGGGATCGCGGGTTCGAGCAACTAAGTGTCGCGCCCGTACGCGCCACCGAGCAAGCAGCGCGTACAGAGGCGGGGTGCCATAAGGGGGACCCGTCATCGCTCGACATACAGGCGCTCGCATGGCAACCGGGGCAGGCAATCAGTTCCGCCGCTGGCGACAGAGACGGCGTCGGTGCAATGGCGGATACCTTCGTCTTGGACGAACACCAGGGCCGCAGTCAAGCACGCCACATAGTGCAGTTGGTAGCCGCGCATCCGCACGATCAGGTGCACATCGGCTTCGTCCGGCAGGGGTGAACTCATCACATGCCCCGGTCGCGGAAGCATCGGTAGTCGTCACGGGAGACGATTTCTGACGACGAGTGGTGCGGTTCGGCTGTATCGGGTTGCATGTGAGGGCCTTCCGTGAAGGTGTCACCTAGGGCGTGAATGCTGCTGTTGTGCAACGAATTTCGGTGGCAGGAGGAAGGCTGGCGGTCGGGTTCGGTGGGGCACACCGAAGCGGAGCCCCGTCCGCGCAGCCTTCCCCCTTTTGGGTGCCCCGGTACGTGCGTGCTCCCTCTGGTGCAAAGGGGGGACCAGCGGACGCGCGTATCCACGCCGGGGCGGTCTTGGGGTTCAAGTGCGGTTGATGTGCTGGCCGATGATCGCGGGGATCAACAGGTCCAGGAAGGTGATGTCGTCGGCGGTGGGGATGTTGTCGACGATCGGATCGAGCACGGGGGCGGCATATAGGCGGCCGGTATGGGGTGCAGCGGCGGTGCGGGCACTGCTGATCAGTTCATAGACCACCATCGCGATCACACGCACGCGGGTGGTGTCGCTCATCCCGTCGCGCACGGCGTCCGCGGTGCTGGTGACCAGGGTGCCGATCACGTCGGTGAGGACGTCGAGCTCGGCGGCGGATCGCTCGGCGTCCTGGTCACGGGTCACCGACCGGCCTGCGGCGGCTGCACCGATGGCGGGGCAGGCTGGGGAGCGAGTTCGGGGTATCGGGTGCGGTCGAACACGATGCGGATACCGATCCACGGGCATTTCTGGCCGCCGAGCGCGATGTCCATCGGGGAGTCGTGGTCGGCCATGCGGCCGTTGACGATCTTGACCATCTGCCCGAAACAGTTCATGGAGGGGCACTTCACCGACAACACCTGTGCGGTGTCCTGGTTGAAGGTGAACAGGCCGCATTGCTCGACGGTGATCCACGGCGCACATGCCGGGCCACACCCATACGGCACTTCGGCCGTGGTGGTTTCAGGCATACGCCCTCACCACCCGCCGCTGCCGCGCACGCTGAGCGGCGCATCCCCGGATCGCGTCGACCACAACCCGCCCCGGCGGCCGGTAAGCGTCAAGGGGTGGCTGTAACCCCGCCCGGAACAGGCCCGGACGCTGTCCAGGACCGGGCAAGGCGATATCCCCGGCGCGCAGGATCGACACGCCAAGCCTCGACATCTCCGCGTACAACCGGATGTCCTCAGGCAGGTCCGGGCCGGTCAGGAACGTCCACCGCTGCGAACGCGGATGTGTCCGATGGTGTCTCCTCCAGCCGGACGCTCCGCGTGCTGGAACCAGTTCGCGCGGCCGCGACCAAACCTCGCCACCAAGACTTCCAAGAACGATACGATCAAGTCCCGGTCCGAGGGTAAGGCGGTATTGATGGCGGAAGATGTTGTCCTACAGTCGCTTTCCAGGGAATCGGCGCGCACGATTCGCGACACGATCGCCGATGTACAGGCCCGAGGCTACGTCGATGCCATTGCAACCGGCAATCCGTTCGAGTCCACCGAAGCATTCATGGAGCGGTTTGAGGTCTACTCGGTTATACCGGGCTTCTCGATGGTCCTCGCGACCATAGACGGCGAACCTGTCGGCCAAGCGTTCGGCTGGCCGCTGGATGCAGACACCACATGGTGGACCGGACTCGTCCTGGACCCCGGGCAGCCGTCTTCGGAGGAGTTCACCGCCGAAGACGGATCGAGGACGTTCGCGCTCAGCGAGCTCATGGTCGACAAGAAACGCGTCGGACAAGGCATTGCTGGTCTCCTATACCGCGGCTTGCTCACAGACCGTTCCGAGCGGCGGGTCACCTGGCTGGTCAACCCAGCAAACGAGAACGCCTACGCGATCTATCGGCACTGGGGAGCGCGCCGCGTCGGCACCCTCCTCCCGCCGTGGGAAGGCGCGCCTCAATTCGACGTCTTGATTGTCGACCTTAACCCAGGGACTACGGACTAATGAGGTACAGCGGCGGTCGTCCGCTGCTCGAACATCGACCTCACACATGCCGACAGTCTTCGCTCGCGGCTGACACGAACTGAGGATGACCCTCATGGCCGAAGACTCCACGTGGGATCACTGGTGGTGGCGCCCGGGCTGGAGGCTGGGCAAGTCGTTCTACACCTGGCACGTCACCTTCGACAACGATTCTCCGGCCCGACACCTGGTGGAGATCTTTGCGCCGACTCTTTCACAGATCCCCACCATGGATCCCGTTGCCCGCGAAGGACTGCACATCACGATCCAGGGCATCGGATTCACCGATGAAGTGACAGCACCAGACATGCAGCTGATCAGCGAGGCCGCCGCAACGTACCTGTCCCAGCGCGACCCATTCGACGCCCTGCTCGGACCACCGTCCGTGGACAAGGAAACCATCGGAATGCCGATCGCGAACCCGGGGTGCTTCCGGGATATCCGCCACGATCTGCAACGCGCCGTCGCCGATATCTGGGGCCTCGAGCAGGTGCCTGAGCGCGGTGACCGCTTCCAGCCCCATCTGTCGCTCGCTTACTCCGCGGGAGTGGCATCGATGACGGACCTCCGCAACCTGCTCTCCCGAAATGAGCTGAGCGACATAGAGGTTGTACAGCCAGTGACAGCGGTATCGCTCATTGCCCTGAACCGGGACAGCCATCGATACGAATGGCGCGAGATCACCAAGGTTCCGCTGGGCATGCCGTGATCCGGACCGCAGGACATGTCACAGAGCTGCCCCCGGGATCGCCGTCACTGGCAACCGGGAATCGCCACCAACCGAGGCTCGCTGCTCGCTGGAGTACTAATGAGATCCCTCGCGGTGCCGGGCTCCCTGCCCCGCACCGCGCTGCTACCGGGAGCCGAAGAAGGGAGACCAGCCACCGACGGTAAACTCCGTGTACTCGCGGCCCGGAATCCTCGAACTCAGCGCACCGCCAGGAAACTCGAGTGTGTAGCGAAGCACCGGATCATCCCCTGGTTCGAGCGGTACATGCAGGGTTATGCCGTTCTCGATCAACGAGCCCACGGGGGCCAGCACATCGGACAATTCGAACGGGTCGTCGCGTGGTATCACAAGGGTCAGACCGAGCCCGAGGTCGACACGAATTCCCTCGCCCACGTCGGTGAGAATCATCGACAATCCAGAACCGTTGCGCGATATCGCCGTGATCGTTCCCGAGTCGGAGTCGAAGAAGAAACGCCCGACGGTCCCGTATTCATTCGACAGCCGCGAATACAGCCTCGGCATGACATGCTCGAAATCACCCACCGACAGTTCCTAACCCTCGCGGTCGCGAGCCGATCAGCAGCTCACCGTCGATCGCGGACCGAATCCACCGCGTTCGACTTCGAGGAGTTGCTTGTAGCTGCTAGTAGCGGTCGTCGACCTCTGACTGGGGTGGTTTGTAGTCCGCACCGTCGTTTGCTGCCTCCAACACGTCGAGCATCCACCCGCCACGTGCCCGAGATGACCACTGCATGTCGCGGCGGCGATGTTCCCGGCCGAAGGTGGAGTAGACCGGCGCCCGACGGGGATCCCGGGAGCACTCGGTATTGATCAGAAGCCGAGTTTGCCAAGCTGCTTGGGATCGCGCTGCCAGTCCTTCGCCACCTTCACGTGCAGATTCAGATAGATGCGGGTGCCGAGGATGTGTTCGATCTGTTTGCGGGCGTTGGTGCCGACTTCCTTCAGGCGGGAGCCGCCTCTGCCGATGACGATGGCTTTCTGGCTGGGGCGTTCGACGTAGAGCAGGGCGTGGACGTCGAGCATGTCCTCGCGGTCCTCGTAGGGCAGGACCTCCTCGATGACGACGGCCAGTGAGTGCGGCAGTTCGTCACGGACGCCTTCGAGCGCGGCCTCGCGGATGAGCTCGGCCATCAGGGTTTCCTCGGGCTCGTCGGTGAGCTCGCCGTCGGGGTAGAAGGCCGGGCCCTCCGGCATCTTCGAGGCGATGACGTCGACCAGGACCTCGACCTGTTCGCCCTTGACCGCCGACACCGGCACCACGTCGGCGTCGGGGCCGAGCAGTTGGGAGACCGCGAGGAGTTGCTCGGCGACCTGGTCGCGGCTCACCTTGTCGATCTTGGTGACCACGCCGAGCAGCGTGGTCTTCGGCGCCATCTGCTTGATCTGCTGCACGATCCAGCGGTCGCCGGGGCCGATCTTCTCGTCGGCCGGGATGCACAGCGCGATCACGTCGACTTCCGAATACGTATCGCGCACAAGGTCGTTGAGGCGCTGGCCGAGCAAGGTGCGTGGACGGTGCAAGCCGGGAGTGTCGACCAGGATCAACTGGGCGTGCTCGCGGTGCACGATGCCGCGAATGGTGTGCCTGGTGGTCTGCGGGCGCGAGGAGGTGATCGCGATCTTCGCGCCGACCAGCGCGTTGGTCAGCGTCGACTTGCCGGTATTCGGACGGCCGACGAAACAGACGAAGCCGGAACGGAATTCGTCTTTCTCGCGGGACTTCGACCGGTCAGCCACCGCGCACCTCGCCCGAGTCGGCGGTGACCGCGTCGGCGGCGTCGGCCGAATCGTCCACGATCTCGAACACCGCGCCGTCGCGGTCGGTGAAGATGATCCGCGCCTCCGCCGAGACCTCACGCACCGCGGTGACGCCGAAATCGGACAACCGCCCGCCGACCACCACGGCGGCCTCGAATCCCTCGGCGCCGCTGGAGAGCGCGGCGGCCACCGCGGCTTGCAGCGCCGTCAATCGCAGCGCGGTCAGGTTCACTTCCCCCGCGGCGTAGGTGCGTCCGTCGGTGTCGCGGATGGCAGCGCCACTCGCCCCGCCGGTGCGGCCGAGCGCCCCACGGGCCAGCACGACCAGCTTGTTGTCCTCGGCGTCCAGTTCGGTCATTCGGTGTCTCCGTCCTCGTCGCGATCGGACGGGGTCTCCCGCTCCGATCCATTGGCCTTGCGCTTGCCATTGGGATTGTCGCCGTTGGTTTTGCCCGCCGGGACCTTCTCGCGCGCTCTGCTGACCACCACGGTGTTCACCCGCATCCGTCCCCGCGCGTCCGCGCCGCCTTCGCCGCGCAGCACCAGCCCGTGCACCTCGATCTTCGAACCAGGCAGCGGCACCCGCCCGAGTTCGTGCGCCATCAGGCCGCCAACGGTGTCGACGTCCTCTTCCTCGATCTCCAGCCCATACAGTTCGCCGAGGTCCTCCACCGACAGCCGAGCCGATACCCGGTAGCGCCCGTCGCCGAGATCTTCGATGGGCGGGGTCTCGTCGGTGTCGTACTCGTCGGCGATCTCACCGACGATCTCCTCGAGCACGTCCTCGATGGTCACCAATCCGGCGATGCCGCCGTACTCGTCCACCAGCAGTGCCATGTGGTTGCGTCTGCGCTGCATCTCGTCGAGCAGGCTGTCCAGCGGCTTGGAGTCGGGCATGAACACCGCGGACCGCATCACCTGGCGCACCCGCACCTTGCGGCTTCGATCCGCGTACGGCACAAGGTCTTTCAGGTAAACCACGCCGAGGATGTCGTCGACGTTCTCGCCGATCACCGGGATGCGCGAATGTCCGGAGCGCACCGCGAGCGACATCGCCTGCGCCGCGGTCTTGTCCGCCTCGATCCACACCATCTCGGTGCGCGGCACCATCACCGCGCGGGCGGGGGTGTCGCCGAGTTCGAAGACCGACTGGATCATCCTGCGTTCGTCGTCGGCCACCACGCCGCGCTCACCGGCCATCTCGACCACTTCGCGCAGCTCGATCTCGGAGGCGAAGGGGCCGTTGCGGAAGCCTTTGCCGGGCGTGATCGCGTTGCCGAGCAGGATCAGCAACCTGCTGAGCGGGCCGAGCAGCGCACCGATGAATTGCAGCGGCAGCGCCGCGGCCAGCGCGATCGAGTACGCGTGCTGCCGTCCCAGCGTGCGCGGGCCGACTCCGATCACCACATAGGACACCAGCACCATCACCACCGCGGTGACCAGCAGCGCCCAGTTCTGCGCCCAGACCGTGATCAGACCGGCCACCAGCAGCACCGTGGCGCCGATCTCGCACAGAATCCGCAGGAGCACCATGAGATTCACGTAGCGCGCCCGATCGGCGACGATCCGGCTCAGCCGCACCGCACCCGGCCGGTCGGCGCGGACCATGTCGTCTACGCGTGCGGGCGAGATGGTGTTCAGTGCGGAGTCGACACCGGCGAAGACCCCACCCACCGAGATGAGCAGGACCGCCAGCAGAACGAGGGTCAGGGAATTCACGCGTGGTCCAGGGAATCACCCGGTGTGGTGAAGCCCGCCTTACCCAGCAACCGTGCGTCACGTTCGGCGAGTTCGGCCCGCCGCCGCGCTTCATTCAGGCTCTCGTACCACTCCTCGAGCAGCGTGGCCTGCAGCGCGAACATCTCCTTCTCCTCCTCCGGCTCGGCATGGTCGTAGCCGAGCAGGTGGAGCACGCCGTGCACGGTGAGCAGCGCGAGTTCGTGGTCGAGCGAATGACCCGCCTTGCGCGCCTGGCCGGCGGCGAACTCGGGGCACAACACGATGTCGCCCAGCATGGACGGGCCCGGCTCGGGGCTGTCCGGCCGTCCGCCCGGCTCGAGTTCGTCCATCGGGAAGGACATGACGTCGGTCGGGCCGGGTAGATCCATCCAGCGCATGTGCAGGTCGGCCATGGTATCGAGATCGACGAGCACCATCGACAGCTCCGCGGCCGGGTGCACGTCCATCCGGGCGATCACAAACCGCGCGACGCTGACCAGCTCTTCTTCGGGCACGTCGATACCCGACTCGTTGGCGATCTCGATGCTCACCCGAATAGCCTACGATCCCGGCGATCGCGTCGGCGGAGCGGAGCCCCGCCCGCCGAACGCGTTACCGGCGATCCGACCGGCTCGCGGCGCGCCGCTGCGCCCGGTTGCCGCCGTAATGCGACGCGACGGGCGGACGCGTCTCGGCCTCGGCCCGGTCGTAGGCGTCGACGATGTCCGAAACCAACCGGTGGCGGACCACGTCGCTGCTGGTGAGCTCGGCGAAGTGGATGTCCTCGATATCGGTGAGGATCTCACTGGCCGTGCGCAGACCCGACCGGGCCCCGGTGGGCAGGTCGACCTGCGTGACGTCACCCGTCACCACGATCTTCGAGCCGAAGCCGAGCCTGGTGAGGAACATCTTCATCTGCTCGGCGGTGGTGTTCTGCGCCTCGTCCAAGATGATGAACGAGTCGTTGAGAGTGTTGTGCGTCAGCAGGAAGTCCTCGGTGACATACAGCGAGTCAGCGGCCGCCACGCGAATGCACACAGCTTCCTCGGTACCGGCGGACTCGATCCGGTCGATGAAGCGCATCGGCCGACCACCGCCGAACTCCGCGTACTTAGCCGCTTTGCGAGCCAGGCGGAACGGCACGATACCTTCCGGCAGTCGGATATCGAGTATGTAGGCATCCGACCGATGTCCGACCGGCCGCCCCTTCGCCAAGCCGGGCTTGCGGCCCTCCGCCGCCCTTGTCCGAAGGTTGACAATCCCACCGAGCGACTGAACCAGGAACACGACGTCGTCGCGCAGCTGGGGCGATACGGTCGTGTAGCGGATGTACTGGATACGACAGGTGCGACCGCGTTGCGTAACTGGGCCGCCGTCCGAGTCGAGCAGTCCCTGCAGAACCCCCAATCGGACCTCGTGGTCGTTGAACAGGTACTGCTTCGGGACGAATTTCGTGTCGGATCGGGCACCAGAGAGCCCCAACTGCCGGGCGATCTTGGTCACCGGGTTGGCGATAGTGACCGACTCGCCAGGCTGCCTGACTCGATTGAGTACATAGTCGACCGCCGTCTTCCGGCGGACCATGATGCCAGGAATCGCGTGCTGCAGCGCTGCGGCCAATTCGGGGTCATTCGTCGCGAAGCTCGGTGTCGTCGCGCACGTAAGGCAACCATCACCGAGCAGCAAGCCCAATGCGTACGGATCCATCGGCACCGCGCGAGACTCGAAACGAACGGGTGCGCTCAGTAGCGGCAGCTCGTAGCGATGGTAGTGCGCTGCTCGGAGGTTGCCGATCATCTCCTTCGTTTGCAGAACACGTGGCGGCTTGCCCCGACGACGATCGGAACGCGTGTACACCGACCACAGGTGATCGCCCGACGCGAGCGTCGATGAGCCATCCTGCGTGTAGACCCGATAGATCTCTTTGAAGCCTTGCGGGTACACGCCCAGTACCTCGGTCGGGCAGCCATCCGAACCGATAACGAAATCGCCGACCTGGAGCTCACCGATCGGCCGGAAACCCTCGGGGGTCAGGACTTTTGTATGCAACGGCTGCGCGCGCCCGCGCATGTATGCCAGCGGCGCGACCTCGATGACACCGGCCGCCATCAGCTTCGGAATGGCCTCCGGGTCCATCATGTCGTGCAGCGCGTCGTAGAGCGGGCGCAGGTACGGGTCGATCTTCTCGTTCAGCGTGCCGGGCAGGAAGCCGAGCCGCTCCCCCGCCTCCACCGCGGGCCTGGTGAGGATGATCCGGTTGACCATCTTGGACTGCAGCGCCTGAACTGCCTTGGCCATCGCCAGATACGTCTTGCCGGTACCGGCGGGACCGATGCCGAACACGACGGTGTTGGCGTCGATCGCGTCGACGTAGCGCTTCTGGTTGAGCGTCTTGGGCCGGATGGTCCTGCCGCGCCGGGACAGGATGTCCAGGCTGAGCACTTCCGCGGGCGACTCGCTGGTGCCCTCGGTGAGCATCGACACGGTGTGCCGCACCGCCTCGGGAGTCACCACGCGATTGCGGCCGGTCAGCGCGACCAGCTGCTCGATGACACGCTCGGCGAGCGCGACGTCGGCCGCCTTGCCGGTGAGGGTGACAGAGTTGCCGCGGACGTGGATGTCCGCGTCGAGCAGGGATTCGAGTTCACGCAGATTCTGGTCGGCTGAACCGAGGAAGGGGAACACGGATTCGGGAGCGAGTTCGATACTCGAACGCACGGTACGCGCTGCGGGACCCGAACCGCTGTCGCCGGCGCCGATGCTTGCCGTAGGGGTACTCGGGTCGCCGATCTCGCCTTGTGCTGTCAAAAGTGGCTATAGCCTGCTTTCCGGTCTCGACTGCTGTGTTGAGAAAAGTTTAACGCGCCCCACCGACACCGCCCAGTGAATAAGCTGCTGACGCCGAGCCGGTCCTTACGGGATTCCCGCGCGCCGCCGCGCCCAATCCTCGGTGAAATCACGGAAGCGCCGCACCGCGTCCGACGGCGTCGCGGCCGCGGGCCACACCATCCCGACCGAGCGAGCGGCGCCGGCGTCGGCGAGCGGCACCGTCACCGGGCCGGCCAGCGGCCCCGCCGACAGCCGGTCTTCCTGCGGAAGGATTGCCAGCCCCAATCCGGCCGACCCGTCACCACGCCATTGCGACTACAGGACAGCACGGCCAGGTACTCGACGCAGAGGTGGAGAAGCCGCCGCTTGACGAGGCCTGCGGTTAGTCGCACGATCCGGTGGGACGCGGACTCTTTTCGCCGATTGGACCGGCAACGGGTCCGCTCGTTGCTACCACCGTGAGGTGAGCGCGCCCAGCGCGCCGAGGGCGACCGCGGCCGCAGTGGATGTACGCAACACTGTGGGGCCGAGCAAGGTTACGTTCGCGCCCGCGTCGGCCAAGGCCGCCAGTTCCGCATCGTCCAGCCCGCCTTCGGGACCGACCACGAGGACGATTTCGGCTGCGTCGGCGAAGGGCAGTTCGGTGAAGCGGGCGGTGCCGGATTCGTGCAGCGCCGCGACGATCGCACCGTCCGCCTTCGCCTTCCGCACCAGCTCCAGCAGATCCTTGGTGCGATGCAGGTCGGCGACCTCAGGGATGTAGGCGCGGCGGGACTGACGGGCAGCCGAGCGGGCCGCTGCGCGCCACTTGTCGACCGCCTTGGCCGCCTTGCCTTCCCAGTTGGCGACACAGCGGGCCGCCTGCCACGGGATGACGGCGTCCGCGCCCGCCTCGGTCATCAGCTCTACCGCGAGTTCCGAACGGTCGGATTTGGGCAACGCCTGCACAACGGTCACCAGCGGGGCAGGCCGGGCGGCCAGCACCCGGTCACGAACCGCCAACTCGAGCCGATCACGTTGCACCGCAACGACTTCCGACTCGGCCAGCACACCGCGGCCGTCGGAGAGCGTGATCGGCTCGCCGACCCGGATGCGGCGCACCGTGGCGGCATGCCTGCCCTCCGGGCCGTCGAGCACCGCGATCGCGCCCGGCTCGGGCACCTCGTCGAGGTAGAAGACGGTCGCGGCCACCTAGCGCCCGCTGAACGACGCGCGCAGCCGCGCGAACAACCCACTGTTGTGCTCGGACTGCGCCGACATCACCTCGGCGCGCTCGCGATCGCGCATCCCCTTGAACTTGCGCAGCAGCTCGGTCTGCTTGCCGTCCAGCTTCGCCGGGATCACGATGTCCAGGTGCGCGAGCAGGTCACCGCGCGCGCCCGAGCGCAGGCGCGGCATGCCGTGACCACGCAGCACCGAGATCTCCCCGGGCTGGGTGCCCGCCGGAATGGTCAGCTCGGTCGGGCCGTCCAGGATGGTGTCGATCACGACGGTGGTGCCCAGTGCCGCGTCGATCATCGGCACCCGGATGGTGCAGTGCAGGTCGTCACCGTCGCGGACGAACACGTCGTGCGGCTGCTCCACGATCTCGACATACAGGTCACCCGCATGGCCGCCACCGGGACCGACCTCGCCCTGCGCGGCCAACCGCACCCGCATGCCGTTCGCGACGCCGGCCGGAATCGGCGCGGCGATCTCCCGGCGCGCCCGCACCCGGCCGTCACCGCCGCACTTCTGGCACGGGTCCGGGATGGTCTCACCGGCGCCGCGGCAGGTCGGGCACGGACGCGAGGTCAGCACCTGGCCGAGGAAGGAACGCTGCACGGACTGGACTTCGCCTGCGCCGCCACAGGTTTCGCAGCGCACCGGCTTGGATTTGCCGTTCGTGCCCGCTCCCTGGCACAGGTCGCACAGGACCGCGGTGTCCACGGTCAGGTGCTTGGTCACGCCCACCGCGCACTCGGCCAGGCTCAGCCGGGTGCGGATCAGCGAGTCGGCGCCCGGCTGGACACGACCGCGCGGCTTGCGCGTGCTGGTCGATCCGCTCATCCCGCCGAAGAACGCCTCGAACACGTCGCCGAGTCCGCCGAAGCCCGCACCGCTGAAGCCTGCGCCACCGGCACCGGCGGATTCCAGCGGGTCACCGCCCATGTCGACGATGCGCCGCTTCTCCGGATCCGACAGCACCTCGTAGGCGGTGGACACTTCTTTGAACTTGGCCTGCGCCGTCTCGTCGGGGTTGACGTCGGGGTGGAGCTCACGCGCCAGCTTGCGGTATGCCCGCTTGAGTTCCTGGTCGGTCGCGTTCTTCGCGACGCCGAGCAGTCCGTAGTAGTCCCGTGCCACTTGAGCTCTCTAGTCCTTGGTCGTTGTCGACGGTGCGGCTGGTGCCCGCGCACGCGTTCACCGCGCGCCGACACCAGCATTAGTCTTGTGCACTCAACTTTATCCGGCCGAAAGGTCGAGCGTAGCAGTGGCGTGGGTGGCCGGTGTCACGTCAGCGCTCGGCCAGAACCTCACCGATATACCGGGCGACCGCCGCTACCGAGGCGATCGTTCCTGGGTAGTCCATCCGGGTCGGTCCGAGCACGCCCATTCCGCCGAGCACCGCGCCCGCCGAACCATAGCCGGTCGACACCACCGAGGTGCCGCGCATCTGCTCGACCTGCGTCTCCTCGCCGATCCGCACGGTGACCCGTCCCGGCTGCTGGGCGGCGGCGAGCAGCTTGAGCACGATCACCTGTTCCTCCAGTGCCTCCAGCACCGCGCGCAGCGAGCCCGGGAAGCCGAAGTCGGCGGCGTTGCGGGTGAGGTTGGCGGTGCCGCCGAGCACCAAGCGCTCCTCCGGATGCTCCACCAGCGTCTCCACCAGCACCGTGGACACCCGGACCAGCACGTCACGCAGGCGCAGCGGGGAGTGCTCGGGCAGCTCGGCGACCGCCGCCGAGGCCGCGGCCAGGCGCTTGCCGTCCATCGCGCCGCCGAGCATGCCGCGCAGCGCGGCCAGATCCTCGTCATCGATCAGCGCGCCGAGTTCCACCAGGCGCTGGTCGACGCGGCCGGTGTCGGTGATCACCACCAGCAGCAGCCGGGCCGGGTTGAGCGCGACCACCTCGATGTGCCGGACCGTGGACGCCGACACCGTCGGATACTGCACGACCGCGACCTGCCTGGTCAGCTGGGCCAGCAGGCGGACACCGCGGCGCAGCACGTCGTCGAGATCGACGCCCGACTCCAAGAACTCCATGATCGCTCTGCGTTCGGCCGGAGACAGCGGCTTGACCTCGGAGATGCGGTCCACGAACTGTCGATAGCCCTTGTCGGTGGGGATGCGCCCGGAACTCGTGTGCGGTTGCGTGATGTAACCCTCCGCCTCGAGCACCGCCATGTCGTTGCGCACCGTCGCGCTGGAAACACCCAGGTTATGCCGCTCGACCAGGGTCTTCGAGCCGATCGGCTCCTTGGTCGCGACATAGTCCGCGACGATCGCGCGCAGGACCTCGAAGCGCCGATCCTCGGTGCTCGACATCGGCCCCACCTCCTCGCTTTCGTCTCCGGTCGCGCCGCACTACCGACGCCCACCAGCCATTGCAGGCGAATTCCCGGTTCGTCTGTTTGTCCAGTCTAATTGCCGGCCGCCGGATTGCTGGCCGGTGACGGGAACGCCGATCGAACCGCACCGGCACCTGATCCGGACACCGGCGAGCGGGACCGACCGTGGCAGCTGGTCAGATCCCGCTCGGCGGAGGCGATCAGCCGGGTACGGCGGCTTCGATCACCGCGGCGACGTCGTCGGGCCGGGAGACCATGGAGGCATGGGAGACATTGATCTCGCTGGTGCGCGCGCCCATCCGCTGAGCCATGAAGCGCTGTGCCGACGGCGGGATCACGCGGTCGGCGCCCGAGATCAGAAACCAGCTGGGAGTGGCCGACCACGAGGGTGGGCCGGAGGGTTCGAGATTGGCCGCCACGGCGATGGAGCGCTGATGGGCGATCATGTCGGCAGCCGTCGCCGAGTCGACATCCTGGGCGAAGACGTCGTTGAAGCTGGCGGGTGCGATGTAGCCGTCGATGTTCATGCCCGCGATCCCCTGCGGGTCGTCGACCACCTTCAGCTGCAGCGCGGGCGGCAGCAGTTGGCTGCCGGGAAAACGGATCGGGTCGAGGGCCTGCTGGGCGACCTCGCCTTGCACCGGCGCGAACGCGCCTACGTAGACCAGCGATTCGACCTCGGGGTCGTGCACGTTGGTGATCACGAAGCCGCCGTAGGAGTGGCCGACCAGCACCATGGGACCGGAGATGGTGTCCAGTGTGCGTTGCACGGCGGCCGCGTCGTAGGCCGGTCCGCGCAGGGGATTGTCCGGCGTCACGACGCGATAGCCGCGCCCGCGCAGCAGCGCGGCGACACTATTCCAGCTGGTGGTGTCGGCGAAGGCGCCGTGCACGAGCACGATGGTCGGTGAGGTCTGCGCCTGCGCGGGGCCGCCCGGCACGACGGCGGCGAGCGCGATGGCGAGCGCGGCGATACCGCCGCGCAGGATACGTCTGCGCTTCATCGGATTTCGCCCTCCTCAGTTCTTCAGGAAATCGAGCAGGTCGGCATTGAACGCCTGTTCGTACGCTCCGCACAGGCCGTGCGGCGCACCGGGGTACACCTTCAGCTCCGCCCGCGGCAGCAGCTTCGCGGTCTTGGCCGCCGAGGACGCGAATGGGACGATCTGATCGTCGTCACCGTGCGCCACCAGGATCGGGATGTCGATGCTCGGCAGCTCCGCGGTGAAATCGGTCTCCGAGAAGGCTTTGACGCAGTCCAGCGCGCCCTTGAGCCCGGCCTGCATGCCCATCAGCCAGAAATGATCCCGAAGGCCTTGGGAGACGGTCGATCCCGCGCGATCGGCGCCGTAGAAGGGCGCCGAGAGGTCCTGATAGAACTGCGAGCGGTCGGCGGCGACGCCCGCGCGAATGTCGTCGAAGACATCGATGGGCAGTCCTTCGACGTTGGCGTCGGTCCGCAGCATCAGCGGCGGCACCGCGCCGAGCAGAACGGCCTTCGCCACCCGGGAGGTACCGTGCCGCGACAGGTATCTGGTGACCTCGCCACCGCCGGTGGAATGTCCGACCAGTACCGCGTCGGTCAAGTTCAGCTCGTTGAGCACGGCGGCGAGATCGTCGGCGTAGTGGTCCATGTCGTGCCCGTCCCATACCTGGCCGGACCGGCCGTGACCGCGCCGATCGTGCGCGATGGCGCGATAGCCTTTGCTCGCCACCAGGTTCATCTGGTTGTCCCAGGCGTCGCCGTTGAGCGGCCAGCCGTGGCTGAATACCACGGGACGTCCCGAACCCCAATCCTTGTAGTAGATCTCGACGCCATCGGTGGTTGTGATCGTTGGCATGGCTAGTCCCTTCGATCTGGAATGGATGTCGGTCTACGACTCGCCGGGCACCGGCGGCAGATGCTGGGCGAGGAATTCCACCGCAGTGTCGGCGACCACGCGCCAGCCGTGGTCGGCGGGCATGGAATGCCCCCGATCGGCGAAGACAACCAGCTCGGTCACCGCCGGATTCCGGCGCTGGATCCGGTAGGCCGACCGCACGGTGGCCGCCGGAACGAGGCGGTCGAGTCCGCCGGCGATCATCAGCAGCGGGCCGCGTTCGCTGCGGGTGTCCACCGCCGCCTCGCTCCGCGGCGCGAGGTTGGCCGTTCCCGCCTGGAACAGCGGGCGTGCCGGTGCCGGAATCGCATAGTCGGCGTACAGCTGGTCGGACTCCGCGCGGGACACGCCGTTGGCGAACGCGCGGTGGTAGCTCTCGGCCGTATGCGCCCACGTCTTGCTGCGCAGCCACGGGCGGCCCAGGACCGGCAGCACGTTGCGCAGCGGCACCAGCCGCAGCGTCAGCACCCCTTTGAACTGCGCCGGCGCGATCGCCACGCACGCGCTCGCGAAGCCGGTCCCGAGCAGTTTCTGCGCGATCAGTCCACCGAAGGAGTGCCCGATGACCACCGGCGGCATCGGCAGCGTGGAGATGAACTCCGCGTAGTGATCGGTGACCTCGGCGATGCCGCGATTGTTCAGCGGCGCGGGATCCTTCCTGGTGGCCTCGGGCGTCTCGCCGTCGCCGGGCCATCCCGGCGCCGATGCTTGGTATCCCGCGCTGTCGAACAGCTCGACCCATGGCGCCCAGCTGCTGCTGTGCATCCACAGACCATGAACGAATACCACCGGACGTGAGCGTGCTCGCGCCACCATGCCTCCTACGGCGAAACGGGAATCGACCCGTGTCGATCACCGTTCGACAGCGTAGGACGGGCGGCGGCCGGAAAAATGACTGTCCGTGCACGATCCTCGGCTCACAATGCACGGCCCGATCGGCCGGGTTCGTGCGAGGATTGCCGAATCTGTCCCAATTGCGACGGAGGCTGTCATGACGGTCGTGTTCAATTCGGACACCATCGCGCCGCACGAGCGGGTGGACGCGGTGGCCGCGGCTGTGCAGGAGGCGTCGGTAACGTCGCACGTCGTGCTGGACGGGCCGCAAGAGCGGGTCCACGCCACGTTCGATGTGTGGCAGTTCGGCGAGGCGAGCATCCTCCGTGGGCGCACCTCGGGGATCCAGCTCATCCGCACGCCGAAGCAGGTGCGCACCTGGCCGGCGCCGGTGCTGGCGGTGGCGGTGCAGCAGGCAGGGACCGGACGATACGAGCAGGGCGGGGTGCAGCGGGTCGTGCGGCCGGGCGAACTACACGTGATGGACCTGAACGCGCCCTACGACTTCAGCTGGCACGGCGACGGCGCGTCCACCTGCCTGTACGTGCCGCTCGAGCAACTCGGCTTGCCCGCCGATCTGATCAGCCGGGCCGCGCCTCGGGTACCGGACAGCCCGCACTATCGGCTGGTGGCCAACCACATCGTCCAGCTGACCACCGCCGCCGACGCGCTCAGCGCCGACCCGGCGGCCGCGCTGTCCGGCTGCGCCAGCATCGAATTGATCCGGGGACTGCTGTTGTCGGCCGGCAGCGACGACGGCAACGCCGCCGTCATCCCGTCGGACATCCTGCTGTCCCGGATCCGGGCTTACGTGCGGCGCAACCTGGCCGACCCCGATCTGGGCGCGGAACAAATCGCCAAGGCGCACAACATGTCGGTCCGGCAGTTGTACAAGATCTGCGCGAACGCGGAGTACAGCCTCGAGCAGTGGATCATCAGTCAGCGGTTGGAACAGGTGCGCGCGGATCTGACCAAGCCGGAGCACAGCCAACGGACGATCTCGATGATCGCTCGACGCTGGGGTTTTCGTGATCCGTCCCACTTCGCCCGGCGTTTTCGCGCCGCCTACGGACTCTCGCCGCGGGAATGGAGCAGGGTCGCCCTGGCCGCGGAGAAGGCGTAGTCGGTCAGCCGCGATCCGCGGTTCCGGCTTGCTTGCCCGCGCGGGCGTCCAGGCCGAGCATTGCCAGTAACGACTGGCAATCCGCGGCGTCCTCCGAATAACTGGCTACGGTGCGGGCGGCGACGGCGCACTGGCGCGCGTTCTCCGCTTTCTCGGCTGCCCGCGCTTCGGCGAACTCGCCTGGTTCATGGACAAGAGTGATGTGTCGTGCCGACGCCATGAGTCTCCTTGGGGTTGCGTCGCAGCCTACGTGGCAGACCGCTGCCGCGGGGCAGAAACCGGACGCGGAGTTCGCCGAATCCCCGAATTCCCGACCCGAAGTCGGACCGGGCCGGAGCGGAGCACCAGGAAACACGTTGTCGGCGAACAGCCTATCTGCTGGTCGGCCCGCTTCCAGCCGCCCGGTGTCCGAAACCGCTGCTCTGGTGGTCATTTCCCGAAAAAGTTCACCGTTATGATCAGCTCGCTGTGAGGTGGCTGGCTGCCGGATCGGGACGACCCGGGTGATCGGCGGCGCGAATGGCATTCGGCCGGATCCTTGCGCGATGGAATTGCTGCAATGTCTCCGCTGGGGTTCTGGTCGGCACCGGCGTGGCGGGTCGGGTGCGAACCCGGCCTGGACGAGCGCGAACGCCCTACGGCGCCGGGCATCCGGGTGCGGCCGGGCCGCCGTTCAGGCCAGCAGGTCGCGGACGACACCGTCGGCGAGGAGGCGGCCTCGGTCGGTGAGGACAAGACAGTCGTCGGCGCGGAAGGCGAGACCGTCGGCGATCACGCGGTCGACTGCGGGGGTGGCATCGGGGGCCAAGTCGGCCAGGGGCAGGCCGGTGCGCAGGCGGGCCGCGAGCATGATCCGCTCGGTGTACCGCTCGTCGTCGGTGAGCGCTTCCCAGCCGGCCGCGGGCAAGCCGCCCTCGCCGACCCGATCGGCGTATCGCGCCGGGTGTTTCACGTTCCACCAGCGCACTCCCCCGACATGACTGTGCGCGCCCGGCCCCGCGCCGAGCCAGTCGCCACCGTCCCAGTAGCCGATGTTGTGCCTGCAGATCGCGTCGGTGTTCGCCGCCCAGTTCGACACCTCGTACCACTCGAGTCCGGCGGCGCGCAGCCTGGTGTCGATGCGTTCGTAGCGCGCGGCGAGCACGTCGTCGTCGGGTGCCGGCAGTTCGCCGCGACGCACCCGCCGGGCCAGCGCGGTGCCGTCCTCGACGATGAGCGAGTAGGCCGAGACGTGGTCCACACCCGCGCCGAGCACGGCGTCCAGGCTGGCGTCGAGATCGGCGTCGCGCTCGCCCGGCGTCCCGTAGATCAGGTCGAGATTGACGTGCTCGAATCCGGCGGCGCGCGCCTCCAGCGCCGCGGCCACCGCACGGCCCGGGGTGTGTGTGCGGTCGAGCACCTTCAGGACGTGCGCCGCGGCGGACTGCATCCCCAGCGACACCCGGGTGAACCCGGCCGCGCGGATGCGCTCGAAGAACTCCGGTGACGTGGACTCGGGATTGGACTCCGTGGTGACTTCGGCGTCGGCGGCGAGGGTGAACTCGCTGCGCACGGCATCCAATACCGAGGCCAGCCCGTCACCACCCAGCAGCGAGGGCGTCCCTCCGCCGACGAAGATGCTGGACACCTCCGGTGTGGCGCTCGGCAATGCCGCGAACTCCCGCGCCGCGGTCGCCAGCTCGCCGCGCAACGCCTCTAGCCACGACTGCGGCGACGCCGAGGTGCCGAGTTCCCCCGCCGTGTAGGTGTTGAAGTCGCAGTACCCGCACCGCGTCGCGCAGAACGGGACGTGCACGTACACCCCGAACGGTCCCCGCCCGAAATCGCGCAGCACCGGCACGGAGGCGGCGGCGCTCCGGGGTGCGGTGGCGGAAGAAGTCACCTCTCCAGTGTGAACGGCGCCGTGTTCACGCCCGGAGCCGGGACACCGTGACAGCACGTGAGCCCGTATTCGGGCTCCGAGACCTCATCGCACCAACCCGTCGCGGCCCGCTCGAGCGGCGCCACCTTCCACCAGACGAGATCAGCGGCGGACACAACGAGCTAGTCCTCGTACTTCACTAGTCGTGGTCTCGGCCGCGTGCACGAAGTAGCGCGGAGGCCTCCCGGTTCGTGCCGCCTACGCCCTCCGCACACCTCGGCAGCGGGCGGCACGATCCGGTCCCTGGCCGCGCGGCCTGGCCGTCCTATTGATCCGGCGACCGGATTCAGGCGTCGACGACCGGGGTGTTCTGGTTGGCGGTGAGCAGCCAGCGGCCGTCTTCCTTGGACATCACGTACATCGGGGAGCCCTCGCTCTGCAGGACGCCCTCGTTGTCGAAATAGCGCTGGCGCACCTTGACCGCCGCCACGTCGGGGCGGATGAACAACACGTGCTCGACCTCGTACGTCGCCTTGCCGTGCGCGGTGGCCCCCGGCAGCACCTCCGCGGTGAACTCGGCGATAGCGGCCCGCCCGAACAGCCGCATGCCGTGCCCGGTGGTCCAGATGGCGTCTTCCCGGAACAGCGCCACGAACTCGTCGACGAGCTCGTTCTGCTGCGCATGTTCGACGGCGGCGACCACCGCGCGGATGGCTTCGGTCTCGGCGGCGGTGTCGATGGCTGTGGTACTCATGGCGCACAGCCTGGTACCTCGACCTCACTCGAGGTCAAGCGGCGTGCGTGGCGTCACAGCGGATGAATCGGACGTATCACGCGCCGCGCACGGGCCGTGGAGTATGACTGCCGTCACAAACGAGGCCGAGCGTCCAGGGGATTTCCCGCCATAACGCGGAAAATGCTGCCCATGGGGTCGGAAGGCCCGCGCTGACATGGCACAATAGGCCGCATGCGCGCTTCGGGAGTACGACTGGTGGCACGGCGCCACGTCGATTACAAGCGCGTCTGCAGCGCCTGCTGTCTGCCCGGTTCCCTCCGGTAGCTCAGCGGCGCCCGATCCCGGGTCCCCGGCGATCCCCGACTTCCTCGGCCTGCTGACACCGTACGCGTGAGTCAGCCCCTCACGCCCTCAGCAGGATGTACCACCCACCCCGCAGGAGCGACCCCCATGACGTCGAGCACCGACGCCGGTCCGACCGATCAGCCCACGCCCGAATCCCGGCCGGGGCACCCCGACCGCCCCGCCTCCGAACGCCGGGTCCGCCCGGACCGGCCC
>NZ_BDBA01000209.1 GCF_001612745.1 Nocardia amamiensis NBRC 102102 | reverse complement strand
CGTCGCGTTCGGCGCGCTGGGCGCCGCGTTCGCGCTGCGGGCCGTCGGCGACGCCGGAAACGGTGTGCTGTCCTGGTTCTCGCCGATCGGGTGGTGCCTGCAGATCCGCCCGTACGCCGAGGAACGCTGGTGGGTGCTGATCCCGCTCGGCGCCGTCGCGGTGCTCGCCACCGCAGCCGCCTACGTGTTGCTCGGCAACCGCGACACCGGCTCGGGACTGATCGCGGAACTTCCGGGACCGTCGACGGCGAGCGCCGGCCTCTCCGGTCCACTCGGGCTGGCCTGGCGGCTACAGCGCGGCACCCTCGTGGCCTGGACGATCGGCTTCGCCCTGTACGGCCTGCTGATCGGCGGCGCGGTGAACAGCGTCGGCGACATGCTCGACGGCAGCGAGGCGGTCCGCGACATGGTCACCCGGATGGGCGGCTCGCAGGAGTTGCAGGAGTCGTTCATCACGTACGCGATCACGATGCTGGCCGCCGCCGCGGCGGCCTACTCGATCTCGGCGGCGCTGCGGCTGCACGACGAGGAGTCCAGCACACGGGTCGAGTCCACGCTGTCCGGCGCGGTGGGCCGCGCCCGCTACGCGCTGAGCCACATCGGTTTCGCGCTGCTGGGTCCGGCGGCGGCGCTGCTGGTCGCCGGTGCGGCGATCGGCGTCGTCTACGGCGCCTCGGACGGCGACCTCGGCGCGCGGGTGCCGCAGTCGATCGGCGCCGCGGCCGTGCAGCTGCCCGCGGTCTGGGTGGTCACCGGCATCGCGGTGGCCCTCTACGGTGTCGTGCCGCGGTTCGCGCCGGTCGCCTGGGCGGTGCTCAGCGCCATGGTGGTGGTGTTCTTCGTCGGTTCGCTGGACGGACTGCCGCAGTGGACGGTCGATCTGGTGCCGTTCGTCCATCCGCCGAAGTTGCCCGGCGCGGAGTTCCAAGCGAAGCCCGTGCTGTGGCTACTCGGGATCGCCGCTGCCCTGCTCGCTGTCGGCATCGCCGCGTTCCGCAGGCGCGACCTGCACTGATCCGCACCACCCGTGGC
>NZ_BDBA01000208.1 GCF_001612745.1 Nocardia amamiensis NBRC 102102 | reverse complement strand
GGGAAGTTCTGCGGCGCATCGCGGAGAATGTTTGCCCAATACGGTGTCCTGGAACGATGTACCGCGTGCCATGCGACATGGCGAACACATTGACAAGGACCATGCCGAGATTCACCAAGTTCACCGCCGTGCTCGCCACTCTTCTCATCGGCGCGGCACTCGCCGCCCCCGCAGTGTCGGCACAACCCGGCCGCGCCGAACAGCCGCCGCAGTATGCGCCGACCATGCTGATCCTCGATGCCTCCGGGTCGATGCAGCGACCCGATCCCGCGGGCACCATGATGGACGCCGCCAAGACCGCGGTCCGCACGTTCGTCGAGGCCGCGCCCGCCGAGTCGAAGGTCGGCCTGATGACCTACGGCACCAGCACCGGGAACACCGAGGCGGAGAAGTCCGCCGGATGCCGGGACGTGCGGCTGCTCCGGCCCGCCGACGCACTCGACAAGCCCGCACTGACCACTGCCGTCGACGGAATCCAGGCCCGCGGCTGGACACCCATGGGCACCGCCCTGCGCCAGGCCGCCGACGCGCTGCCCGGCTCCGGCCCACGCTCGGTCGTGCTGGTTTCCGACGGCGACGACACCTGCTCCCCGCCCGACCCCTGCGAGGTCGCGCGTGAGGTGAAGCAACGCGGCATCGACCTGGTGATGCACGCGATCGGCTTCGCGGTGGACGGGAAGGCCCGCGCCCAGCTGACCTGCATGGCGCAGGCCACCGGCGGCACCTACACCGATGCGGCCGACGGCCGCGCGCTGGAGCGTGTCCTGCCGCGAGTGAGTGCCGCGGCCCTGCGCAACTACCGCGCCGCGGGAACGCCCATCACCGGCACCAGCAGCCCTACGACCGCGCCGGTCGCCTCCCCCGGCCAGTACCTCGACACCATCGGTCAGAAGGAGACGCGGTACTGGGCGGTGGACGTGCCCGCGGGCGCCACCGCCTATTTCAGTGGCACCGTGTCGTTTCCGCGCGTCCCGGACGTCTCGGTGACCGATGACCTCAACACCCTCCAACTGCGCGTGTACGGCGCGGACGGGCAGGACTGCCACGTCTTCGAATCCGAGCTGACCACCAAATCCAGTGACGGCGAGGCACTCACCGTCGCCAAGACCTTCGACGGCGCGACCAAGGAGCGCACCGGCAGCGCCAGCGGCGACAAGTGCCGTGGCGGTGGTCGCTACTCCTTCGCCCTGACCTGGGACAAGGTCTCCAACGGCGTCCCGGAGCGACTGCCGATCGAACTGCTGATCGGCATCGAGCCCGCGGCCTCCGATCCGGGCAGAGGCTCCACGACGGCCTCCACGGCTTTCTCCGAGCCGACCGGTTCCGGCACCCCCGTGACCGGCGGCGGATCGTTCAACGTAGCCGCTCCGCTCACCGCTAGCGGCCGCTACACCGACACCCTGCGGCAAGGCGAGTTCGTGTTCTACCGCGTCCGCTTGGACTGGGGTCAGGGTCTGGCCTACCGCGTACATTTCGGCAGCAACGGTGGACGCGGCCTGGACAACGTCTCCAATATCCGCACCAGGCTCTACACCCCGATCCGCCAGGAGATCGGCTCCGACTTCGGCGCCTACACCGGAACCGACAAGGTGCTGCCGAGCGAGGACGCGCTGGCGACGGTCCCGATCCGCTACGCCAACCGGACCGCCGACGACCTCGAGATCCGCAGGCAGTCGGTGCCGGGCTGGTACTACATCGCGGTGAAGGTCGGCTCGACCTTCGAGGAGGGCGACGCGGCTCCGGTGCCGATCCAGCTGGACCTGACCGTCACCGGCGCCCAGGAACCGGGGCCGACGTACTCCTCCGGCGTCTCCGACGGCGTCTTCGGGGAGAAGGCTTCCGCACAGCGAGTCGCGCACCAGACCGACCCGGTGGCTGCCGCCGCCGGGGCGGAAACCGAGTCACGGAACCAGTGGCTGATGGTCGCGGGTCTCGGCGCCGCCGCCGTGGTGGTGGTAGTCGGCATCATCGCGGGCGTGCTGTTGCTGCGTAGACGCGGTTAGGCGCATCGGCCACCGGGTGGTGGCGGGCGTGCCGGGTCGAGATCGGGAGAACCTCCGGGTGGGTGTGGCTGCGACGGTCGCATCCGTCCGGAGGTTCTCGCGTCCCACCGTCCACGACGAGGGCTGACCATGCAACGGTCCGGACAGCTCGACTAGGCGGCACAGGCTGTGGCCGCTGCGTTACCGGTGACGCGCTCCCAGCATCACCGGGTGTGTTCGATCCCCAACTTCCCCGCCAGCCGGGTGAGGTATGCCCGCACGTCGTCCACCGGACGGTCAGGCAACCCGAAAACAGCTTCGGTGACTCCGGATTCGGCCCATCGCGCCAGCTGCTCCGGATCATGGCGCCCGGCGAGCGCAACGATCTCGGGCAGGTCCGCGCGGTCGTGCTCGCGCCAGATGCGTTGCAGCAAAGCGACTTTCTCGTCCAGGCCGTCTTCGGTCGGAGTGGTGATCCACCCGTCGGCGTGCTTCGCCAGCCAGGCGAAGTTCTTCTCGGTCCCCGCCGCGCCGAGCAGTACCGGAATCCGCTTCCGCACCGGTTTCGGCCAGGACCAGCTGGCGCCGAAGGTCACGAACTCGCCGGCGAATTCGGCTTCCTCCTCGGTCCAGAGTGCGCGCATGGCGTCCAGATGCTCGCGCAGCACGGTCCTGCGCTTGCCCGCAGGCACGCCGTGATGGGCCAATTCATCGGTGTTCCAGCCGAATCCGACACCAAGGCGCACCCGGCCGCCGGACAGATGGTCCAGCGAGGCAATGGTCTTGGCCAGCGTGATCGGATGGTGTTCGGCCGGCAGCGCCACGGCGGTGGACAGACCGATGCGCTCGGTCACCGCCGCCGCAGTGCCGAGTGCGACCCACGGGTCGAGGGTGCGCAGATACCGGTCGTCGGGCAGGCTCGCGTCGCCTGTGCGCGGGTGCGCCGCCGCCCGGACCACCGGGATGTGGGTGTGTTCGGGCACATAGAACGTGTCGAAACCGGCACGCTCCGCGGCCGCCGCCGCATCCGCGGGGGTGATGCCCCGATCGCTGGTGAACAACACGATTCCGTACCGCACCGTATCCGCTCCCATCGCCGAAATTAGAACAAGTTCTACCACGGGCGCGCCGGTCCGGCCAAGGGTGCGGCCAGGACCGACACGCCCACCGGCGAACCGCGCGGATGCCAACGACAGGCCGGGTGACTAGGTTCGCGTCCATGGCTACTGACGCACCTACCGGAGGCGATGTCACCACCGACCGGGTGGATCACCTCGGCTGGCGTCGCGGGTTGCGCCTGCGGCGCGCCCGCCCGATTCCCGTGGTCAGCCAAGCCGTCGGCCTGCTGGTCGCGGACCGTCAGGCGACCGTGGACACCATCGTCACGGCTCCCGCGCCGTTGCAGCCGATCGATCTCACCGACGACGCCAGGGTCGCGGAGGTCCTCGATCTCGCGGTCCGGGTCGGCGAGGTGGTGCTCGCCTCGGGCACCGGTGTGGTGGACACCACCACGACGGTCCGCTTCATCGCCGCCACCTACGGCCTGTCCCGCTGCAGCGTCGACGTCACCTACGACGCCATCCGGATCTGGGCCGACCGCGGGCCCCAGCTGCCACCGGCCAGCACCATGCGGATCGTGCACTACCGCGCCCTGGATTTCACCCGGCTCGCCGCCGTGGACCGGCTCACCCGCCGGATCCGCAACGAGGTGGTCCCACCGGAACAGGCGCGCGCCGCGCTCGACGCGATCACCTCGGCGCCGCACCCCTACCACCGGTGGAGCGCCACCGCCGCGTGGTCGCTCATGGCGGCGGCGATCGCCGCGCTGCTCGGCGGCGGTGCGCTCGTCGCCGCGATCAGCTTCGCCACCACCGCGGCGATCGACCGCGCCAACCGCGTGCTCAATCGCTACGGACTGCCGTTCTTCTTCCAGCACATGGCGGGCGGGGCGATCGCGGCGATTCCGGCGATCGTGCTGGCCGGTCTGGCCGCACGGCTGCGCATCGACGTCGACCCCACGCTGATCATCGCGGCGGGAATCACCGTGCTGCTCAGCGGATTACAACTGGTCGGCGCGGTGCAGGACGCGATCACCGGCGCTCCTATCACCGCGTCGGCCCGCATGCTCGAGGTGATGATGATGACCGGCGGCATCATCGCGGGCATCGCGCTGACGCTGAGCATCGCCGATCTCCTCGATGCCACCGTGCCACCGGTGTATCTCACCTCCGGACGCGACATCACCGACCTGCCGGTGAAGATCGTGGCGGGCGCCGTTGCAGCGCTGGCGTTCGCACTGGCCTGCTACGCCGAACGCCGTGCACTCGCCGCTGCCGCAGGCAGCGGCGCGGCGGGCACCATCTGCTTCTTGCTCGCGCAGAACGCCGGGTTCGGTCCGGTGGTCGCCACCGGCGTCGCCGCCACGCTGGTCGGCCTGGCCGGTGGCCTGATGGCCCGCCGGGCGCTGACTCCGCCGCTGGTCGTCGCGGTCGCCGGCATCACACCGCTGCTGCCGGGTCTCAAGGTCTACCGCGGTCTGTACGCATTGCTCAACGACGAACTGCTGATCGGAGCCAATCAGTTGCTCTCGGCATTCGGCATCGGCTGCGCACTGGCGGCGGGCGTCACCCTCGGCGAGTGGTTCGACCGCACCGTCCGCAGACCGCGGATAGTGCGCCGGATCGGCTCACTGCGGCGCCCGGTCGTCCGGCGTCGCCGCCGTCCGGCGTCCACGCCGTGAGCCGCGAGGTGACTGCGCGGCCGCTGCACGGCCGGTACCCTCTAATCGAGTTGGTCAGGGTAGCCGAATTCGACAGCGGCCCCGTCTGAGGTGAGGTGGTTCGGCATGTCGCAAGCGGTACCGTTCTCGGCGCAGATCCGCACCGCCACCGCCGATCAGCATGCGGAAGCGGAGAACTCGCGGTTCATGAGCGACATGCTCGGCGGAGCGCTCGGTGTCGACTCCTATCACCGCTACACCGGTCAACTCTGGTTCGTCTACCGCGCGCTGGAGCGGCGCTGGGACACCCTGGCTGCCGATCCGACCGCAGGACCGTTCATCCGGCCCGAACTCGCCCGCACCGCCGAACTCGAGCGCGACCTCGCCCATCTCATCGGCACCGACTGGCGCACCGGCCTGGAGCCGCTGCCCGCGACCGCCGCATACGCCGAGCGCATCGACGAGTGCGCCCGCGAGTGGCCCGCGGGCTACATCGCCCATCACTACACCCGCTACCTCGGCGATCTGTCCGGCGGACAGGTCATCCGGGGCACCGCGGAGAAGCTGTGGAATCTGCCGCACCGCGGTGACGGCGTCCGCTTCTACGTCTTCGACGGCGTCGGCAACCCCGCGGCGTTCAAGCGGGAGTACCGCGGCCTGCTCGACCGCCTCCCGCTCGACGATCTGGAGCGCCGCCGCGTACTCGACGAGGGCAAGCGCGCCTTCGCGATGAACACCGCGATGTTCCAGGAGCTGGCCGAAGAGTTCCCGGCCGCCCAATAGCACGCATTGCACTGCGGCGCCGGTATTTCCGGCTGTCGTGCGCGGGCGCGCGAGACGTGGGACAGTCGTGGCATGAGAGCGCGCCGTCGCATCGCGGTGATTCTTGCCGGTCTGGTCGGTGTCGGTGTGATCGGGGGCTGTGGCGCAGCATCCGATCCGGGCACGGGTCCCGCCTCGTCGGCCCCGCCGATCGTACCGCTGATCTCGACGAACGATCTGCGTCCCGCGCAACCGGACGAGGTGCACCTGTTCGGCTTCAACGACCTGCACGGACACTTGCAGCCGCCGAGCGGGTCCACGGGCAAGATCGCGGGGTACGACGCGGGCGGCGCCGCCTATCTCGCCACTCATCTGGCACGACTGAAGGCTGCCTATCCGGCGAGCGTCGTGCTGGCGGCCGGAGACAATATCGGGGCGAGCCCCTTGGTCTCCGGGTTGTTCCATGACGAGCCAACGATCACCTTCCTCAACAACGCCGAGGTGGCCGCATCCGCGGTCGGCAATCACGAATTCGACGAGGGCGTCCTGGAGTTGGCGCGGCTACAGCAGGGCGGCTGTGCGGTGGACGGATGTTCTCCCGGAGCGCCCTTCACCGGCGCGAGATTCCCGTATCTGGCGGCGAACGTCGCCGACGCACAGGGCCACCTGCCGCCCGCGCTGCGCCCGTGGACATTGCTCGAGGTGGGCGGGCACAAGATCGGTGTGATCGGGACGGTCACGCCGGAAACCGCGAATATCGTGCTGCCCGAAGGCATTCGGGGCTATCACTTCGGCGATCAGGCCGCCGCCGTCAATCGCTATGTGCCGGAGATGAAGGCCGCGGGCGCCGAGGCGATCGTCGCGCTCGTGCACGACGGCGGCGCCCAGCGGCCGGAGCGGGACGCGCCTGTGGACTACAACGGATGCGCGAACATCACGCCGAACGTCACCGGGCTGGCCGAGCGGGTCGACCCGGCGGTGCGCGCGGTGATCACCGGCCACAGTCATCAGCCCTACGTGTGCGTCGTCGGCGGCAAGGTGGTCACCCAGGCGGCCTCGTACGGGCGGCTGATCAGCGACATCACGCTGCGTTTCGGCGCCGACGGCGTCCATGCCTCCGCGGTGAACCGGGTGGTGTCGCGGGAGGTGACGCCGGATGATCGGACGAACGCGCTGATCGACTTCTATGCCGAGCAGGCCCGGCCGCGTGCAGGACGAGTCGTCGGCGCGAGCGCCGACCCTCTCCCGCACAGCCCGGGGCCCGCAGGCACTTCGCCGCTGGGCGACGTGATCGCCGATTCCATGCTGTCGGCGACCGCGGGTCCGGCCGCGGCCGTCGCCGCATTTATGAACCCCGGCGGTGTGCGTGCCGATCTGAAGCAGGGACCGATCACCTACGGCGACATCTTCACCGTTCAACCATTCGGCAACCAGGTCGTCACGCTCACGCTGACCGGCAGCCAGATCCTGCGTCTGCTGGAACAGCAGTGGAGCAACCCCGGCAAACCGACGGTCCTGTCCACCGCCGGTCTCACCTATGCCTACTCCGACAGCGCCGCAACAGGCGCGAAGGTGATCGCGGACAGTGTGCGCGTCGCGGGTCAGCCGCTGAACCCCGTCGCTACCTATCGCATCACGACCAACAGCTTCCTCGCCTCCGGCGGCGACGGGTTCACCGTCTTCACCGAAGGCACCGACACCGCGGCGGGCCCGACCGACCTGGACGCCTTCGAAACGTTCCTGCGCGACAAGCCGCCGCTGCAGGCGCCGCCCGCCCGCGTCGAGAAGAAATAGCCGAGCGGAAGTAGCCACACCGGACGCTGCCGAGTTGCTGGACACTCGACCAGAATCGCGGTAACTGGAAATCTCTGTAACACATACCGTTTGACCTGCGCAGACGGGTGACCAGTTCCACAGGCCGAACGCGTCATGATCGCTTGCCGGTGGCGCACGCGTTCGATTACTGTCCAGTAATAGTCAGGACGAAGGTGTTCCTACTTTCGGCCCGACGGATTGTCACTGGGGGCCGAATCACAGCTCTCCGCATTCACTGCCGCATGCCGGATGACTTGTGCGACAACATGGTTCGAGTGAACGGCAGGAGAAATGCGATGGCGACCTACATCGTGACGGGCGGAACCGGATTCTTGGGGCGGCGGGTCGTTCAAGATCTCCTGGAGCACGATTCCGAGGCGATCGTCCACGTGCTGGTGCGCGAGACGTCGCTGGCGAAGTTCACCGAACTCGCGTCGGACTGGCACGGCACGGAACGGGTCTACGCCCTCATCGGCGACCTCACCGCCGACGGTCTCGGACTGGCCTGCGAAGCACCCCGCGCCGACCACGTCATCCACCTGGGCGCCGTCTACGACATGACCGCCGACGAGGACACCGCCCGCGCCGCCAACGTCACCGGCACCCGCTCGGTGCTGGCGCTGGCCCGCGAGCTGGGCGCGGTGCTGCACCACGTCTCATCGGTCGCCGTCGCGGGCGACCACAAAGGCAAGTTCTTCGAAGAGGACTTCGACCTCGGACAGCGCCTGACCTCGCCGTATCACCGCACCAAGTTCGCCGCCGAGAAGCTCGTTCGCGAGGCGCGCGGCGTGCGGTGGCGGGTGTACCGGCCCGCCATCATCGTGGGCGATTCCCGCACCGGCGAGATGGACAAGATCGACGGCCCGTACTACTTCTTCAGCGCCATCGCGAAGCTCGGCGCGCTGCCGTCCGATCTGCCGATGCCGCTGCCCGATCTCGGCGCGACCAATATCGTTCCGGTCGACTATGTTTCGGCCGCCATGGTCGAACTGATCCGCCGTCCGGGCCTGGACGGGCGCACCTTCCATCTGGTCAACCCCGAGCCGCAGCCGTTCGGCGAGATCTACGCCGCGCTGGCCGCGGCGGCGGGCGCGCCGACCGGCGTCGGCACGGTGCCGGGCAGCGGACTGGCGCTCAGCGGGCTCGCGCAGATCCCGGGCCTGCCCGCCGTGCGCGATTTCCTGCTGGAGCAGTTGGGCATTCCGGCCGAGGTCGCTCCGCACACCTCGTTCGCTTCGGAGTTCATCAGCGACTCCACCCGCGCCCAGCTGCGCGCCTCCGGCCTGACCGTGCCGTCGTTCGACAGCTACGCCGAGCGCCTGTGGCAGTACTGGCGCGAGCACCTCGACCCGCAGCGCGGTCGCGTGTCGGTCAAGGGTGATCCGCTGGCCGGGCGCGTCGTGCTGATCACCGGCGCGTCCTCCGGGATCGGGCTGGCCACCGCGCACGCGGTCGCCCGGCGCGGCGCCACCGTGCTCATGGTCGCCCGCGGTCACGACGACTTGGCCGCCGCGGCCGAGGCCGTGCGGGCGGAAGGCGGTGTGGCGCACACCTATCCGTGCGACATCACCGATTCCGAAGCGGTCGAGAAGCTCGTGCAGTGCGTGCTCGACGACCACGGTCATGTCGACTATCTGGTGAACAACGCCGGCCGCTCGATCCGCCGTTCGGTGCTCAACTCCACCGACCGGATGCACGATTTCGAGCGGACCATGGCGGTGAACTACTTCGGCGCCGTGCGGCTCATCCTCGGCTTGCTGCCGTCGATGCGGGCGCGCCGGTTCGGGCACGTGGTCAACATCTCCTCGATCGCGGTGCAGACCAAGGTGCCCCGGTTCGCCGCGTACGTGGCGAGCAAGTCGGCGCTGGACAACTTCAGCGAGATCGCCGCGGTCGAGAACCGGGATGCCGGAATCACCTTCACCTCGGTGCGGATGCCGCTGGTGCGCACGCCGATGATCGCCCCGACCGACCTGTACCGCTCGCTTCCGGTGCCCGACCCGGAGCAGGCCGCCGAGATCGTGATCCGCGCGCTGGAGGATCGCCCGCACCGCATCGACACGCCGGTCGGCACCTTCGCCCAAGCGGTCGAGTTGCTCATGCCGTCGGTCAAGCGGCAGATCCTGCACCAAGGGTTCCGCATGTTCGGGGAATCGCATGCCGCGCAAGGCAAGGCAGAGCGTGGTGCGGCCGACAAGGCCGCCGCCTCGGACACGACGCCGGACCGCAGCCCCTTGTCGGTGCTTGCCCCGGTGATCATGCCGTTGATGGCCCTGCCAGGACCCGCGGCACGTGTCGCCCGCGTGGTCCCTGGTATCCAGTGGTAGTTGCGCGCCGGTCGGACGGTGGCCGAAGGCATCGTCACGTTCTTCCGTGCCGAAAAGGGCTGGGGCGCAGTCGCATCGGCTGAGATACGCCATGGTTGGGGGCCGCGCGAGCGGCCCCCAACCGCGGATCCCCGGTTCCGCCGATTCACACCCGGGATGCGGCGAACCGCACGGCAGGCCACATGGCCCATCCGTAGTTCGTGTGCGCGGCCGGATGAATGCCGCCCTCGCAGACCGGATCACCACTGGTGCAGTAGTTTCCGGTCCGCCAAGCGTAGTGCCCGGGAACGTTCCAGCCGAGCAGGTGGACGGGATCGCCGAACAGCAGCACCGCCGCCACCCGGGATTCCAGCTCCCCTGGAAGCGAGTGGATTCCGCCGAGCGCGGTCACGACACCGGTGCCGAGTACCCCGTGCGCCACGACGGCCCCTTGCGAGAATCCGACCAGGACGAACCGCTGCTCCGGACACATCGCGGCTTGCCACAGCATGTGGGCGGTCATGTCCTGGGTGCCCCGGCTGATCGAGGACGGGTCGAGCAGATCCGCAGGGTAGTCCACACGGTAGGACTGCGAATCGACCGGAAGTGCTTGTCGCAGCGCGTCGTAGAGCGGGTCGCCGACCACCGCACCCAGATACCCGGGTTCATGGGTGCCCCTGGCGACGACGACATCGACCGCCGCACATGGCATCGCCCATGCGTGCAACCCGGTCGCCGCTCCGAACCCCGCGACGAGCAGCAGCACAGCGAATGCCCTTACCACACGCCACTTTTCGAAATGAATTACCTTCCGGTTGGCCATCGTACTCACCTACACTCACGCCGTTGTGAGACAGCCGAGTGACTGTTGTCAGTGACAATTGCTCGGCTATATCCGCGAAGGTAAGTACGTCTGCGAAACCCGTCAAGGAATGCGACCCGACCGATACGGACTCAGCGCCGAATCGTGCTCTGCCCACCTACGGAACGAGAACCGCTGCGCCCGTGAATCGTCCGTGCGCGAGATCGCTCAGCGCTTGATCGGCCATGTCCAGGGAGTACCCGTGCGTGGTCAGATGTATTCGGTGTTCGCCGGCGAAAGCCAGGAATTCGCGGGCGTCGGCACGGGTGTTGGCGGTCACCGAGCGAATCTCCCGCTCCTGGAACAGATGCCGCTGATAGTTCAGCGGAGGGATGTCGCTGAGATGAATGCCCGCGATGGCGAGGACTCCGCCGCGATCGAGCGCTGCCAGCGCGGGCGGCACCAATTCTCCGACCGGTGCGAACAGGATCGCCGAATCGAGCTGCACCGGAGGCGGATCGGCAGCGCCTTGGACCGACGCGGCGCCGAGGGCGGTCGCGAGTTCGCGTGCGGCGGCATCGCGCGTCATCACGTGCACTTCGGCGCCACGCGCGACCGCGACCTGGGCGGCGATGTGCGCGCTCCCACCGAAGCCGTAGATTCCCAGCCGCCCGCCCGGCGGCACGGATGCCCGTAGCAGGGCGCGATACCCGATGATGCCCGCGCACAACAGCGGCGCGGTGTCGGCGTCGGTGTAGCCGGCGGGCAGGCGCAGTGCGTACGCGGCGGGCACACAGGCGAACTCGGCGTACCCGCCGTCGGCGTCCCAGCCGGTGTAGGCCGAACGCGGGCAAAGGTTTTCGGCCCCCCGCAGGCAGAACTTGCATTCGCCGCAGGTATGCCGCAGCCATGCGATACCTACCCGATCTCCGACGGCGAACCCGTCCCCTTCGGTCGCTGCCCCGAGCGCGACGACTTCGGCGACGACCTCGTGCCCCGGCACCACTCCCGCCCGGCGCACCGGCAGGTCGCCCTCCGCCACATGCAAGTCGGTCCGGCACACCCCGCAGGCGAGCACACGGACCAGCAACTCGCCTGGCGCCGGTTCCGGGATCGGTGCGCGCTCCGCGTCCAACGGCCCGGCGGCGATCGGGCCCGGTCGGCGCACCCGCCAGCAGCGCATCTCGGCAGCACCGCCGCGAACCTCACTCATGCCTGCGCCTCACTCGCGCTCAGCGCCACCACGAGCACGTCCGCGGTCGTGCAGTTCGTTCGCTCGCTCATCGTCGGATCACCTCCCACGACCGGCTCCACCCTGACCGGCATCCGACCAGGCCGGATGCGTCGGACTCACCCTACTCGGCGATTTCGGTCTCACCCCGCAAGCAGGTCTGATACGTTTTCGTATCGAGTACATTTGTGTATTCGACGGCCGGTTCCGGCGACCCGAGGAGGTGCCCGATGACGCCCGATGCCGTGCGGGCCGCGCCCGTCCGGGTCACCCGCCGGCGCGCGGAAACCAGGAGCCGGCTGCTCACCGCCGCCTACGAGGCCTTCGCCGAAGAGGGGTTCGGCCGCGCCACCGTGGAGCGGGTCTGCGAGCGCGCGGGTTTCACCCGTGGCGCTTTCTACTCCAACTTCACCTCGCTGGACGAGCTGTTCCTGGCCATGTGGGAGCAGCGCTCGACGGCGATGCTCGCCCAAGCAGGCGCCATCCTCGACGAGATCGCGCTGGACGGCACCGACGACGTCCGCACCGCCGTGGAACGACTGGAGCGGGCGGTCCCGATCGACGACGGCTGGTACCGGATCACCGCCGAGTTCACCGCGCACGCCCTGCGCACTCCCGCGCTGCGCCGGGTGATGGCCGCGCGCGAGGAGGCGATCGTCGCGGCCCTCATGCCGACGATCGTCGCGGCGCTCGCGCGCGGCGGCCGCACCGTGGCGGACCCGGAGGCGTTCGGCCAGGCGCTCATCGCCGTCCACGACGGCACCAGCGTGCAGGTGCTGCTGGAGCCGGACAGCCATGTCGTGCGCGAGCGGCGCACCGAACTCTTCCACCACGTCGTGCTGGCGTACAGCACCGCAACCGAAGGATGAACATGTCCCACAGCAGTCCTGATGTGGCGCCGGAAGCCGATGTCCTCGTCGTCGGCGCCGGGCTGGCCGGCCTGGTCGCCACGCACGAACTGGTCAAGGCGGGCCGCACCGTGCACGTGCTCGACCAGGAGAATCGCAATAATCTCGGCGGTCAGGCGTTCTGGTCGCTGGGCGGGCTGTTCTTCGTCGACAGTCCCGAGCAGCGCCGTCTGGGCATCAAGGATTCCTACGATCTCGCCCTGCAGGACTGGCTCGGCTCGGCCGGGTTCGACCGCGCCGACGAGGATCACTGGGCCAGGCAGTGGGCGCAGGCATACGTCCGGTTCGCGGCCACCGAGAAGCGGGACTACCTGCGTGAACTCGGCCTGCGCGTGACGCCGCTGGTCGGCTGGGCCGAACGCGGCGGCGGCTTCGCCCACGGGCACGGCAACTCGGTGCCGCGCTTCCACCTGACCTGGGGTACCGGCCCGGAAGTGGTCCGGGTCTTCGCCGAGCCGGTGCTCGCGGCCGAGCACCGCGGGCTGGTCCGGTTCAGCTTCCGCCACCAGGTCGACGAGCTGATCGTGGCCGACGACGCGGTGGTCGGCGTGCGCGGCACCGTGCTGGCGGACACCGATCTGGAGCGGGGCCGCGCCTCGTCACGGAACAAGGTGGGCGAGTTCGAGTTCCGCGCGAAGGCCGTGATCGTGGCCTCCGGCGGGATCGGTCACAACCACGAGCTGATCCGGCGCAACTGGCCCACCGAGCGGCTCGGCCCATGCCCCGAGACGCTGATCTCCGGAGTGCCCGCGCACGTCGACGGGCGGATGCTGGGCATCACCGAGGCGGCGGGCGGCGCCATCGTCAACCGGGACCGGATGTGGCACTACACCGAGGGCATCGTCAACTGGGACCCGATCTGGCCCGACCACGCCATCCGGATCATCCCGGGCCCGTCCTCGATGTGGTTCGACGCGAACGGAAAACGGCTGCCCGCACCGTGTTTCCCCGGATTCGACACCACAACCACGATGAAGGAGATCCTGAAGTCCGGCTACGACTACTCCTGGTTCGTGCTCACCCAGTCGATCATCGAGAAGGAGTTCGCGCTCTCGGGCTCCGAGCAGAACCCGGACATCACCGGCAAGGACCTCAAGCTCACGCTGAAGAGCCGAGTCGCCAAAGGCGCACCGGGCCCGGTGGAGGCATTCAAACAGCACGGTGTGGACTTCGTCGTCGCCGACACGCTGCGCGAGCTGGTCGACGGCATGAACAAGATCGCACGCGGACCCGAGCTGGACTACGCCGACCTGGAACGCCAGATCGTCGCCCGCGACCGGGAGCTGACCAACAAGTACACCAAGGACAGCCAGCTGATGGCGATCGACAACGCGCGCCGGTACATCGGGGACAAGGCGGGCCGGGTGGCCAAACCACACCGGATCCTCGATCCGGCCGCCGGTCCGCTCATCGCGGTGCGGCTGAACATCCTCACCCGGAAAACCCTCGGCGGCTTGCAGACCAATTTGGATTCGCAGGTGATCAAGCCCGACGGCACCGCATTCCCCGGCCTGTACGCCGCGGGTGAGGTCGCCGGGTTCGGCGGCGGCGGTGTGCACGGTTACAACGCGCTGGAGGGCACATTCCTCGGCGGGTGCATATTCTCCGGCCGCGCCGCCGGGCGTGCGCTGGCCGCGAAACTCGCCTGAGGCCGATTCATCTCCCGCCGTTTTCCGTGCCGCCGAACAGGACGGCGAACCAGGAGGCGGACGAGTCCGGCGCCGGCTCGTAGGTCTGGTCCGGCGCCGGCTGGGAGCCGCGCACCAAGCGATACCGGACGCGGACCACACCGTCGGCGGAACCGGCAACCGGCACGAAGGTTGCCGCATTCGGATCCCGCTGCCCGGCAGCGCATTCCGAGCAGCTGCCGACGACGAGCGCAGGCACCTGCTCGGGCTCGAGATCGAGATACGCGGCACACTGGTCGGCACGGCCGTCATGCGAGGTGGACACCCCGGCATGGGGACCGTCTGCCGAGAAGTCCCCGAGCGAACACGACACCGCCGGGACCAACTCGTAGTGCCGCGCATCGCCGGAAACCACCGGCGCAAAAGTGACGGCTACTACCGGCGATCGCGACGTCGACGCTGCCTCGTGGCTGGCACCGCAGGCGGGCGCCGACGGCCGCGCCAGCCACACCACGGCGGCGACCGTGCCCAGCACGCCTGCCGCGAACCACAGCCATTCGGATCGGAATGGTCGCTGTTGGATCGGTACCCGGTGCATCGCTCCCCGACTCCGGCTCACCTACTCGCGGACTGTCCATCCTGACTTCTCCAGGAAAGCAGTCCGTCCGCTCGCACACACCGCGAACGAAAATTCTTCACAGTGAAAGACACACCGTTCAGCAAGAATGATTCGGCCGCAGAATCTCTGGCCGCCGCTCCGCCGACCCGACCCAGGAACGCTAACGCCAGCGCACGTGCCGGGGAAACAGCGAGCGGCCCGCTTCGTGGGCTACCTCGACCAGCAGCCGGGCCAGCCGCGCGGTGTCCAATGCCGCTCGATCACCGCCGATCTGCCCCGACAACGACACCGCCGCAACGGCAGCACCGCGCCCCCGGATCGGCACGGCCACGCATGCGATACCCGGAACCGACTCCTCATTGTCCACCGCGACGCCCTGGCGGTTGCGGATGCGGCCGAGTTCGCGGTGCAGTTCGGTACGGTCGGCGATGGTGCGCGCGGTCAACTGCGGGAGGCGATCACGGAAGGACGCCTCCACGATGCTCGGTTCCAGTGTGGCCAGCAATGCTTTGCCGAGTGCCGTACTGTGCGCAGGCATCCGGCCGCCGAGCCGGGTGGGCACGGTCGCGGCGTACCGGCCCACCTTGTCCAGGTACAGCACCTCGGGTCCGTCCAGGACGCCGAGGTGACCGACCATGCCGGTCTGCTGACTCAGATCGTGCAGCAGCGGACTCACCAGATCACGAATCTCGTTGTGGTCGGCGGCAAGTCCGCCCAATTCGAGCGTGCGCACACCGAGCCGATAGCCGCCGGGTGCGTGCGCCAGCCAGCGCAACCGGATCAGCTGGTCCAGGATGCGGTGCACCGTCGACCGTGGCAGACCGGTACGCTCCGCGAGTCCGACGAGGGTGAGCGTCGGCGTCGCGCCGTCGAAAGCGTCCAGTAACAGCGTCATCCGCTCGATCATCGACACCGGAGGCTGGCCGGCCCTGGCCGGGACCCGTCCTGATCCGGTCGATAATTCCCCGGACTCGGGACCGGTCGTCATCTCGACCGCCATAAGCAACCTCCACACGCGCTCGCGTAGAGCTTAGAAAGTAATTCCCTCGCGCAGGGGCAATTCACGGATCATTTCGACGAGCAACCAGTGATCGGGCGGCTACGTTCGGCGGTCGGTTCGGGTGGCCTGTGGCTGGTCGGATCCGCCGGAGGATTCCGCGACGTTGAACAGCCACTCGCGGGTGTAACGCTCGGCGAGCAGCGGCAAGTAGTTCCGGATCGTGGCGTGATCGGCGAAATGGTCGTACGACGAATGGAGATGATCCTCGATCGCCGCTTCGCTGACCACGCCGTCGAATTCGTCCTCCAGTCGGTTAGCGGCCGCCTTCAGGGCGAGGTCCTGATCAATGGCGGTTTCCTCGGGTGTGTCGTGGGTGCTGGGATGGTCGGTCATCACGATTCCCCTGTTGTGACAAGATCGGCTCCACGGGCGCCTTCGTGGCCGCACGACGACGCCCATCATTCGGGTACCCGATCGCGCCGGTTCGAACCGGCCGACTCTTCTCGGCGACACTCCGGCCGACGGCGAGTGATAGAACATGTTCTTGTCTCATGGTATCGCGCGTGCCAGGCTCGACGGATGGATCTCGACGTCATCGAAGCCGTCCGCCAGCTGAAGTACCGCTACTTTCGCACCCTCGATCTCAAGAAGTGGGACGAGTTCGCCGACACCCTCGCCGCGGACGCGACCGGGCGTTACGGCACCCACGCCATGGGCCAGCCGTTGCACCTGGACGGCCGCGACGCCATCACCGCGTTCATGCGGGAGAATCTCGGGGCCTCGGTCGTCACGATGCACGTCGCCAACCATCCGGAGATCCATGTCGACGGCGAAACGGCCACGGGTTCATGGGCTTTCGAGGACACCGTGATCGCCATCGAGTACGGCGTGCTGATCCGGGGAGCCGGGTACTACACCGACACCTATCGCAGGGACACCGACGGCCGGTGGCGCATCGCCTCCACCGGGTACGAGCGCATCTACGAATCCATGCAGGCACTGTCGGACATACCGAGTTTCCAGTTGCTGTCCAACATGTGGGCGGCCGAGAAATAGCGGGCGCCGGGCGGGAAATCGGTCCAGTATCCCGGCGGTGGCGCTGGACGGCACCGGCGCGCCGGGCGGATGCTGCGGACATGTCCTCCCTAGCGCCTGACGACTACACGCTCGAAACCACCTACCTCAACACCGCCTCGTACGGTCTGCCTTCGGCCCGAGCGCTGACCGCCATGCGCGACGCCGGCGCCGACTGGGCCACGGGCCGCGGCGGACCGGCGTCATCGCTGGACCTCCTGGTGCCCGACCTGCGGGCCGGATTCGCCCGCCTGCTCGACGGCGCGACTCCAGACGACATCGCGCTGGGCAGCGGTGTCGCGGGCCTGATCGCTCCGGTGGCCGCGACACTGCCGCCGGGGGCGGAGGTGCTGTTGCCGGAAGGCGAATTCTCCTCGGTCTCCATGCCCTTCGTGTATCGCGGCGATCTCGTCGTGCGCTTCGTTCCGTTGCCGGAGTTGGCCGCGCAGGTGCGACCGGAGACCGCGCTGGTCGCGGTGAGCGTCGTCCAGTCCGCGGACGGTCGCGTCACCGACCTCGCGGAGCTGCGCGCGGCCACCCGGGCGACCGGCGCGCGGCTGCTGGTGGACGCCACTCAGGCCGCGGGCTGGCTGCCGCTGCGATTCGCCGACGCGGACTATTGGGTCTGCGCCAGCTTCAAGTGGTTGATCGGTGCACGCAGTGTCGCGTTCTTCGCCACGGCGCCGGAGTTCGTCACCGAGCTGCGGCCGGTCGGGTCCAGCTGGTACGCCGCCCAGGACCGCTGGGCTGAGCTCTACCGTCCGGTGGCGTTGCCGCCGACGGCACGACGCTTCGACGCGACCCCGGACTGGCTCGGCGTCATCGCCGCGCGGGCTGGCCTGTCACTGATCGAGGAACTCACCATCGACAAAATCGGCGCGCACAACCTGGAGCTGGCCGACTGCTTCCGCGAAGGGCTGCGTGAACTCGGGTTCCAGCCCATCGCGGCGCGCTCACCCATCGTCTCCGTGCCCGGCGCGGCAGAAATGACGGCGCGACTGGAGGAGGCGAATGTGATCGCCTCGGCGCGAGGAGGCGGGCTGCGGTTCGCCTTCCACCTCTACAACAGCACCGACGACGTCGAACGCGCACTGTCGGCATTACGCGCCGGGTAGACGTATCAGTGGGTCGGGCGGTCCGCCGGTGCGGTGATCAAGGGGAGGTCGAGGGCGGTCAGGATTCCGGGCGGTGCCGCGATTACGGCGGGCACCGCGTTGACGATGCGCATGCCGGTGGCCACCAGGGTCGCGTAGTTGTGGTCGCCGTTGCGGCTCGAGGCCACCAAGTCCATCGCGTAGCTGGGCTCGCCGGTGATCTCGATCCGGTAGGAGCCCTCGGCGTGGGCCGGCTGCGGCCAGTCCGGGCACAGGTCGGGCCGCAGGCGGGTCACGTGCTCCAGCACCGTGACCGGCACGTCACCGACCATGCCCCGGACTTCGAAACGCAAAGCGGCAGCGGTTCCTTCGGCGATATGCCCGGTCGCGATGTCGAACGACGCCGGAGCGGGGACCCGTTCATACGTCTCGGTGACGGCGTCGAGGGTGACGCCGATTCCCGCGGCCAGCTGGCGGACCACGCCGCCCCAGGCCAGGGAGAGCACGCCGGGTTGCAACAGCATCGGAATGTCGTCGACGGGCTTGCCGAAGCCCATGATGTCGAACATGACCTCGCGATTGTCGTAGCTGGCGTAGTCGACGATCTCCAGGCAACGCACCTGGTCGATGCGCAGACAGGTCCCGGCGAGCGCGAGCGGGAGCAAGTCGTTGGCGAACCCCGGATCGATGCCGTTGACCCACAGCGACGAATTCCCTCGGGCCGCGGCTTCCTGCACTGGTTTCAGCAGTTCGTCCGGAAGCACCCCGTAGGGGTACTGGAAGAACACCGGCGCGCAGGCGACGACGTTGATTCCCGCGGCGAGAATGCGCTGCAGATCCTGCACCGCCTCGAACAGCCGGTTGTCGGTCATCGAGCAGTAGACGACGCAGTCCGGCCGCGACGCGAGCAAGTTCTCGGCATCGTTCGTCGCGGTGATGCCAACCGAATGGTCCAGTCCCGCAAGCGTTCCCGCGTCCATTCCAGCTTTGGCGGGACCAGAGACCCATACGCCGGTCAGTTCCAGGTCGGGGTGGGCGATGACGCCGGCCAAGGCATGCCTGCCGACATTGCCGGTGCCCCATTGCACTACGCGATATGTCATGTCACAGATCCGGGATAGGGAGGTCGAGGTTCGGGATGATCAAGCCGCCGTCGGGTTCGAGAATCTTGCCCGTGAGGTACTTCCCTGCTGGGGAAACCAGGTAGAGCGCGGCGGCGGCGATGTCTTCGGGTTCGCCGATGCGATGCAGCGGCGTCTTGGCTTCCAGCTCGGTCCGCATCGCGTCGTTACCTGCGACGATCTCCAGCGCCGAGGTCAGGATCGCGCCGGGCGCTATCGCGTTCACCCGAATACGCGGGTTCAGGTCGAGCGCGGCGAGCTTGGTGTAGTGGGCGAGGGCCGCCTTGGCGGTGCCGTAAGCGGCGAAGGCTCGCCCGGGCAGGCGCCCCATGGTGGAGGTGATGTTCAGAATCGAACCGCCCCCTGCGGTTTCGAGCATATGCGGCGCCGCGGCACGAACCAGAGCATGCGCATTGGTGACGTTGAATTCGAACGCGGCGGTCAGTGCCTCAGGCGTCGTGTCCAGCAGCGGGCACGGCAGTGCGCCGCCCACATTGTTCACCACGATGTCCAGGCGTCCGAAGCGTTCGACCGCCGTCGCGGCGAGGGCCGCCGTGGCGTCGATGTCGCTCAGGTCCGCGGGCACCACGTGGGCTCGCCGTCCGGCGGCGGCAACGCGCTCGCCGACCTCGTCGAGTTGGCTCTTGGTCCGCGCGGCGATGACGACGTCCGCGCCCGCCTCCGCGAACGCGACGGCGATCGCCGCGCCGAGACCTCGGCCCGCGCCGGTGACTATGGCGACCTGACCGTCGATCCGGAACCGCTCCAGAATCATCCAGGCTCCTACCTGTCGAATATTCGACGGCTTTCTGATTTAATATTCGTCATCGTAAGCCGCTCGTCAGAGCCGGGACAAGAGGTGGCAATGCCTGATCGCTCCGCGTCGCCGCCGACACGGCGAGTCATCGACATCGTGTCGCTGCTGGCAACCTCCGGCGAGCCGATCAGCGTCGCGGGCATCGCCGAGCGGCTCGGCATCGCCAGGGCGACCGCGACGGCGATACTGGCCGAGTTGGACGCGGCCGACTGGGTCGTACGCGATCCCGCTCGCGGCTACCGCACCGGACCCGCGTTGTCGGGATTGCACGGTGCGGCGCTTCCCCACGGTGTCGGCGACATCCTCGGCGCTCTGGCTGCCCGCACCGGGTATGGCGCGACGTTCAGCCGTATCGAGCCCGATCGGCTCACCGTGCTCGATGTACGGCATGGCGCCGACCGTGTGGTTCCCGGAATCCCGGTGGGACATCGCATTCCGTTGCAGTTCCCGGCGGGGGCGAGTGTGATGCCGTGGCGTTCGGCAACCGAGCAGAACACCTGGCTGGGCACCGCGACCGACGCGGACCGGCGCATCGCCGGCGCTCTGTCGGCACTGGTGCGCGATCGCGGCGTGGCCGTATTCCGGCCCCGCGCCGATGACGCGGGCATGGTCGACTTGCTCGCCGATATGCTCGGTGCGGTGGGATCCGAACTGCTGCAACCGCATTTGCGTAGTCGCGCTCTCCGTCAGCTCGCGGCGCTCACGTCACGGCCGTTCAGCCGGGCGGAGCTGGATTCGGACGAGGTGCTGCCGCTGAGTTATCTCGCGGCGCCGGTATTCGATGCGAATGGCAATGCGGCGTACGAGGTTCAGCTCGGACCATTACGTACGGCGACGACTCGACGCGAACGGGATGATTTCATCGAGGCGACTCGTGCGGCGGCACGCGATTTGACGGCCGCGCTCACTGCCGGGCGGCACGGGTAAATAGGAATCAGTGGACGCGACTGTATCGAAACCATTGTTT
>NZ_BDBA01000207.1 GCF_001612745.1 Nocardia amamiensis NBRC 102102 | reverse complement strand
GGGCCGCGAACGGGCAATGCTCGGTCTCGCTGCGCTCGAAAATCGGGGCGTGCCGATGTGGTGCGTGAGGAGGCCATCGGCGCGAAACCTGGGATCGGTAGGGCGCGAACCGTTCCTAGCTTTTTCTCATCGGCTCCACACCGCGGGCCGAAAGAAACCAAGACCGGGCGCCGCGCCCACGAACCACAAGGACAGATCATGAACACCATCCGTTTCGCCTCCGCCGCTCTCGCCGCGTCCGCCGCCGTCGTGTTGCTCGTCACCGGATGCAGCGACGACGCGAGCAGCTCGCCCGTCGCGCCCGCGCCTTCCTCGGCCGAGCCGGGTCCGGGCGCTCCTGCCGGAAAGTCGATCGCGTCGGTCGAGGGCAAGGCGCTCGAAGCGAAGTTCATCACCACCTGCGCCAAGCAGGGCGGCACGCTGGCGCTCGCGCTGACCGACACCGACAACGCCGCCTACGGCAACCTCTCGGTGAGCGCGACGATCACCGACGCCGACACTGTGCAGGCGGTCGCGATCGCGGGCAGCAAGGGCGGCGACAACGGCCTGCCCTACGCGGTCGGCTTCGGCAACGGCATGCCCGGCGGCTCGGCCAAGGTGGTGAAGGACGGCAACACCTACAAGGTCACCGGCGAGGGTGTGGGCGCCCCCGACCTGACCAACCCGCTGGCGGGACCTAAGACGTCGAAGTTCGACATCACCTTCGCCTGCTCGTCCATCGTCGGCGCCTGATCGCCGCATGCCCCCGATCCGCACCCGTCATCCCGGTCTCCGCACCGGGATGACGGGTCGCGGCGAAGCCCGAAACAATTCATCCCAGAAGGAATGTCATGAGCAAGATCCGTCTCATCGCCCTCGCCCTCGGTGCCGCGGCGATCGGCTACTACGTCTATCACGCGGTGACCTACGTCCCCACAAGCGAATGGGAGCCCGCCGGGATGGGCTGGCTCGGCTTCGGGATGGCGCTGCCGATTCTCGCGTTCACGCTGGTGCCGCTGGTCTTCGCGTTCACGGGTGAAGGCATCGCCGCCGCGTTCACCGGCCGCAACAGCGCCGAGTTCCGCGACGGGCGCACCGGGCTGGGCACGGTCCAGTCGGTGCGCGAGACCGGGCTGACGGTCAACGACCAGCCGCAGGTCCGTATCGAGTTCAGCGTTGAGGGCGCGGACGGCAAGACCTTCGCCTCGTCGGCGAAGCTGATCGTGCCGCTCACCGAGCTGGCCCTGCTGCGTCCCGGCGTCGTGCTTCCGGTGCGCTACCTGCCCGATCGGACCGACAAGGTGGAGGTCGACCTGTCCGGGAACGCGTCCGCCGCGCAGCACGCGATCAACGAGTCGCTGATCCGCAAGGGCATCACCACCCGGCACAAGCTCGACATCGCCGAGCGCGGCATCGCCACCCAGGCGGTGGTGCAATCGCTGTCGGTCACCGGCACGATCCGCGACGGTTACTCCGAGGTCGAACTCGGTCTGGTGGTCACCCGGCCGGACGGATCGAACTTCGCCACCCGGGTGACGAAGTTCCTCGCCCCCGGCAATGTCGGACAGGTGCAGATGGGTCGTGTCGTGCAGGCGCACTATCTGCCCGAGAACGAGAGCGAGGTCGTCATCGCCCTTCCGGTCAACGTCTAGTGGGCTCCGCACCTATCCGCCAGTGGGAATGCCGCGTCGATTCCAGATATCGAATCGACGCGGCATTCGCTTTGCGCGATAGCCGGGCAATTTGAGGGTTACCTAATTGGGAGGCTGTTCACTTTGCCGTCTTTTCCGGATGGTCCAGATGGTCTACCGTGCGCCCGTCGGCCCAACCCAGGAGTCACCGTGAGTCTTCAGCCACTCGCCCTTTTCGTGAAGCACGACGGCCAGTCGTCACGCGCCGCCGTCACATGTGAGTACAAGTGCGCGAACGCGTGCTTCCACGAGGCGCCCAACACCTCCGCCGGTGCCTACTTCGGTGACATCGTCAGCTCCCTGAACCGGCGCGGCCTGATCAAGGGTGGCGCGGCCGCGGTGCTCGCGGTCGGCGCGGGCAGCGTGCTCGCGGCCTGCGGCGACGACGAACCGGCCCCGGCGGGATCCACGAAGCCCGCGGGGCCGCCCGGAACCGGCACCGACTTCACCGCCGTCGCGCCGAACAAGGAAGACGCCGTGGTGATCCCCGACGGCTACGAGCAGTCCGTGGTGATCCGCTGGGGTGACCCGCTGTTCCCGGACGCGCCCGCCTTCGACTTCGACAAGCAGACCGCCGCCGCGCAGACCAAGCAGTTCGGCTACAACAACGATTTCGCGGCCCTGCTGCCGATCGAGGGCCAGGCCAACGGCTATCTGCTCGTGGTCAACCACGAGTACACCACCGGCCCGCACATGTTCCGCGGCTACAACAAGGACGCGCCGACCGAAGAGCAGATCGCGATCACCATGGCCGCGCACGGCTTGACCGTGGTCGAGGTCAAGGGCGAATCGGGTTCGGGCAAGCTGGCTCCGGTCTTCGGCAAGTACAACCGCAGGATCACCGCGACCACCGAGTTCAAGCTGACCGGCCCCGCCGCGGGCAGCGATTTCGTGAAGACCTCGGCCGACCCGACCGGCAGCAAAGTCCTCGGTACCTTCGCCAACTGTGCCGGTGGGCTCACGCCTTGGGGCACAGTGCTTTCCGGCGAGGAGAACTTCAACGGCTACTTCGCGGGCGGCGACAAGGTGACCGACCCTGCCGCCACCGCGAGGCTGAAGCGCTACGGTCTCGTCGCGGGCAAGACCGCCAACCAGTGGGAGCGCGCGGACAAGCGCTTCGACCTGGCGCAGGAACCCAACGAGGCCAACCGGTTCGGGTACGTGGTCGAGATCGACCCGTGGGATCCGAACTCGACGCCGATCAAGCACAGCGCGATGGGGCGGCTCAAGCACGAGGGCGCCAACATCTACATCACGAAGAACGGCGACGTGGTCTCCTACACCGGCGACGACGAAAAGTTCGACTACATGTACAAATTCGTGTCCTCGCGCAAGATGCAGCCGGGCACCGGCGCGTCCAGCATGCGGCACAACCTGACCCTTTTGGACGCGGGCACGCTGTACGTCGCGAAGCTCACCGGCGACCACCCGGACAAGATCGACGGCACCGGCGCCAAGCCGTCGGAGAAGGGGTTCACCGGCACCGGCCAGTGGATTCCGCTGCTCGAAACCGGTGCCGACGGCAAGGGCAAGTCGCTGGTCGATGGCATGAGTGCCGAAGAGGTCGCGGTCTTCACCCGGCTGGCGGCCGACAAGGTCGGCGCCACCAAGATGGACCGCCCGGAGGACTTCGAGGCCAACCCCTACACCGGCAAGGTGTATGTCGCGCTGACCAACAACGACAATCGCGGCGCGGAAGGCAAGCAGGGCCCCGACGAGGCGAACCCGCGCAAACTCAACAAGAACGGCCAAGTGCTGGAGATCGACGACAACCACACCGGCACCACGTTCACCTGGTCGCTCCTGCTGGTCTGCGGTGACCCCGCGGCCGCGGACACCTACTTCGCCGGTTACGACAAGTCCAAGGTCAGCCCGATCTCCTGCCCGGACAACCTGGCCTTCGACCCGTACGGCAACCTGTGGATCTCCACCGACGGCAATGCCCTGAAGTCGAACGACGGCTTGTTCTCCGTGGTGCTCGACGGTCCGAACCGCGGCCAGACCAAACAGTTCCTCACCGTGCCGCGCGGCGCGGAGACCTGCGGCCCGGTGATCACGGAGTCACGGGTCATCGTCTGCGTCCAGCACCCCGGCGAGGCCGACGACGCGACACCGGAGAACCCCCTCTCGCACTGGCCCGACGGTGGCACGGCTCAGCCGCGTCCTTCGGTCGTGGCAGTGTGGAAGAAGAACGGCGGCCGAATCGGCGCCTGATACCTCAGCCGCGACCGGCCCCGTGCAGCCATGGCCATCTTTTCCCGCGGCTTTCCCCATAGGTGGAGCCGCTACTCGACTGGGCGGGTAGCGGCTCCACCTCCCGCACCCACCCTGAAATGCGGTCAGCCGCTTCCGGTGAGGCCACGTGTGTTCGCGAAGCGGGCGAGGTCGCCCTGGGCGCCACTGTAGACGTTGAGGTCGACGCGGCCCGCGATGCCGGGGATCGTGCCACGGTCGGTGGTCTGCCAGAACGTCCAAGTCGGCCAACCGCCGGGGACTTCGGGCTGGGGGTTGCCGCGATAGTCGGCGATCCACAGTGGGTATCCGGCGAACTCGCCGGTGTCGGCCATCGCCGTGCGCCAGAAGCTGGGATAGGTGTAGATGATCGGGACACGGCCGGTGAGTGCTTGCACGGTGCCCAGGTAGCGGCGAGTCCAGTCGATCAACGCTGGTGGCCTGAGCCCGCCGGAATCCTCGAGATCGAGCACCGGCGGCAGGTCGAGCGGGCCGTTCTGCCCGAGCGCCACCGCCGCGTACATCGCGGCCTGCGGTTCGGGCGGCAAGGCGGGCCGGGCGTAATGGTAGGTCCCGCGCGCCATCCCGGCGGCGCGCATTTGCAGGCTGTCGGCCAGGAAGTACGGGTTGACGTAGTGGATCCCTTCGGTGGCCTTGACCATGGCGAAGTCGTGCCCGGCGCGCTTGACGGCGAACCAGTCGATCATGCGTCCACCGGGGTGCTGCCAGGACGACACATCGGGGCCGGTGGGCGCGGCGACCGCTAGCGAAGTGATAGCTGAAATGATGCTGAGCGGCGCGATAAGAGACAGCACGACGTTGAGGCAACGGCTTTTTGGGCTAAACCATGCGATTTTCATGCCATTTGACGATAGCCACCTGTGCATGGTGTGACTAGAGTGATTTGTGGGATAGTTGCGAAAAGTTAACTGATGCCCGTGTGGAGCCTGATCTCGGCACCCCAGCCCACTGAGAAAGGCGCGGTGGGTGGTTCGATCGGCCGATGACGCTGCGCGAATATCAGCCGAACCCCGCCCCCGCGCAGGGGGCTGCCAGTCGCATACTGTTCCGGTTCCGGCTGGGGCGGCGGGCGTTCATTCTGCGCCAGACGCTCATCGAGCCGGGCGGCACCAGCGGGTGGCACTATCACGACGGCACGCTGTTCGTCCTGGTCGCCCGGGGCACACTGGACCATCCCGGAGCGGATTGCGCGCCGGTCACCTACCGCCGCCTGCGGGTCTTCCGGGAGCCGAGTGGACCGCGCTTCCCGCACGTGGCGCGCAATTCAGGGCCGGTGCCGGTACTGCTGTGCGTGCTCTATATCACTCCGGTGGACAGCCCGCTGTCGCGCAGCGTCGCGCCACCAGCATGTGCGGAATAGGTCGGCTCGACAGCTACCGTGCGGCTCTGCCGCGCCGGTGGAGTTCGCCGATTCAGTCGCCCGGCCGGCGGCTCACTCTTATGTCAGCGACGCACCCGCTGCAGGTGCGGAAGGTAAATCGGCCAGTTCGCGGCCTGCAGCACAGTGCATCCCGCTCGCCGCCCGGAGTATCCGGTCAGCTGGCGGGCTGGCAGGCGTCGCGCAGCGAGCACGCGCCGCAGGAGCTGCCGCAGCCACCGACCTCGGCGGGCGGGGCGAGCTCGTCGGCGGCCTGTGCGGCGGCGGTCGCGCCTGCACCGAGGGTGAACAGCGCGACGACGGCGGTACCGGCCGCGACGACGAGCGCCACGAAACCGCTGGCAGCCAGCGCGACGAGACCACCGGCGAACAGGAGCGCCCCGGCCGCGATCGACGTGGGCGCGGCGACACGATTGGCGACGCGGAACGTCTCGTCGCTCGACAGCGCGGCCTCGGTGTGCACCCCGAAGAAACGATTTCGGGGCAAACGGCCGGTCAGCCCGAGTGCGCCGGTTGCGATGGCCACCACAGCCAGCACGAACAGGACGAGAGCGACGACGAACACCCATGCAGGCTAGCGCATCGGTGCCGACCGGCCTGCGACGGGCCGTTCGCAGGCGACGCGGCCGGAAGTCCAGGCCAGCCCGATTTTCGGTCCTGCCGACCACACGTTCTACCCTGATAGGCGAAGTTCGACGGGGATCGGCGACCACAAGAAGGCAGGACCGTGCAGGACACACGTGCAACCGAAAGCGATGTACCAGAGCACCGGTACAACGCGGAGCTTGCCGGGCGTATCGAACGCCGATGGCAGCAGGCGTGGGACGAGCGCGGGACCTTTCATGCGCCGAATCCGGTCGGCCCGCTGGCCGGCGCGACCCCGGACGACAAGCTGTTCATCCAGGACATGTTCCCGTACCCGTCGGGCGCGGGCCTGCACGTCGGGCACCCGCTCGGTTACATCGCCACGGATGTCTTCGCGCGCTATCACCGGATGCACGGCCGCAACGTGCTGCATGCGCTGGGCTACGACGCGTTCGGCCTGCCCGCCGAGCAGTACGCGGTGCAGACCGGCGCACATCCCCGGGTGACCACCGAATCGAATATCGCGACCATGCAGCGGCAGCTGGACCGGCTCGGTCTCGGCCACGACCGGCGCCGCAGCTTCGCGACCACCGATCCGGAGTACTACCGCTGGACGCAGTGGATCTTCCTGCGGATCTACAACGCCTGGTACGACGTGGAGCTGAACCGGGCCCGCCCGATCGCCGAGCTGGAGGCGGAATTCGCCTCCGGCGCGCGGCTCGTGCCGGACGGCGGGTCCTGGAACACGATGTCGCCCGACGATCGCGGCGCGCTGCTGGATTCGTATCGGCTGGTGTACCAGACCGATTCGGTGGTCAACTGGTGCCCCGGCCTCGGCACCGTGCTGGCCAACGAGGAAGTCACCGCCGACGGCCGCAGCGAGCGTGGCAACTTCCCGGTGTTCCGCAAGCGGCTGCGGCAGTGGATGATGCGCATCACCGCCTATTCCGATCGACTGGTCGATGACCTGGACCGTTTGGAATGGCCGGAGAACGTGAAGACCATGCAGCGCAACTGGATCGGCCGATCCCGCGGCGCCCAGGTGAAGTTCGACGCCGACGGCGAACAGATCGAGGTCTTCACCACCCGCCCGGACACCCTGTTCGGCGCCACGTATGTGGTGCTGGCACCGGAACACGAGCTGGTCGACAAGCTCACCGCGGCCTCGTGGCCGGAGAGCACCGACCCCCGTTGGACCAATGACGGCGCCGCGACACCGGGCGACGCCGTCGCGGCCTACCGCAAGTCGATCGCGGCGAAGTCGGATCTGGAGCGCCAGGAGAACAAGGAGAAGACCGGCGTCTTCCTGGGCAACTACGCGATCAACCCGGCCAACGGCAAGGCCGTGCCGATCTTCATCGCCGACTACGTGCTGAGCAGCTACGGCACCGGCGCGATCATGGCGGTCCCCGGGCACGACCATCGCGACTGGGAGTTCGCCTCCGTTCTCGGGCTGCCGATCATCGAGGTGATCAGCGGCGGCGACCTGTCCACGGGCGCCCATGCGGGCGAAGGCGTGCTGGTGAACTCCGACTACCTCGACGGCATGCCCGTCGAGCAGGCCAAGGCGGCGATGATCGCCGAGCTGGAGGCCGACGGCCACGGCAAGGGCACCATCCAGTACAAGTTGCGCGACTGGCTGTTCGCCCGCCAACGCTACTGGGGCGAGCCGTTCCCGATCGTCTACGACGAGCAGGGCGCGCCACACGCGCTGCCGGATTCCATGCTGCCGGTGCGGCTTCCGGAGCTGGACGATTTCGCCCCGGTGACCTTCGACCCGGATGACGCGGACTCCGAACCGTCCCCACCGCTGGCCAAGGCGACCGACTGGGTAGAGGTCGAACTGGACCTGGGTGACGGGCCCAAGCGCTACCGTCGCGACACCAACGTCATGCCGCAGTGGGCGGGCAGTTCCTGGTACGAACTGCGCTACGCCGACCCGACGAACGCGGAGACGTTCTGCGCCAAGGAGAACGAGGCGTACTGGCTGGGCCCGCGTCCCGCCGAACACGGCGAGAACGACCCGGGCGGCGTCGACCTGTACGTCGGCGGCGTCGAGCACGCGGTGCTGCATCTGCTGTATGCCCGGTTCTGGCAGAAGGTGCTGTACGACCTGGGTGACGTGTCGGCGAGCGAACCGTACCGGCGCCTGTTCAACCAGGGCTACATCCAGGCGCACGCCTACACCGACGCGCGTGGCACCTACGTGCCCGCCGCCGAGGTCGTCGAGCGGGACGGCACGTTCTTCTGGACCGACGCCACCGGAACCGAGATCGAGGTGTTCCAGGAGTACGGCAAGATCGGGAAGTCGTTGAAGAACGCCATCTCTCCCGACGAGATGTGCGATCTGTACGGCGCAGACACCTTCCGTTTCTACGAGATGGCGATGGGTCCGCTGGACACCTCGCGGCCGTGGGCGACCAAGGACGTCGTGGGCGCGCACCGGTTCCTGCAACGGGTGTGGCGCTTGGTGGTGAACGAGGAGACCGGCGCGCTGCGGGTCACCGACGCCGCGCCGACCGACGAGACGCTGCGCCTGCTGCATAAGACGATCGCGGGTGTGGACGAGGATTTCGCCGCCCTGCGCGACAATACGGCGGGCGCCAAGCTGATCGAGCTGACCAACCACCTGACCAAGACCTACCCGGGCGGCGCGCCACGCTCGGTGGTGGAGCCGATGGTGCTGATGCTGGCTCCGCTCGCCCCGCACATCGCCGAAGAGCTGTGGGAACGGCTGGGTCACGCCGCATCCCTGGCCCACGGCCCCTTCCCGGTCGCCGATCCCGCGCTGCTGGTGGAGGAGTCGGTGGAGTACCCGATTCAGGTGAACGGCAAGGTGCGCAGCAGGATTCAGGTCGCGGCGGACGCCGACAACGCGACGATCGAGGCGGCCGCGCTGGCCGACGAGAAGATCACCGAGCTGCTCAATGGAGCGGCGCCGCGCAAGCTGATCGTGGTGCCGGGGCGTTTGGTGAACATCGTCGCCTGACTCGACCGGCGTAGGCGGTGCGGTAACAGCACGTCATCGGGCGTGACGAGTGCGCTGGAACCCGGCTGGACTGCACACCGTCCCGCCGCGCCGTGCGGCAGTGGTGGCGTCCGGCGCGTGCGCTGGCACAGACGCGGTGCGATCCGGCGCAGCGCCGGTCGATCAGGACGGCCGCAGCACGATCTCGGTGGGATGCGCGTCCCGCGGGGTGTCGATGGCGGCGCGCACCGCGTACGCCACCGTCTCCGGTGTGAGGAACTCCTCAGGCCGGTACTCGCGGCCCTCCCCGGCGATGATCTCGCGCTGCATGTCGGTATCGATGCGACCCGGATGAATCGACGTCACGCGCAGATCGGGTTCTTCCAGCCGCAGGGCGTCGCCGAACGCGCGCAGCCCGAACTTGCTCGCGGCGTACGAGGCCCAGCCCGCGTTCGCCCGCAGCCCGGCGCCCGAGTTGATCAGCACCACATGGCCGTTGGCCGCTCGCAGCGCGGGAAGCAGCAACCTGGTCAGCTCCGCTACGGCGATCAGATTGGCTTCCACAGTGTTTCGCCATTGCTCGACCGTGGAGCCCGCGACGGTACCCAGGTCGGCGATACCGGCGTTGTGCACCAGCACATTCAGCCGCTGGATCGGCGCGGCCGCCGCGGCGACCGCGGCGTAGTCGGTCAACTCGACCGGCCAGCCCGTTGCGCCGGGCAGCTCCGCCAGAATGCCGCGCAGCGCCTGGGCCGATCGGGCGCCGAGCAGCAGGTCATGTGTCGGTGCGAGCTCGCGGGCGATGGCGGCGCCGAGCCCGCGGCTGGCACCGGTGATCAACGCGGTCGGTTTCGAGGTCGCGGCCGAAGTCATGGGCCCCACCGTAACCGGCGGTGGAAGTAAGGCGTAAAAACCCGTAGCACTGGACGAAGGACTAGCGATCCAGGCATGCAGCGACCGACAATTCTCGAGCAGCGATCACGGGATGGGGCATTCGAGGTTGAGAACCGCCGAAGACGACCAGGCCAGCGGCCGGTGGGACGGAGTCGAAACGGACACCGCTGAGCGGGCATATCTACGGGTGACATCGCAGAATAGGGGGATGGCACACCCGGGTTTCAGCCCAACCCAGCTCGCGGCCCGCGCTGCCTACCTGCTGCGCGGGAACGACTTGGGCACGATGACCACCGCGGCGCCACGACTGTATCCGCACATGTGGAGCTGGGACGCGGCGTTCGTCGCGGTGGGGTTGGCTCCGCTCAGTGTGGAGCGGGCTGTGGTCGAGCTGGACACGCTGCTTTCCGCGCAGTGGAAGAACGGGATGATCCCGCACATTGTCTTCGCCAACGGCGTGGACGGCTATTTTCCCGGCCCGGCCCGCTGGGAGTGCCGCGAGCTGGCCGCCAACGCACCGGACGGCCCGGACACCTCCGGGATCACCCAGCCGCCGGTCCACGCCATCGCCGTGCAGCGGATTCTGGATCATTCCCGCAGGCACGGGCGGTCTACCAGGTCGGTGGCCGAGGAGTTCCTCAACCGGCGCTGGCCGGACCTGGTGCGCTGGCACCGCTGGTTGGCGCACGCCCGCGACCCGAAGGAGACCGGCCGGATCACGCTGTATCACGGCTGGGAATCCGGGATGGACAACTCGCCACGCTGGGACCGCGCCTACGAGAACGTGGTCCCCGGCGACCTGCCGCCCTACCGTCGCGAGGACGTGCTGGTGATCTCCGATCCGAGCCAGCGCCCGACCGACCGCGAGTACGACCGCTATCTATGGCTGGTCGAGCAGATGCGCCGGGCCGGCTACGACGACTACCAGCTCGCCTCGACCATGAGCTTCGCCGTCGAGGACGTGTTCGTCACCGGCATCTTCTCGCTGGCCTGCGAGGTCCTGGCGAATATCGGCGAGGAGTACAAGCAACCCAACGCCGACGTGCGCGACCTGCATGCGTGGGCCGACCGTTTTCGCGCGGGCGTCATCGCGACCGCCGACGCCCGCACCGGCGCCGCGCGCGATTTCGACGTGCGATTGCGGCGCTGGATCAACACCGAGACGCTGTCGATGTTCGCCCCCCTGCTGTGCGGCGGGCTGCCCCGCGACACCGAGCGCAGCCTGCTGCGGCTGTTCGAGGGACCACGCTTCTGCGGACACCCCGATCTGCGCTACGCGCTGCCGCCGTCGACCTCGCCGGTCTCCAAGGACTTCCGGTCCCGCGAGTACTGGCGCGGCCCCGTGTGGCCGGTGATGAGCTGGCTGTTCTCCTGGGTCTTCGCCAGGCGAGGCTGGGCCGAACGTTCGTTCATGCTGCGTGCCGAGGGCCTGCGTCAGGCCAGCGACGGCGCCTTCGCCGAGTATTACGAGCCGTTCACCGGCGAACCGCTCGGCAGCATGCAGCAGTCCTGGACTGCGGCGTCCGTCTTGGATTGGCTGGGATAGGCGGCCAGCACCACCTCGCCACATGACCGCAGCACCTTCCCTCGCTGCCGGTTGCGGTGTTTTGTGCCTACGGTGATGTCGAAGTCGAGGTAAGGGCTTGGAGAACGGCGCGGTCGGCGGCTGGGTCGCCGACGGCGATGCGGGCGCTGCCGTCGGAGTAGGACTTGGCGGCGATGCCCGCGCGGCGTAGGGCGGTGACGATGCCGGGGCCGGGGAGGTAGAGGAAGTTGGCGTGGCTTTGGGGGACCGTGAGGCCGCTGGTCAGGAGTGTGGCGCGGAGTGCGTCTCGCGCTTCGGTGATGCGGAGGATTCGGGCGGTGAGTTCGGGCTCGGCGGCATACGAGGCGGTGACTGCGGCCACGGCCGCCGCGCTCATTCCGAAGGGCAGTTGCAGTTTGCGAACTCGTGCGGTCAGCTCGCTTCCGCCGAAGGCATAACCGATGCGCAGCCCGGCAAGGCCGTAGGCCTTCGAAAAGGTGCGCAGCACGAGGAGATTGGAATATTTCGCGATCAGCGCGACCGGGTCCAGGAACTCCCCGGCGCCCAGGAATTCCACATATGCCTCGTCCAGAAGGACCGGCACTCCGGCGGGCACGCCGGACAGGAACGCTTTCAGTTCGTCGGCCGGGATCACCGTCCCGGTCGGGTTGTGTGGGCGGCACACCACGACCAGTGCGGTCCGCTTGTCGATGGCCCGTAGCATCGCCCGCAGATCCTGATTGCCCGCCTTGTCGAGCGGCACCGGCACGCCCGTTACGCCGGTCATCTCGCACATGATCGGGTATCCGTCGAAAGTGGGCGTGCCGTAGACGATTTCCGCTCCCGGCCGGACGAGCGACTGGATGATCTGCATCGCCACCCCGGTAGCGCCCGATCCGACCACCACCTGATCCGCCCGCACACCTACGTGCTCTGCGATCAGCGTGGGCAGTCGCCGCGGCAGGAATTCGGGGTACCGATTCGCCTGGGCGAGCGTCACGTGCACCGCCCGCAGCACCGAGGGCAGCGGTGGGAACGGATTCTCGCTCAGGCTCAGGTCGAATCGCGGCGGCATTCTCGAAGAAAGGTGCCGCCGCGATGGCCGTGTCTCGTCGGCCATGCGAACGGTCATCGCGGGCCTCCCCAACCGACGGGTGCGGTGCATACGAACGCCGACATCGGAACCAGCCATTCGCCGGACGGTCGGACCGCCCGGTCCAGCGGCGACCGTGCGGAGCGATGACGTCGAAAAGGTCCGTGGGCGATGCGCGCGCTCATCGCGCCGCGCCCCAGCGGATAGCGGCCGCGCCCGCGAAGTCGCCCGCGTGCGCGAACGCCGCCATCAGCACCAGCGATCCGTTGGCCAGCCGGCCCGCCCGGTTCTCCACATCCAGGGTCACCGGGATACCGGCGGCGAACAGATTGCCGCAGGAGTCGAAGGTGTCCGGATGCCGCTCCGGCGGGAGCTCCAATGCGTCGTGCCAGTTGCGCAGGAACAGACGGTTCGGCTGGTTGGTGACGAAGGTGTCGACCTCTTTCCCCTTCACGCCGATCCGATCGCACACCGCGAGCGCCACCTCGGGGACCAGGCGGTTGCCACGCGCGAACACCTTGGTGACCTTCGACTCGGTGAAGCTGACGCAACCCTGCCCCTCGCCCGGTTCCCAGTACTTGCGGTCGCCGTTGGTGGAAAAGTCCATGTCCCCGGCGAATTCGGGATAGGTGCGGCATTCGATGTCGAGAATCGGCGCGCTGTCGTCCTTGCGGAGCAGCCCTACCCCGCAGCCGTCGCCGGGCACCGGCGCCTGGGCCAGCTTGCGGATCTCGGTCTGGGTGAACACCGGCCCGGCGCAATTCTGTGTCACCGCGATCAGCGCGGTGCGGGCGGTGGTGGTCTGCAACACCATGCGAGCCATCGCCATCATGTGCACGAATGCCGCGCAACCGCCGTTGTGCACGTCGTAGACGAACGAGGGACGGATGCCGAGCCGCCGCGCCACTTCGGGACCGCAGCCGAGCACCGGGTTGTCCGGCAGCTGAGTATGGGTGATCAGCACGTCGACGTCCGCGATGGCGTCCTCGCCGTGACGCTCGATCAGCGGCGCCACCGCCCGCTCGACCATGTCCACCGCGGTCTCGTCGCGTGCCACATGGTGGCGGCCCTTGGGCGCGCGGAACATGACGTTCTTCGCCATCCGGTCCGAGCGCGCGAACTGGGTGAAGTATTCGGTGCCGACCGGCTCGCCGGGCAGATAGCTGGACACGTCGACGAGGCTGACCGGCGGCAGTCCCGAGGTGTCGTGGTGTAGAGGATTGCTCACGTGCGTCTCACTTCATCCAGTCGGGCTTGATGGGCAGGCCGTGCGCTGCCCGGTACTCGCAGATCGCCTTGAGGTTGTCCATCTCCAGCTGATGGCCGGCCGAGAACATCTCCCAGAAGTCGCCGACCCAGACCGGCCGCTTCGGCGGCGCGGTCTCGGGGTAGGGATTCTCGTCGTAGAACGGGTGCTTGCAGTTCACCCACAGCACGACCGAACCCGGCTTGTTGAACACCACTTGCGCGTCGACCACGCGCAGCAGGTAGATCATCCACAGGTGCTGTCCCTGATCCCACGCGCAGTGGTAGTCGACGGTCATCGCGTCGGGGTGCGCGACGGTGCGGGTGAAGATCTTGGTTTCGGAGCCGAGCCGGTCGTAGGCCAGCCACAGTCCGGGTTCCTCGGTCTCGACGAATCCGCGCAGGCTGTAGGTCCACTCCTCCAGCGACCTGGTATCGGCGAGGTACTCGTACACCTCGCGCGGCGGTGCGTCGATGTAGGCCTGCACCGGGCAGTAATCGCCGTAGATCTGATCGTGCGGGTACACCGATCGGAGCATGTCCATGATGATCGGAGTGGTCGCGTCCTTGTCGGAGTTCTCGATGCGCAGCACGCCTGGCGGGATGTCTTCGATGTCGCTGAGTGCGGGCAGGGAACTGGTCGTCACGGTGTACTCCTCTCGGCGTGCGCCAGCGGGAGCTGGGCGAGCCTTGTTCATCAGGGGTTCCTGGATTGCTCGATGGTGGTCAGGAAGGGCAGGAAGGGGGGAATCTCGTCGGGGTCGCATTCGATCGAAAGGAACGACGGCCCTTCGGTTTCCAGGCAGTACCGCAGCGCGCGGTCGAGTTCGCCGACGGTGTGCGCCGAGAACGCGGGCAGCTCGGGGAACATGGCCGCGACGCCAGCGCCGAGGTATGCGGGACGGAATCGGTTGAAGCTGTATCGATCCTGGTAGTACAGCTGCTCCCTGGTCACACACATGGCGTGCGCGTTGTTGTTCAGCACGATGAAAGTGACCGGAAGGGCATGCTCGACCGCGGTATGCAGTTCCAAGCCGTGCATGAAGAACGCGCCGTCACCCGCGATGACCACCGTGCGCCGCGTGCCATCCGCGGTGGCGTGCCGCGCGAACGCGGAGCCGATCCCCGCGCCGAACGCGTAGCCCATCCCGCCCATGCCGAGCGCGACGACGAACCGCCCGCCGCGCGGGACCCGGAGATGGTGCACCACCGCGGCGCCGGTGTTGCCCGCATCCGCGAACACGTCGGTGCCCTCCGGCAGTGCGGCCTCGATCGTCTCCACCAGATCCCGATAGCGCAGGCCGGGGCCGGACGAGTCGGGCACACGCAGCGGCGTCGGCGGTTGAGCCGCGCCGGCGCGTTCGGATTCGACCGCGCCGCCGGAGAGTTCGGCAGTCAGCTCGGCGAGGGTGCGCGACAGATCGGTGCTGGTCGCGTGGATGGCAGGGAGGTACGGCGGGGTGACGCCGATGCTGGCCACCGTGCATTCGGCGAGCAAGGGCTCGAGGCCGGCGCGGGTGGTGACCGGCATCCGGGTGCCGACCAGCAGGCACAGGGCCGAGGACCGGATGGCCGCGGCCAGCTCCGGATGACCCATGGTGCCCGCTACGCCGCAGAACGCCGGGTCGGCATTGTCGTAGGTGTCTTTCGCGTCCGGCGCGACGCCGACGGCGGCGTCCAGCGCGGTGGCCAGGCGAGCCAGCTCGTCGCGCGCGTCGTCGCGGGCGACCTGGTCACCGGCGATGATCACGATCTTGCCGGTGCGCCGGGCCCGGGCGAGCGCGTCGCGCACGCGGGCTGCCGCGCCCCGGTCGGATCGATGCGTCCTTGGGGACAAGTCGAACGGCGCGGCGTCGCCCAGGTCGGCCTGCTGCACGTCTTTGGGCAGCAGCAGTACCGCGGGCCCGCCGCGCCGGGCGGCGCCGACCGCCCTGGCCATCTGACCGGGCAGGTCGGCGCCGGTCTCCACGCGCGCGCAATAGGTGCTGACCGCGCCGAACAGGCGGACGGCGTCGATGGCGCCCGCCCGCCCGCTGGTGTCCTGGAAGGCGCCGTTGCCTTCCAGGGACGTCGGTGGCTGCCCGACCAACGCGAGCACCGGAACCCGGGACGCGAACGATTCGGCAAGTCCGGCAACGAGATTCATCGCACCGCCGCCGGAGGTCGCTGCGACGACGCCGAATCCGCCGGTGCTGCGGGCGTAGCCGTCGGCCATGGTGGCCGCGGCGAACTCGTGTTTGGCGATCACGCCGGTGACGTCATCCGATGCGTCGAAGATCGCGTCGTACAAGTCCTCGATGTTGGCGCCGTCCACACCGAAGATGTGTTTCACGCCCAGCGCCGAAACCGCTTGCACCAAGTAGTCCACGACCCGCATCGGCACTCCCTTCCGCTGACGAACGTTCGACTGCGTACACGAGTGATACGGGCTGGGCCGCCGGATGGTTCAACGGCGGATCAAGAGATGCGATTACGGATCCTTGCGTGTACGTATACATCTACGTATAGTGAGTTCATGCCCAACAAGACGATCTACGTTGCCGATGACGACCTCCCGCTCTTTCAGCGCGCGCAGGAGCTGGTCGGCGGCAACCTCTCGGGGGCGGTGGTCACGGCGCTGCGCCGGTTCATCGAACTCGAGGAGGGTCGACTGGAAGGCTTCGACGAGATTGTGCTCAAAGTCGGTCGCGACGGCGTGCGACAGGTTCGCTTCTCCGGCACCCTCCTCGGCGAGTGGCACGACGTCAACGATACGCGGATCGAGCACGTCAAGGTGTATCGCAGCCGCAAGGGCAAATACGTGATGCACGCCCAGTATTCGAACTGGGACGACTACCCGGCCGACGCCGGTGCGAAGTGGCTGAAGGACTGGAGGGACCCGAAGAGCTGGCGTCGCCTGCTCGGCGTCGGGCAGCAGGATTGGGGTGAGTTCATCTTCGTCGTGGTGGATTCGCTCGCCGAGCTGAAAGGGCACATTCCCGACAAGTTCTATCAGCGGGTGGTCGACCTGGCCGAGGGGCCGAAGATCGAGGATCTGGACATTTAGTAGGTGCGCCTAGGGCGCACCGGCGCGACAAGCGAATAACCCACCCGGCAATCGCCGCACCCGACTCCGGGGGCGGTGCGGGTGAAACATGCCCACATTCGCATGAAGGCATATATTTCGAAAGGAAGAATCATGGTGAACGGCCATCGCCCACCCGCAGTCTGGGCGCGGGGATTGCGGAAAACGTTCGGCGAGCAGGTGGTGCTCGGCGGCATCGATCTCACCGTCGCGGAGGGCACGATCTTCTCGCTGCTCGGCCCGAACGGCGCGGGCAAGACCACCACCGTGCAGATCCTCACCACGCTCATCAACGCCGACGGGGGTGAAATCCGGGTCGGCGGGCACGATCTGGCCGCCGAGCGCAAGCAGGTGCGGGCGCAAATCGGGGTGACCGGCCAGTTCTCCGCGGTCGACGAGCTGCTCACCGGCCGGGAGAACCTGCTGCTGATGGGCGATCTGCACCATCTGCCGCGCCGCGAGAACCGCAGGCTGGCCGCGGATCTGCTGGAGCGCTTCGACTTGGTGGACGCGGCCGACAAGGTCGCGTCGACCTACTCCGGCGGCATGACCAGGCGCCTGGATCTGGCCATGACCCTGGTCGGCGATCCGCGCATCATCTTCCTGGACGAGCCGACCACCGGGCTCGACCCGCGCAGCAGGCGGTCGATGTGGGACATCATTCGCGGACTGGTCGACGACTACAGCGTCACGGTCTTCCTCACCACCCAGTATCTGGAGGAGGCCGACGTGCTCGCCGACCGCATCGCGGTGCTAGACCGGGGCAAGATCGTTGCTGAAGGCACGGCCGCCGAACTGAAGCGGCTGGTGCCGGGCGGGCACATCCGCTTGTCGTTCGCCGACCGGTCCGCTCTGCTCGCCGCCGCCGAGACGCTCGGCGCCGCCGCACCGACGCCGGACGACGACGAGGAGAACCTCACCCTCGCGGTACCGAGCGACGGCGGCGTGAAATCGCTGCGGTCGGTGCTCGATCGGCTCGACTACGAACAGATCGAGGTCGAGGGGCTCTCGGTGCACACCCCCAACCTCGACGACGTATTCCTCACCCTCACCGGCCACCCCACCACCGAAAAGGAACCCGTGCAATGAGTGCTATGTCCTACGCGCTCGCCGATTCGGCGACCATGTTGCGGCGCAACCTCGTGCGCGCCAAGCGCTATCCGAGCATGACCTTCGGTGTCATCGTGATGCCGACCATCCTGCTGCTGGTGTTCAACTTCGTCTTCGGCGGCGCGCTGGAGAAGTCCTCCGGCGGAAACTACATCGACTACCTCGCACCCGGCATGCTGCTGATGATTCCGGCGTACATGACGGTCTCGGTCGCGGTGTCGGTCGCTACGGACAGCACCAAGGGCATCGTGAACCGGTTCCGCACGATGGACATCGCGCAATCGGCAATGCTCACCGGCCACGTGGTCGGCGCGCTGATCCAGGCGCTGGCCGGCATCGCCGCGATGGTCGCGATCGCGCTGCTGATCGGGTTCCGCCCGAACGCGAACCTGCCCGAATGGATCGCCGCGTTCGCGCTGCTCGCGATGATCATGTTCGCGCTCACCTGGTTGTCGGTGGCGCTGGGCCTGCTCGCGCCGAATCCGGAGAGCGCGAGCAACACGCCCTTCCCGCTGGTGATGCTGCCATTCCTCGGCAGCGGGCTGGTTGCCACCGACACCATGCCCGCCGGGCTGCGCCAGTTCGCCGAATACCAGCCGTTCACGCCGTTCACCGAGACCCTGCGCGGCCTGCTGATGGGCACCGAGATCGGCAACAACGGCATCATCGCGATCGGCTGGTGCGTGGGCCTCACCGTGGTGGGGTACCTGTGGTCGTCCTCGATCTTCCGGCGTCAGACGCGCTGACCGGGGTTGCCGCACGACGATCCCCCGCCGGCCATGGCCCGGCGGGGGATCGTTCGATCGATCAGACCGTGCCGGCCAGCAACACCCGGCCGGTGGTCGCGGCGCGGATCTCGACCGAGCGGACCTGATCAGGCGGGCCGTCGATGGTCCGATCGATGGTCAGTTCGGTGCCGGGGCCCGCGGGCCACTGGTCGAGTCTCTGCTGCTGTCCATTCGTGCGGGTGACGTACAGGGCCAGATCCCAGTTGTAGCGCTGCTGCTCACCCGGCGGGTAGCTGCAGGTCATCACGAGCCGGGTCTGATCGCCTTCCGCGAAGAGCTTGAAGTTCGCCGAGACCGGCGTCGCCTCCAGCGGATCCATCGGGCGTTCGACGAAAGCCTGCGCGGTGGTGTCCGGTGTGCCCGATTGATCCGGCTCCGACATCGTGACAGCTATCGGCACCGCGATCGCCACTGCGGCCGCGGCCGCTGCCACCGCCACGCCGACTGTGGTCCACCGGCTGCGCCGGTTGCGCCGTTCGGCGGCGTCGGCGAGCCGCGTCGGTGGCGTCGGCGCGGTCGGCAGTTGCGACATCGGCGGTAGTTGCGGCATCGGCGGCGGTGGCGGCATCGACGCGACAGTCTCGGCGGGCAGCTCGATCATGGCGAGCGCGATCTCGGTCTCGACCAAGGCGAGCATGCCCGGCAGACCCGCCAGCTCGGCCACCGCGGCCCGGCATTCGGTGCAGCCGGCGAGGTGGCGTTCGTACTCGAGGCGCTCAGCACGAGTGAGGGAGCCGAGCACATACGGTCCGTCCCACGTGGTGTAGTCGTCCGTGATATCCGTCATTGATTCGTCACCCCCATCTCCTGTAGTGCCAGTCGCAATGCGCGCATGCCGTAGTGCATCCGGGATTTCACCGTGCCCGGCGGGACCTCGAGTTCCTCGGCGATCTGGTGGGTGGACAGTCCTCGGTAGTAGGCCCGCACGATCACCTCGCGATGGTCGGCGCTGAGCTTGCCGAGGGCGTCCGCGACCAGCCACCCGTCCAGTGCCCGGTCGGACTGGTCCGGGGCGGCTCTTTCGGGCGGGTTGTCGGTGCGGAACTCGCGCTTGCTGCGGGCGCTGCGATGCTCATCCACGGCGAGATTCCGCGCCACGGTGAACAACCACGCACGCGCCGACGTGGTGGATTGATCCAGCACGTTCGGGCGTTGCCATGCCCGCAGCAAAGTTTCCTGCACGATGTCCTCTGCTCGCCCTGGATCCCGGACCAGGCCGAGCGTGTACCGCCACAGCGGGGTGGCGTGTTCGCGATAGAGAGCCCGCATCAATTCGGACTGATCGTCGGGCCGATCCGTTTCGTTGCCCACAACTAGATCCCTCTCCGCTTGTGGTGCGGGGCCGGTTTGTGGGCGTACCCGAGGAGTCACCCATGTTCTCGCCAGATCAGTTGTCGTGTCTCATACCGTGTCTCCTTCGATCCTTTCGAGGAGTACACGTTCTCAGTTGCGTTCGAGTTCAATCGGGTGTGTCGCCAGGAGGGACAGCGGCAGTGGCTGGCGGCGCAGCACGTGCGCCCACAGGTCCGGGCGGCCCGTGCTGATCGGGTCGGACGGCAATGCCGACAGCACGATCCAGTCGTTGTTCTCCAGCTCGCCTTCCAATTGGCCGAAGGTCCAGCCCGCGTAGCCCGCGAAGATGCGGATTCCCTCGACGAGCGGGCCGACGCGTTCGGGATCGGCGTCCAGGTCGACCAACACGACGCGCCCGTCGATGCGACGCAGCCCCGGTACGCCATCGATCTGCGCGCCCACCCGGACGGTTCCGAGGCACAGCGCGGCGTCCCGTTTCACCGGGCCGCCGATGAACAGCGTGCGCGGCGCCGCGACCGTGTCCGTCCAGTGGGGTAGCACATCGTGCACCGCCGTATCGCTCGGACGGTTGAGCACGACCCCGAGACTGCCCGCGTCGTTGTGCTCGATGATGTAGACGACTGTGCGCCGGAAGGTGGGTTCGACCAACTCGGTGGCCGACACCAGCAGTGTCCCGGCACGTACCGCCTGCTCGCCGGGCCGGAAATCGCGCCGCCTGCGGTCGCCGTGTCCGCCGCGAGTCTTCCGATCGTCCGGGTCTTCTGCGCGTGCCACTCCGACATCATCTCAGCTGTTCGCCCACAATGCGCCTTCTGCGGCCCACTTCTGTCTTCCGGATTTGCCGGGCGGGTGGGGCCGGCGGTGGGACGCCGCGTTGCGGTGCTGCCGCGACACCGTAGAGTCCAAGGTCATGGAACCGCCCGAGGTGCGCCTCGAGAACAGCGACACCGTGTACGACTTCTACCGTGATCATCGCCAGAACCGGGTGAAAGCGTGGGGGGCGTACGCCATTCTCGGCCGCCGCTACCATCCGAGGGTCAGTTACGCCGAAGGGGCACGTGAATCGCTCCGCGCGGTGGTCGAACAGGGTCGGCCGCTACTGATCGCGATCAACCACCTATCCGAAAACGATCCCTACACCGTCGCCGCGGCGGCCTGGCGCAGCGGGCTGCGGCGGGTGATCGGGCGGGTGCGCGTGCTGGCCAAGGACGAGCTGTTCGCCGACCCCGACCAGCGGCGCAAGATCGACATGATGGGCGGCATCCCGGTGTTCCGCGGCAAGGATCACGGCATCCGCGCGGTGAACGCGGCCGGTCAGCGCATGATGGACGTCTGCGCGGAGCGGATGGTTCGCGGCGACGGCGTCGCGGTGTTCCCAGAGGGAACCTGCAACGACGTCGACCCGACCCAGGTGCAGGCGGTGGGCAGCGGCATCGGCCACATCGCGTTCCGCGCGATGAAACTCGGCGCGGAGCCCGTGCTGCTGTCCATGGGGCTGAGCTACGGCCCGCGCCAGGACCCGGCGGTGCAGCCGACGAAGGAGGAGGCCAAGGCGGCCAGCTTCTACTTCGGCGTCCCGGTGCTCGACCTGCCCGCCCGGCCCGGTGACATCGCCCGATTGGTGCGCAAGGACCTACAAGCGGCGCTCGACGGCGCCGTGGCGGCGTACTGAGTCACTGCGGCAGGTTCAGCCGGTCGCGCGCCCAGTGCGGCACCATCGCGAGGTATTCCGGGCGGGTCTCGATGAAGTGGTGGACCGTGCGGCACATGGGCAGCGCGCCGAGCTTGTCGTCGCGGGTGCTGTTCAGTGCGGTCTCGACCAAGAGTCGCGCGTAGCCCTGGCCCTCGTACCGCGGATAGATCTCGGTGTGCACGAACGCGCGTTCGGAGGCCGTGTCCTGGTATTCGGCGTAGCCGGCGATCGCACCGTCGACGTAGATCTCGAAACGTTCCAGTGCGGTGTTGTTGCTGACCTCGGTCGACATGGCTCGACGCTACTCCGTGCACCGCAATCGGGGTAAACCACATGCTCGACCGGGCGAAATCCCGCTACCGACTTGTCTGTCCCTGCGGGGGCTGCGCAGAATGCTCTTGGTCGGTGCCGGTTCACGCGTGAGCGAGCGTCA
>NZ_BDBA01000206.1 GCF_001612745.1 Nocardia amamiensis NBRC 102102 | reverse complement strand
ACCGGCAAGTCCGCCAAGGGCATCTTCAACACGCTGCCGATCCTCGACGAGGACACCGCGGAGAAGCTGGCCGCGCGCCTGACCGAACGGGTCAAGGCGGAGGTCACGGTCGATGATGTGCTCGACTGCGAGACCATCGAGCAGCTCGCCGACATCGTCCGCAACCTGCAGGACAGCGGCGCGGACGTGGACGGCTTCGTTCGTCCGTTGCGGCCGCGCGCGGAGGGCTCGGACGCCGTGCCGGTGTTCGTGTTCCATCCTTCGGGTGGGAACACTCTGGTATACGAACCGCTGTTGAAGCGACTGCCTGCCGAAACGCCGATGTACGGCTTGGAGCGGGTCGATGGTTCGATCGAGGAACGAGCTCGCCAGTACCTTGCTGAGCTCCGCAAGCTTCAGGGTGACGGTCCGTTCGTGCTGTACGGCTGGTCGCTGGGTGCGGTGCTGGCTATGCAGACCGCGCAGTTGCTTCGTGCCGAGGGCGCGGACGTTCGGGTGGTCGGCCTGATCGATCTGGCCATCCCGACGCAGGGCGAGGACAACAGTCCCGAGGAGCGCGTGCGCCGGATCGAGCGCTATCAGGTGTTCGCCAAGAAGACCTACGGCGTCGACGGCGAACTGGACCGCGAACAGTTGGAGACACTGGCCGCCGCATCCGACGCTGAGCAGTTCAAGATGATCAGTGATCTGATCAAGATCAGCGGCACGAAGATTCCCGGCGGTGTGCTCGAACACCAGCGCACTTCGTGGATCGAGAGCCGTGAGCTCGCCAAGACCCAGCCGTCCCACTACGACGGCAATGTGGTGCTCTACCTCGCCGATCGCTATCACGACGGGATGATCGAGCTGGAGCCGCGCTTCGCCGACAGGCTGCCCAACGGCGGCTGGGACGAGTACATCCCGAATTTGGAAGTCGTCCACATCGCGGGCGACCACCTGCAGATCATCGATGAACCGCGGATCGGGAAGATCGGGGCCGACCTGACCGCGAAGCTCGCCGCGATCGAGGCGAAAGGGGCCAAGTGAGCACTACTGCCGAAAAACTCGCCGACCTGCGCAAGCGACTGGAGTTAGCGCAGGAGCCAGCGGGTGAAGCGGGGGTGGCCAAGCGGGCGAAGAAAGGGATCCCCAGTGCCCGCGATCGGATCAACATGCTGCTCGATCCGGGCACTTTCGTGGAAATCGGTGCGCTGGTCCGCAAACCGGGTGATTCCGCCGCGCTGTACGGCGACGGCGTCGTCACCGGGCACGGCTTGGTCGAAGGCAGGCCGGTCGCGGTGTTCTCCCACGACCAGACCGTCTACGGCGGTTCGGTGGGTGAGATGTTCGGCCGCAAGGTGGCCGGGCTGCTGGAGTACGCGGCCAAGGTCGGCTGCCCGGTGGTCGGTATCAACGACTCCGGCGGGGCGCGCGTGCAGGAGGCGGTGACCTCGCTGGCGTGGTACGCGGAGCTGGGGCGGCGTCAGGAGCCGCTGTCGGGTCTGGTCCCGCAGGTCTCGATCATCCTCGGCAAGTGCGCGGGCGGCGCCGTGTACGCGCCGATCAACACCGACGTGGTAGTGGCGACCGACGAGGCGTACATGTTCGTCACCGGTCCGAAGGTGATCCGCGAGGTCACCGGCGAGGACGTGAGTCTCGAGGAACTCGGCGGCGCGCGCAGCCAGGCCGAGTACGGCAATATCCACCACGTCGCCAAGGACGAGGCGGCCGCATTCGAGTGGGTGCGCGACTACCTGAGCTACTTGCCGACCAGCTGCCAGGAACTGGCGCCGATCGTGAATCCCGGCCTCGAACCGGGCACCACCGACAGCGACCTGGAGCTGAACTCGATCGTCCCGGACTCCGACAACGCCGGGTACGACATGCACGAGATCCTGCTGCGGATCTTCGACGACGGCGGATTCCATGAGGTCGGCGCGTCCGCGGGCCGCAACATCATCACCGGTTTCGCCCGTGTCGACGGGCGCAGCGTCGGCGTGGTCGCCAACCAGCCGATGGTGTACGCGGGCGCGTTGGACGCGCGGGCATCGGACAAGGCGGCGCATTTCGTGCGGTTGTGCGACGCGTTCGAACTCCCACTGGTGTTCGTGGTCGACACGCCCGGCTTCCTGCCCGGAGTGGAGCAGGAGAAGATCGGCGTCATCAAGCGCGGCGGGCGGTTCCTGTTCTCCTACGTCGAGGCCAGCGTGCCGAAGGTGACCGTGGTGATCCGCAAGTCCTACGGCGGCGGCTACGCCGTGATGGGATCCAAGCAGCTGGGCGCCGACGTGAACCTGGCCTGGCCCACCGCGCGCATCGCCGTGATGGGCGCCGAGAGCGCGGTCAGCCTGATCGGCGGCAAGCAGATCGAGGCCGCGCCGGAGGAGCAGCGTGGGGCGATCCGCCAACAGATGATCGACTTCTACAACGCCACCGTGGCGACGCCATGGGTGGCCGCCGAGCGCGGGTACATCGACGCGGTCATCGAGCCGTCGAGGACCCGGCTGGAACTGCGCCGCGCGCTACAGCTGTTGCGGGACAAAGGGGTTGCCCGCAACCCGCGCAAGCACCACCTGCTGCCGCTGTAGCGATGCCGGAACACGATCGGGCCGCACCCTTTGGGGCGCGGCCCGATTCACGTTCGGTGTATCGAAAGATCAGCTGACGCTGGCGGATTCGATGACGACATCGTCGACCGGCACATCCTGGTGCATGCCTGCGGAGGAGGTCCGGACGCCCGCGATCTTGTCGACCACGTCGGCGCCTTCGGTCACCGCGCCGAAGACGGCGTAGCCCCAGCCGGCCGGGGTGGGGGCGGAGTGGTTGAGGAAGTCGTTGTCGGAGACGTTGACGAAGAACTGCGCGGTGGCCGAGTGCGGGTCGTTGGTGCGCGCCATCGCGACGGTGTACTTGGTGTTCTTCAGGCCGTTGTTCGCCTCGTTCTGAATCGGAGCCTTGGTGCCCTTCTGGCGCAGGCCGGGCTCGAAGCCGCCGCCCTGGATCATGAAGCCGGGGATGACGCGGTGGAAGATCGTGCCGTTGTAGTGGCCGGAGTTCACGTAATCCACGAAATTGCGCACGGTGTTCGGCGCCTTCTCATCATCCAGTTCGAGGACGATCTGTCCGTAGTTCGTCGAGAGATTCACCTTGGTCATACCCCCACCTTTCCATCGTGGCCCTCGTAGGTCAGCATGACGGGGGTCGAAGCGTTGGTTCGCGGTGATTTCGAGGCCGAAAATTCTCGCCGGTCGGCCCAACACTCCCGCGGTCGGCTCCGAACACTCAAAGAGCCTCGAATTCTCCGGCGTACGCTCTGCCCGCTCGGACATGTGTGCCGCTAGCATTGCCAACCGTGCCCGACGCCGCTACCGCTGTTCTGACGAAACCCCCCGCCACCCCGGCGGTGAAACCGAGCGATTACCGGACCGCGCGCTTGATCGCGCTGGTCGCCGGAGTGCTCGGCGCGCTGTTCGCGCTGGCGACGCCGTTCCTGCCGGTCACGCAGACGACCGCGGTGCTGAACTGGCCGCAGAGCGGAACGCTCGGCAACGTCCAGGCGCCGCTGATGTCGCAGGTCCCGATCGAGCTGACGGCGACGATTCCGTGCGACACGATCGCCCAGCTGCCCGAGCGGGGCGGCATGCTGCTGGCCACCGCGCCGCCGCAGGGTGACCGCGCCGCGCTGGAGGCCATGTTCGTGCGGGTCTCGGAGAGCACGGTGGACGTGATCGACCGCAACGCGGTCGTGGTGTCCGCCGACCGCGCGCGGATGGGCGAGTGCACGTCGCTGAGTATCAGCTCGGACGCCGATCGCACGTACGCGGTGTTCAACGGGCTCACCAGGCAGATCGAGCGGCCGGTCGAGGGTGCGGCCCCCGAGACGGTGACGGTGCCGGTGGAGGGCCAGCTGAGCGGCGATCTGCGGCCCCAGGTGGTGGGCGTCTTCTCCGACCTGAAGGGCGCGGCGCCCGCCGGGCTCGGTCTCCAGATGACCGTGGACACCCGTTTCTCCTCCAGCCCCACAGCGATCAAGCTGATCGCGATGCTCGCGGCAGTGCTGTGCACGCTGGTGGCGCTGGCGGCGCTGGCCCGGCTCGACGGTAGTGACGGGCGCGGGCACCGCCGGTTCCTCCCGGCGAACTGGCTGCGGCCGACCTGGGCGGACGGCGCGGTGATCGGCACCCTGCTGCTCTGGCACTTCGCGGGCGCGAACACCTCCGACGACGGCTACATCCTCAGCATGGTGCGGGTGGCCCCGCACGCGGGCTACATGGCCAACTACTTCCGCTGGTACGGCGTGCCGGAGGCGCCGTTCGGCTGGTACTACTACGTGATCCAGGTCTTCTCGGAGATCTCCACGGCCAGCGCGTGGGTGCGGCTGCCCGCGCTGGCCTGCGCGATTCTGTGCTGGCTGGTGATCAGCCGCGAGGTCGTGCCGCGGCTGGGCCGGGGCGTGCGCACCAGCAAGGTGGCGCTGTGGACCGGTGGTTTGGTGTTCCTGGCGTTCTGGCTGCCGTTCGACAACGGTCTGCGCTCGGAACCGATCGTCGCGCTCGGCGCGCTGCTGACCTGGGTGTCTATCGAGCGGGCTATCGCGACCGGTCGCCTGTTGCCCGCGGCGGTTGCCGTGCTGGTGGCGGCCTTCACCTTGGCCGCAGCGCCGACGGGTCTGATGTGCGTGGCGGCGCTGCTGGCGGGCATCCGGCCGCTGGTGCGCATCGTGGTGCGCAGGCACCGGCGGTTCGCCGCCGAGGGCGCAGGCCGGTGGGGTTCGACGCTGCCGCTGCTCGCGCCGATCGCCGCGGCCGGTGTCCTGGTGCTGACGGTGGTCTACAGCGACCAGACCTTCGCCGGTATCCAGGAGGCCAACCGGGTGCGTCAGGTGACCGGGCCGAACCTGGCCTGGTACGAGGACTACCTGCGCTACTACTACCTGTTCGTGGAGACTGTCGACGGCTCGCTGTCGCGCCGCTTCGCCTTCCTGGTGATGCTGCTGTGCCTGTTCACCACCATGCTGGTGCTGCTGCGGCGCAGGCAGGTGCCCGGCATCGCGAGCGGGCCGACCTGGCGGCTGATGGGCGTGGTCTTCGGAACGATCTTCTTCATGATGTTCAACCCGACCAAGTGGACCCACCACTTCGGCGCGTACGCGGGTATCGCGGGCTCGCTGGCGGCGGTCACCGCGGTCGCGGTCTCGGCGAGCGCGCTGCGGGCGCGCAAGAACCGGGCGATCTTCCTGGCCGGGTTGCTGTTCGTGCTCGCGGTCGCCTTCTCCGGCATCAACGGCTACTGGTACGTGTCCAGCTTCGGCGTGCCGTGGTTCGACAAGCGCATATCGCTGCACGGGTACCAGTCGAACACGCTGATGCTCATGCTGTTCGGCTTGGCGCTCGCGCTGGTCGCCTGGCACGCGCTGCGGGAGGATTACACCAAGCCGCAGCCGTCGGCGCGGACGGCCCGGGGCAGGCGGATTCGCCGGTTCGCCGCGATCCCGCTGACCGTGGTCGCCGCGGCGATGGTGGCGCTGGAGGTGCTGTCGCTGGTCAAGGGTGCGGTGTCGCAGTACCCGGCGTACTCGCTGGCCCGCTCGAACATCGACGCGCTCGGCGGCAGCACCTGCGGCCTGGCCAACGACGTGCTGGTGGAACCGGACCCGAACGGCGGCAGGCTGGAGCCGATCATCGATCCGGCGCATCCGCCGACCGATCCGGCCGACCCGCTGGCCGGCATCGACCCGGTCGGTTTCGCCCCGAACGGCGTGCCCGACGACTTGTCCGCCGACAGCGTCGAGGTGAAGCCGGGCACCGGCAACACCTCCACCCAGTCGGTCGGCGCGGCGTTCGCCGAGGGGCAGAGCGCGGGCACCGGTGGCGGTCAGGGCGCGCGCGGCGTCAACGGCAGCACCGTCGCCCTTCCGTTCGGCTTGGACCCGGCGACCACGCCGATCCTCGGCAGCTACCAGAACGGTGTGCAGCAACCCGCGAGTGTCACCTCGAGCTGGTACCAGCTGCCGGCCCGTTCGGCGGACACGCCGCTGGTCGTGATCTCGGCCGCGGGGCGCATCCTCTCCTTCGACGACACCGGCGCGATGAAGTACGGCCAGTCGCTCACCGTCGACTACGGCAAGCGGCTGCCCGACGGCAGCGTGCAGAGGCTCGGCACCTACCTGCCGCGCGACATCGGCCCGTTCCCGTCCTGGCGCAACCTGCGGGTGCCGTTGGATGAGATCGCGCCCGATGCCGATGCGGTGCGCATCGTCGCCAACGACCCGATCCTGATCGGCGACCAGTGGCTGGCGTTCACCCCGCCGCGGATGCCGAAGCTGCACTCGCTGAACACCCTGCTCGGTTCGCAGCAGCCGATTCTGCTGGACTGGGCGGTGGGCCTGCAGTTCCCGTGCCAGCGGCCGTTCGACCACGAGAACGGCGTGGCGGAGGTACCCGGTTACCGCATCCTCCCGGACCGCCCCCTGGCCATCAGCTCCACCAACACCTGGCAGGCCGAGGAGTTCGGCGGTCCGCTCGGCTTCTCGCAGATGCTGGCGAAGTCGGTCACCGTGCCCACATATCTGAAGAACGACTGGGCGCGCGACTGGGGTTCGCTGGAGCGCTACGACCAGTACGACCGCAACGCGGTCCCGGCCAAGCTGGACACCGGGACGGCGACCAGGTCGGGTCTGTGGTCGCCGGGCTTGCTGCGGGTGTTCTGACCCATCCGGACACAGGGCCGCCGCGCAGGCGAATTCCCGCGCGGCGGCCCTTCCGTATTCGACGGTGTCGCCACGAATCTCGGCGGACTGGAAACAGGCATGGGTTCGTGTAAGCCTGCCGGTAGTCTCGGGGCATGACGAGCAGCGCGCCCAGCGACTGGTACCGCTGGATACCGGACCAGATCACCGCGCGGGATTATGAACTGCTGCCTGCCGATTTCTGCCGAACCATCGAGGTTGTCGACGGTCATATCGTGAAGTGCGAAAGCCCATCCCGGCTGCACAACCGGGTGGCGCGACGTATGGCGGCGCACATGGAAGCGGCGCGCAAACCAGAGCCATGCTTGATGGTCGAGACAGACGTCGACGTCCGGCTCAGCGATATTCCGCTCAGCCTCCGTCGACCGGACATTGTCGTGTATCGCTGCCTGGACGATGATGCGAAGCTTTACGCCGATGACGCCGTGCTTGTGGTGGAGATCGTCTCTCCGGACAGTTCGCATCACACCGACACGGTGGAGAAGAAGGCCGCGTACGCATCGGCCGGTATCCCGGTTTACCTCATCGTGTTTCTCACCGAGCCAGGCGACGGAATCGAGCAGATCGAGGAATACCGGCTCTCCGAAGGCCGGTATCACCTTGTGTGCCTGCATACTCGTCGGCTGACCGTGGACGTGCCGATACCCATCGACGTCGCTTTCGGCGAGCTGAGCACGGGTTAGGAGCCCATACCCGGACACAGGGCCGCCGCGCAGGCAATCCTGCGCGGCGGCCCTGCCGTCTATTTCCGGTGCGAAACCGGGCGCTCAGACCTTCAGGCGAAGACCGAGCTCGCGCCGGAGCACCTCTTGCGAGGGGAGGCGGTTGAGCACCCGCAGCACCGCAGGTCGCAGCTCCCGTTGTTCCTCTTCGCTGAGCAGTCCGACAAGATCGCGCAGATCCATATCATCGAATGCCGTTGTCATAAATCTCAGATTAAGGCCACGAGCCCGATTCGTCCTGCGATGCATCGCCACAGGTGGGAGCATATTTTTCAGACCGTACAACCGGTTTTGTGGGTGGGGCGCGATCGGTCGGCGGCGGCCATGACGGGATGCCCCAAGCGATTCCAGAAGCCCGTGTGCCGATTCCGCTGCGGCTGTGCTGCGCTCGCCTCGATCGGCGTAGCGGTCCATGCAAGGCGGGGCACACTGTCGTGCGCCCCGCCTTGGTTGTCAGCGGATGCGGATCGGATCGTCGTTCGACAGTCCGCTGCGGGTCTGGACGGTGACGTCGACGGTGGCGGGACGGGCGTTCGGGTCGTAGGGGGTGAACTGCTCCAGGGAACCCCAGTCACGTGCCCAGTCGCGGTCGAGGTAGCTGGGGACGGTCTGCGCCTTCAGCAGGAGACCGGTCCAGCCGAGGGGGCCGCCGCCGATGTCGTCCTGCCAGGCGTTGGAGGCGTCGGAGCCGACGCGGTCGGGCAGGATGCGCCAGTTCGGGATCTCGGCGACGCCGTCCTTGTGGTCGAACGGACGCTGGCACGGGAAGGCCAGGCCGACGTGCCAGTCGAGCAGCACCGGATCCTGTGAGCCGACCACCGAATTCAGCGTGGCCAGTTTGGGCAGCCGGGGCGGGGTGACGGCCAGCCACTGCTTGGGCGTGATGTCGTTGTCGATCGCGACCAACCGCACCGCATTCACCTCGACGGGCAGTTGGTCCAGCGGCACGCGCAAGTTGCGCCAGGACGGCGCGGGTCCGATGTCGAGCGGGTCGACGGAGCCGAGGGTGCGCATCTCTCCGTTCTGGTCGCGCACGCCGTATTCCAGATGCAGTTCTTGCCCGTAGGTGAGCACACCATCGGCGTCGACCGACCGGATGCGGCCCGCCGCGGTGATCGCGAGCACCTGGTAGGCGGGGTCGTGGCGCATGCTGTCGGTCAGGTCGAGCCGGTACCACTGCGTGGTCAGCTTCGCCTGCTGCTGCTCGCCCTCCTGGTAGCTGCCGAGCACCGGAGTCTTCGCCGGGTCGAGACCGAACGGCAGCGCGACGGTGCTGCCGTTGACGCCGGCCTGCTCGGTGGTGCCGCCACCCGTACCGGCGCCGGTGGTCTTGGTGGTCTTGTTCTCGGAGTCCTTCTCCACCGAGTTCGCGCCGCCGCTGACCGTCTCCTCGGCGTCGGCGGTGAGGTCGCCGGCGACCCCGTTCGGTGTGAAGCCTGTGTTCTGCGCGGCCAATCCGTCCGCGGGCGCGCCGGCGTAGGGCTGCAGCAGCGAGTCCGCGGTGTCGGTCTCCACCAAGACATCGTTGGCCAGCGCGCACGAATCGCCTTGCATCGACTCCACGTTCGACTTGGTGATCGAGTACGCGGGATACTGGCCGGCCGCGGCCTTGGCCAGTGAGGCGACCTCGAAGATCACGAGCAGGGCGGCGGCGATGGTCAGCGGAGCCGAGGCCCACCGGTCGAAACGCCGTGGCGCCGCGGTGCTCTCCCGCCGATACGGCTCGCGATAGTGCTGCCAGATGGCGATCAGCAAAGCGACGCCGCTGAGCCCCAGGAACAGTGTGGACAATCCTTTACCCGCGACCAGCGGCGCCTTGTCCCACCACGGGACGCCGTAGCTGGAGACGTACCACCACCCGTTCGACCCGGTGAAGGTCACCGCGAGCAGGAACAGCACCGCAGCGGCGAACAGCGAGCGATTGCGCGGCGAGCGAATGCCGGTGGTGCCCACCGCGACCGCCGCGAGTGCGGCCAGCGACCCGGCCAGTCCGGCGTACACGCCGAAGTGATGCGTCCACTTGGTCGGGGTGAACATCATCAGGAACAGCGATGCGAAAACGATGCCGAGAATGCGCACCGACGGACCGCGGGAGGTGCCCGGAATCCGTCCTTTGCGCAGCACCTGCAATACGCACACCAGCAGGCACAGCAGCATCACCAGCACGCCGAAGCGCCGCGCCAGCGAGCCGTCCGGCGACAGCATCAGCAGTGAGTCCCAGCGGGTGCGCTCGTCGAACCACGCCACGTTCGGGCCGACGATCGTGCGCACCCTGGTCGCCTCCAGCACCGTCGCCAGCGTCTGGTCGGCGAAGATCACCACCAGCACCAGCGTGCCCGCGGCCAGGCCCGGCGCGAGGAGCGCCGCGAATCGGAACACGGTGGCCGCCCGGGATGGCTTCTGCGCGTCCGCAGGGGCATTCACCGAGGCCGCGGCATTCGTGGAACCACTGGCGGCCGCATCCGCGTCCGGTCCGGTCCTGGTCGGCACCACCCCGCGCGCACGCTTGATCAGGATCAGCAGCACCGGACGGGAGCCGGCGATCAGCGCCGCGATGCAGATCAGGCCGGTCGGGCCTGCCGCGAGCGAGAACGCGGCGATCAGCACGGCCACCGCGGCGGGCAGCAATCGCCCGGTCGCGATAGCGCGTTCGATCGAGCACCAGGTGAGCAGCGCGCCCGCCGCGATCAGCGGCTCGGGACGCAGGCCGTTGTCGTAAGGCAGCCAGAATGCCAGGAACACCAAGCCCGCAGTCCACAGCGCCACCTTGTTGCGCCGCACCCGGGCGCCGAGACGCGGCAGCACTTCCCGGCTGATCACCAGCCAGCAGACGATTCCGGCCGCCAACGTGGGCAGGCGCATCCACAGGCTCGCGTCGGAGATCCCGGCCATCCACGCCAGCACCTCGTAGGACCAGCCGAAGGGCGCTTCGGGCACCGCGAACCACCGGTAGTAGTTCGCCATGTAGCCCGCGTGCTCGGACGCGCGCGCCATGTTCAGGATGTAGCCGTCGTCGGAGGTGTTGGCCCCGATGACGTGCCACAGCGCCAGCGTGCCCAGTACCACACCGTCCGCGGGCGTGACCCGCCACCAGTGCGCGGGCAGGAACCGCCGTGGCCTGCGGCCGTCGCTGGTGTCCAGCAGATGCAGGGCGATCAGCGCGATCAGTGTGAACACGGCGGCGGCGATCATCGCGGCCAGCTTCAGCGGCGTCGGCGTCGACGAGAATCGCGAGTCGATCTCCGCGTGTACCCGCGCGCCGTCGAGGCGACCGGCGTCCAGATCGGTGAACATGCCCACCAGCTGCGGCCGGATGTCACGGCTTACCGTGGCCCTGAATGGTGTCCCGTCCTGTCTGGACACTCCGGTGAGTTCCGCGGTGGTGGCGGCCGCGGTGGACTCGATGGTGAGTGCCGCGCAGGACCCGACCTCGGCCAGCGGCGCCGACAGCAGCGGGACATCCCGCAGCACCACCGAGAGCACGCCGTCGGTCACCGAGACGACCAGGCCCTTGGTCGCCGCCTGTCCGGAAGCGACCGGAGCGGTGGACAGCACGGTTCCCCCGGCGGCCGATCCGGTGAGTGAGCAGGGCAGCGTCGCGTTGAACCGCAGGGGTTCGTAGGACACCAGCGGCGCCGTGACGCTCGCGGTGCCGGGCTCGGGCCAGTCCAGGCTCGCCCGATCCTGCTGTACGGGCAGCAGCGGGGTCAGCAAAGCCAGGAGGAAGCCGAGGAGCCCTGAGACGAGGGCGATCGATCGGTTACGGGTGAACGCTCGTGAAGCTCGGTCCGGTCGCACGGTGGTTGATGCTAGCTACCGTCCGGTGTGACCCGGACTACCGCAGCATGTGAACGTCCCACAGCCAGACGTCCTCGACCCGGGTCGGTGCGAATCCGAACAGCTGGGTGACGGTTTCGCGGAGCACCTCGCCGTTCGTGGTCGGCGGCAGCACCACGACGTCGGCGTGCCAGAACCGCAGGTCGGTGAGGGCGCGGGCGCGGGTGTCCGCGTCGATCCGCGGCACCACCCCGGTGTCCTGCGCCTGCACGAGCAACGCGGTGGTCGGGCGGGTCTCGGGGCCGTAGATCCCTTTCTTGGTGGTGCCGGTCGGGCCGACGAAATAGCCGCCGGCCAGCGGGAAGGTGAAGCCGGCGTCGGCCTGCCAGCGCAGCGCCCGCGCGTCCGGCGGTCGCGGGGGTGGCACCATGACCACCGAACCGTCCCCGACGTAGCGCCCGACCGTGCCGTCGGCGAAGAAATCCGGCGTCGGCACCCGATCGATCACCGGGAGGATGGTCGGGGTCAGCGGTAGCAGCGCGCAGATGACCGCGGCGAACCAGGCCAGGGGCCCCCGATCCGACTCCGACTGCCGCCAGGTCGTCACCGCGCGCTCGGTGCCGAGCGCGAGCACCGCCGCGATGGCTGGGATCGCGGCCATGCTCAGCCTGCTCTCCAGCACCGTGTTCAGCAGCGGCACCTGCTCGGCCCAGCGCCACGGCAGAGCGATGCCGGTGGGCTGCTTGCCGATGGTGACGACCCCGCCAAGCGACAGCACGCCGAAGACCGCGATCACCACGCTCGCCGCCCGCACCACCCGGTCACGCCACAGCAGCACCACCGTGAGAACGACCAGGAGCAGCAGCGGCCAACCGAAGTAGGCGTTCTGCTCGGTGGGGTTGATCGCCACGTTCTCGCCGGGAGCGAAGACGCCGCCCAGCGATTCGGACGGGAACTGGACCAGTGCCCGGAGGTCGTTGCCCATCGGACCGTGGTCGATCGAGCGGTAGCTCTGCGGGCCGAAGAACTGCCACCAGAGCGGAATCTCGGTGAGCGCCAGGGTGATCACCGCGGCCAGCGCGAGGGTGGGTGCGATCGCGCGCACCACGCGCAGCGCCGTGCGCGGTGTGTGCAGGTAGTAGACGACGGCGAACAGTCCGAAAGCGAGGGCGAAGATCAGCAGCGGTTCTTCGCCGAGCGCGATCTGCAACGCGACCAGCAGCCCCAGCGCCAGCGCGTCCCGAACCCGCCTGCGCGGCCGATCGGGTCCGATTCCGCTGCCCTGCCGCGCCATCCGGATCACCCGTCCCGCGATCACCGGAAGCAGCAGCAGGACGACGAAGTTCGGGTGCGCGCTCGCGTGCGAGATCATCCCGGGGGCGAAGCCGCAGAAGAGGCCGCCGATCACCGCAGCGATCCGCGCGTCGACGAGTTCCCGGCAGAACAGGCGATACCAGGCGAACGCCGTCCCGGCCAGGCCGGCGGTGAGCACGAGCACGAACGTCACGGTGGGTCCGAAGAGGAGCGTGACCGGTGTGAGCGGCACGCCGACACCGAACATGGCCGTATTGGCCATCATGTTCACTCCGGCCGGGAAGTTCTGCAGGTCGGTGCCGAGTGGGTTCTGCAGGTTGGCGACCGCATGCGCGGTGACCGCGAAGAACCATTCCCACATCGTCTGGTCCTGACCACTTTTGATCAGGTAGCCGCTGTCGGTGTTGCGCCACTGACCCGATAACACGGTGGCCGCGAGCGCCAGATAGCCGAGCGCGACGAGCAGGTCGGCGCCGCTGAGCCGGATGCGGGGCAGAAGGCGCGGGCGCGCGGGTCTGGTGAGCACCTCCGCCGCTGTGACGATCGCGACCGCCGAGTCCGCCGATTCGGCGGTTTCGACGTCTTGTGCCTGTTTCACCCGCACATCTCTCCTCGCCGGCGCTGAAGCAGGCGCCCACCGGAACCAACCACGCGGTGCGTGGACCCACAAAGAGAAGGGTTATCCACTGGGCGGCGGGTTCAACCTCCGCGCGCCGGCTCGGCTTGCGGCGCGGAACCGGTCAGCGGCGGACGGTGACGAGGGTGAACGGGCCGATGTCGGTCGTGCTGAAGCGCGGGTCGGCGAACAGCTCTTTGGGGAAGCTCACGGTGTACCGCGCCACGTTCGGGTCGTTCGGGTAGACGTCCTTGGCCAGCCGCAGCGTGTAGGTTTCGCCGCTGCGCCGGAACAGGAACGCGTCCGGCGCGCGCCATGGGCTCGTCGTCAGTGCGTCGTGCAGCTCCTGGGGCGTCTTCAGCTTGCTCCAGCGCTCGATCGCCGCCGCACGGCCCGCGAAGTCGGCGAGCGGGTTGGCGTAGTGCGAGGTGAGCGCCTGGAAGCCGAGGTAGGGGTAGAAGGACAGGAAACTGGTGTCGGCCGTGAGCACCACGGTGTCCGAGCGCGGGCGTCCGGTCTGCGCGGTGAGCGCGGCGTCCACGTCACGGTAGAACGAGACGGCCGAGGCCGCCCGTTGGTCGGCACGCCGTCCGTCGCCATCGGTGTCGGTATAGGCGGTGGTGATCTCCGGCGCCAAGACGTGCGGGATGTCCTGGGTGAACGCCAGCGCACCGACCGCAGCGACGACGATAACCACCAGCCGGAACCGGGCGGGCTCGTTCAACGCACGGTAGACCGCCCGCGCGCCCTCGACGAACCCGAAGACCCCCGCGACCGCGAGCAGCACCAGCAAGACCGGTTCCAGCCGGAACGACAGCAGCGTGGTGCCCGCCGCCGTGGCCGCCATGGACAGCAGCGCCCACAGATAGATCGCGGCCACCCCGATCCCCAACGCCTGCGCCCGCCGTGACGACGCCGCACGCAGTACCAGCCACACCGTGCCGACCAGGCACAGGGCACCGAGCAGCGAGAACTCGAACATCGGCAGCGGCAGCTCCGAACCCGCTTCCGGCAGGTAGTGCAGCGCGGTGCCAGAGCTGGCGGTTGTGCTGCGCAGTGCCTTCGCAAGGTACGGCGCCCACACGACGAGCCCGACCACTCCCGCGATCGCCCCGATCACCACCAGACGCGCCAGCGGTGGCACCGCCGCGCGCCAGGGACGACCGGTGGCTGCGGCGCCCCCGCGGCGCGGATGGTCGGCGGCACGCTGTTCCCGCACCGCCAGTGCGGTCGCCAGCAGCCCCATCAGGCCGACCGCGAAGGCGGCCACAAGGAAGTAGAGGGTGTAGAAAGTGGCCGCCCAGCCGAGAAACAGCCCGGTGCCGATGACCGCACCCCAGCCACCCGCCGTGCGCTGCTCGTCCTCCGGCGTCGCGCCCGACCGGACGTCTTCCAGCGGCCGGTACAGCGCGCCCCAGGCGAGCACGAGCGCGGGCGGAAGCAGCACCACGATGACGGCGCTATAGGCCTCCGGCGCGGCGTACGCCACCGTGACCGCGGTGCTCGCCGCTGCGACGCCCACGGCCCAGTCCGCGCGGATCAGCTTCGACCACAACACCAGTGCGACGACCGCGGCCACCGCGAGGAAGCCGATAGCGTACGGCTTGAAGACCTCCCAGGCGTCCATCCCGAGCAGATTCGCCACCCGCCCGCCGATCCAGAACCAGCCCGCCGGGTAGAACGACGGCAGATCCGCGTACGTCATGTCGCGCAGCGCGGCGGAGTCGGTGAGCCGGGTGAGGAACTCGGTGCGGAACTCCTGGTCCACCGAGACGCCGAACAGGTACAGCTTGGTCGCCGCCAGCGGCATGCCCAGCGTGACCGTGACGAACGTGGAGAGCCCCACCCAGGAAAGCAGTTTCGCGACCCAAGGCCATGTGCGCATCCGCAGCAGCGCGATCGCGACCGCGAGCAGGACCGCCGCGGCGACCTGCCCGACCGTGGTCAGCGCCCGCGTGACGTTCGAGGAGTTGAAGGCGGGCCACTGCACCATGGCGAACGCGACGAGCCCGACCGCGGCCACCACGGCGGCAACGACCGCCGCGAGCGCGGCCTCCCCCAGACCGGCGGCGATCTGCCGCACCAGCAGCGCTGTCCGCCCCGGCGCAGGCGCGGGATCGGCGCGGCGCGACGGAGCCTCGCCCGTCGCGGTGACCGTGCTCAACGGACCGCTCCGCGCTCGTCGCACTCGATTACTCGCATGACGCCTCCGGATTCACTGGGGTCGACTCCGTCAGACGATAGGTGCCCGCGTGATCGAGGATCACGCGGGCACTGGGTCCTGGCCCGATTACCGGATCAGATGGGCAGCCTGCGGAAGATCGAACGCGGGATGTGCCGCAGGATCATCATCACGTAGCGGAAGCCGCCCGGCGCCCAGACCAGCTCCTTGCCCTTCTGCGAGGCCGAAACCGCCAGCACCGCGACGTCTTCCTTGTCGACGGTGAGCGGGGCCTCTTTGACGTGCGCCGAGAACTTGGTGCGCACCATGCCGGGCCGGATCACCAGCACGCGCGGGCCGTGCGGGCGCAGCGCCTCGCCGAGTCCGAGGTAGAAACCGTCCAGGCCGGCCTTGGTCGACCCGTAGACGAAGTTCGCGCGGCGTACCCGTTCACCGGCGACGGAGGACATCGCGATGATCCGCCCGAAGCCCTGCGCCTTCATCTTCTCGCCGACCAGCACACCGACCGAGACCGCGGCGGTGTAGTTGATCTGGGCCACCTGCACGGCCTTGCGCTGGTTCTGCCACAGCTGTTCGGGGTCGCCGTCGAGGGCGAAGGCGACGATGGCGACGTCCACGTCGCCGGAGTCCCACGCGGCGTCGATCACCTTCGGGTGACTATCGGTGTCCAGCGCGTCGAAGTCGACGACGTCGACCTGGCTCGCGCCCGCCGCCTTCATCTTGGCGACCGCGTCCTCGCGCAGCGGATCGCCGGGCAGCGCCGCGAGGACGATGCGCGCGGGGCCTTTCTTCAGGTACTCCGCGCAGATTGCCAAGCCGATCTCCGAGGTGCCACCCAGCAGCAGAATCGACTGCGGATTGCCAACGGCATTGATCACTGCAGCTCCAGCCTTCTCGCCATATCGGACATGAAAACGCCTGTGGGATCGACGCTGCGGCGGACCTTGATCCACTCGTCGATCCGGGGATACATCTGGTGGAACGTCTCCGCGGTGGTCCGCGAATCCTTCGCGGTGTACAACCGTCCGCCGAACTCGAGCACCCGCCGGTCCAGCTCGCCGACCAGCTCGTTCAGGCCCCGCTTGATCGGGAAGTCGACGCAGATGTTCCAGCCCGGCATCGGGAAGCTCAGCGGGGCCTGGTTGCCCGGGCCGAACAGCTTGAACACATTCAGCGCCGAGTAGTGCCCGGACGCCTGGATATCGATGATGATCCGCTTGAACTCCTCGACCGCCTCGGTCGGCACCACGAACTGGTACTGCAGGAAGCCGTTGGAGCCGTAGCCGCGGTTCCACTCCGCGATCATGTCCAGCGGGTGGTAGAACTGCGTCAGGTTCTGCACCTTGCCGGTGTAGTTGCCGCCCATCCGGTAGTACGCCTCGCCGATGGACATCAGCGTGAGCTTGTTCATCGTCCAGTTCGGGAAGATGTCCGGGACGGTCATCAGCTGCGGCGCGTCGAACTTCAGCGGCTTGCTGCGCAGCCGCTTGGGCAGCTCGTCCAGCTTCGCCAGCCTGCCGCGGGTGATGGTGGCCCGGCCCAGTTTGGGCAGCGGGCTGATCACGTCGAACCAGGCGCTCGAGTAGGTGTAGTTCGCCTCGCTGCCGTCGCTGTGCGCGGCGATGGTCTCGTCGAGCGTCGTGGTCTTCACGCCGTCGTTGAGGAAGTACGCGGTCTCCGTCGGCGCCATCTCGATGGTCGCGCGCAGGATGATGCCGGTGAGCCCGTTGCCGCCGACGGTCGCCCAGAACAGTTTGGCGTTGCGCTTCGGCGTGATGTGCTGCACCTGCCCATCGGCGGTGAGCAGCTCGATCGAGCGCACGTGGTTGCCGAAGCTGCCCTCGCTGTGGTGGTTCTTGCCGTGGATATCGGAGGCGATCGCGCCGCCGATGGTCACCTGGCGGGTGCCGGGCAGCACCGGAACCCAGAGCCCGAACGGCAGGGCTGCCTTCATGAGCTGGTCCAGGCTGACGCCGCCGTCCACGTCCACGATCCGCGTGTCGCGGTCGATCCGGTGGATGTTGTTCAGGGCGGTCATGTCGACGACCAGGCCGCCCGCGTTCTGCGCGTGGTCGCCGTAGGAGCGGCCGAGGCCGCGGGCGATCACACCGCGCCGCAGGTGGGCGGGCTTGCCGTCGTTGTCCTCGGCGACCATGGCGACTGCCTTGGCGATCAGTTCGGGATCGCTGGTCGAGAGCACTTCGGAAGAGGTGGGTGCGGTGCGACCCCACCCGGTCAACGTGCGGGTGCGCGTCGGAAGAGTGAACGCGTTCCCCGCAGCCGGGCCGTCGTTCGTGACGCCGGCACCGTTGTCGTTCCCGGTTGTCGTGGTGGCGGTCGGAGCTTTCGTGGACATCGGCATAGAGGCTACAGGTATGACGCCGGATCCGGTCGGGGTCGCTCTACCCACGGGTAGTGACGTACACGTCGGTTTAGAACCGAATCCATGCCGCGGGCCGGTCGGCGCTACGCTCGTCGGCGTGCAAGCCGAACCCCACCTGCCGCTCCCGGTCGAGCTGCCGCTGGTCGACGAGCCGGGCGGCGCGAGCGCCGGGCCCGAAGGAGGCAGCGTGCGTAACCACGCAGGGCCCCGGGAGCGCCGAATCGAACACAGCACCGATGTCGGCCTCAAGACGCAGATCATCCGGTTCACCCTCACCGGCGGGTTCTCGGCCGTCGTCGACTACGGGCTCTACAGCCTGCTGCTCAACCTGGTCGGCCTACCGGTCAGCGTCGCGAAGTCGATCGGCTTCGTGGCGGGCACCACGACCGCCTACCTGATCAATCGCCGCTGGACCTTCCAGGCCCCGCCCAGCCGCCTGCGCTTCCTCGCGGTGGTGGTGCTCTACGCGGTCACCTTCGCGGTGCAGGTCGGCATCAACGCGGTGCTCTACCACGCCTTCGACGAGGTGTGGTGGCGCCAGCCGCTGGCCTTCGTCGTCGCCCAGGGCACCGCGACGGTGATCAACTTCGTCGTCCAGCGCCTGGTCATCTTCAAGATCGGGACCGATCGCTCGGACGCCGGGGCCGGAGCAACGGTCAGCGGGTGAGCGGGGATCTGGCTGCCTTCCCGGTTCTGCGCTTTGGCGCCGAAGTAATCCCCGCCCTTGGCGCGCATGTTGTCGGTGCCCCATTCGCGCTGCTCCCGTGCGGCGGGAACCAGGTGCGGGATGTGCTTGCGGCAGTGGATATAAGCCTCTTCGATGTCGACCACTACCCATTGCTGCGCGACACGGCCCTGGTAGTTGGAGGGTAGGTCGGGCACGCTGGCGCGCAGCGCGGGGTCGGCGACGATGTGTGCCGAACCGTTGATGTGCAGTCCGATGAGATCCCGCATGAAATCGATCAGCAGAATGCCGACGTGCGGATTCTCCAGGATGTTGCCGAGACTGGCCATCACGCCGTTGCCCCGGTATTCCGGATAGGCGATCTTGCGTTCGTCGACGACATGCAGAAAACCGGGCGGTCCGGCACGAAAACTAGCGTCGCATTCGCCGTTTTCGTCCGCTGTGGCGATGAAGGCCATCTCCATGCGGCCGATGAATTCGATCATGGTGGCATTGAGCCGGTCCAGCATCTGATCGTCGTAGAACCGCTGGGCACGGGCTTGTGAGCCGTACCTTTCCTGCAGTTCGCGCTCGCCGGCACTGCCAGGGTGTGTACCTCGCATCTCCGCCCCTCTGGTCGTCGGAATCAGGATCAACGAGGCTCGACGTTGAACCGCGGTCGCACCGGAAATCCCGTCCATTTTAGATGAAAGCTGCACGGCAAAACTTCGAAATCAACATTGAGAATGCACGGAATGTGCGCGCGCCGCAAGGGTTTCCGAAGGATAGCTAAAGGCCGACCGGACGGAATTGTCCGTTTCGGGTCAATTGGCGACCACCCGTGAACATCTCGGGTCTCATGGAAGATCCAGGGATTCAAGATCGCCGCGGCTACACGACCCTTGTTTTCGAGTTCAGGAAACCGAGCATTGCCCAGCGGCAAGGCTCCGGTCCGAGCGCCCGTTGAGTCCCAATGACGTGGCCAGCGGCGGTCAGTCAGAGGAGACGCCCGAGGGCGGTGCAACCCAGTCCCGCGTATCCCGCGGCACGCAACGACAGGGCCCGACCAACGGTTTCGAGCGCAGCGAGACCGAGCATTCCCTGTTCGCGGCCCGGCTCGCGTCCGAGTGGCCGCCGCGCAAGCGACGAAGTCGCAAGCGGCGGTCGCTCGGACGCGAGCCACAAGGGGGCCGCGAACACGCAGCGCCGCAGGCGCTGCAAATCAGACAGAGCTCAGGGTGACCGGGACTCCGTTGAACACGGCGTTGCCGGACGGCACGTCGACCACCGAATCATCGGTGAGCACATTGGCGTTGACCCCGGCGTGTGCGCGGGCAACGGTTTGGGCGCTGTCGACGTGGCCCCAACCGTGCGGCAGGCTCACCACCCCGGGCATGATGGCGTCGGTCGGCTCCAGCGCAACCGTCAGCGTCCCGGCGGCCGACTTCACCACGGCGTGGTCGCCGAGTCCGAGCCGCGCCACGTCGGCGGGATTGATCTGCAGCGTGCAGCGATTCGATCCGCTGACCAGCGGTGCGATGTTGTGCATCCAGCTGTTGTTGGACCGCAGCTGCCGTCGCCCGATCAGCACGAGCTCCGGTGCCGCGTCGTCGAGCCGGTCGCGCATCCGCGCCACATCGTCGAGCAGCGGCTGCGGCGCCAGATCGACCTGCTTGGTAGCCGTCCGCAACACGCCGGGCAGCCGCGGCCGCAGCGGGCCGAGGTCGATGCCGTGCGGGTTGTCCAGTAGTACTTGCAGGTTGAGCGTGCCGCCGTTCCATTCCCCGTACGGACCGAGCCGCAGCATCAGGTCGATGCGCTGCTCAGTGCTGTTCTCGCCGAGCAGCTCGCCGCGCCGGTTGCCCAGCCCGGCCTTGTGCAGCAGACCCGCGATGACCAGTTCGTCCACGGCGGTGAGCGGGTCGACGCCGTCGGATCCGTCGTGCGGACGGCCGGTGAGCGCCGCGGCGAGGCGAGCCAGGACGCCGGGCTCCGAAGGCCGGTCGCCCAACGGCACCAGTGGAGGCGAATAGCGGGCGTAGTTGCGAACCGCGAACTGCAGCAAGGCGAAATCGTAGTGCGGCGATTGGGTCGGCCGCGGCGGCGGCAGGATCACGTCGGCGTGCCTGGTGGTTTCGTTCACGTACCGGTCCACGCTCACCATGAAGTCCAGCTGGGCGAACGCGGCGTCCAAGCGGGCGCCGCTCGGCGCGGACAGCACCGGGTTACCGGCGACCGTCACCAACGCGCGGATTTGTCCCTCGCCCGGCGTGGTGATCTCGTCGGCGAGCGTCGCGATAGGCAATTCACCCATGGCCTCGGGCAGCTCGCGAACCCGGCTGGTCCAGCGCCCAGGGCGAAACGGCCTGGTGCGGGGAATGCCGCCCGCGGCAGCCATGGCGAACATCGCGCCGCCGGGAGAGTCGAGGTTGCCGGTCAGCGTGTTGACCGCGTCGACCAGCCACTGGGTGATCGTGCCGAACTCGGCGGTGCAGGTGCCGATCCGGGCATAGACCGCTGCGGTCGGCGCTGCGGCGAGCTCGCGGGCAAGTCGCACGATCGTCGCCGCGGGCACCCCTGTGCGCGCCGACACCGTTTCCGGGTCGAATGCCGCCGCGGCCGCGCGCAATTCGTCCAGTCCGGTGACCTCGACGCGAACATCGGTCAGCTGCTCGGCGAACAGCGTGTGCACGATCCCGAACAGCAGGTACGCATCGCTGCCCGGACGGATGAACAGGTGCACGTCGGCCAGCTTCGCGGTGCGCGTCACCCGGGGATCGACCACAACGAAGCGGCCGCCTCTGCGCCGCAACGCCTTCAGCCTGCCGGGAAAGTCCGGCGCGGTGCACAGCGAGCCGTTGGATTCCAGCGGGTTCGCCCCGAGCATGAGCAGATAGTCGGTGCGGTCCAGGTCGGGTACCGGAACGGTCAGCGGGTCGCCGAACATCAGCCCGCTGGCCACCTGCTTGGGCATCTGGTCGGCGGTGCTCGCGGAGTAGATGTTCTTCGTGCTCAACGCGCGCAGCAGGATCGGTACGTATAGCGCGCCCGCGACGGTGTGCGCATTGGGGTTGCCCAAGTAGGCCGCCGCCGACTGGTTTCCGTGCTCGGCCACGATGGCGGGAAACCGCTCGGCGATGTAATCGAAGGCTTCGTCCCAGGACGCGGCGCGCCAGGTGTCGGTGGCGCGGTCGCGGATCAGCGGTTCGGTCACCCGGTCCGGGTCCTCGTCGAGATGCCCGAAGCTGGCCCCCTTCGGGCAGAGAAAACCCTTGCTGAAGGGATCGTTCCGGTCGCCGCGGACCGAGGTGACGTGGTCGTCGGCATCGAGGGTGAGTTCGAGTCCGCAGACCGCTTCGCAGAGCGGGCAGGTCCGCAGCAGGGTGCGCGATTGCGTGATCGGGGCCATACCCCATCTTGGCGTCCGGCGGTGAAACTGAAAAGAGAACACTCGATATCCGAAACGCCGGACGACCGGCACCCGGCGGCGCTCTGGCGTGGGGAGCCGGAGCGCCGAGACGGATACCGGTCGCGAACAGGCCGGTCAGCGCGGTCCCGGCCCGCGATCAGCAGGTGAACTGGATCTCGGAAGCGTTCTTCAGCAGGCGATGGTCAGCTTCGCGCGGCGCGGCGCGCGGGCGGCCCGGAC
>NZ_BDBA01000205.1 GCF_001612745.1 Nocardia amamiensis NBRC 102102 | reverse complement strand
GACGGCCACCTGGGCGCGAGCCGGGCCGCGAACCGGCCATGCTCGATCTCGCTTCGTTCGAAACTCGGTGTGGTGCCGGTATGTCGTAGATTGCGTGGATGGCAGTCGACCAGCGCTTCACCTGGATAGTGCGGACCATGGACGTGCGGCCCGCCGACCGGGTCCTGGAGATCGGCCCGGGTTCCAGCGAGTCGATCGCCTGCCTCGCTGAACAGGCGACCGGCGGGACCATCGTCGGTGTCGAGCGGTCCGCAACGGCCATCGCCCGCGCGCACAAAAAGTATGCCGCCCAGCTCGATTCAGGCCGGGTTCGCCTGGTGCATGCCGACCTGGCGAATGTGGACCCGGACCGGCTGCTGGGCGAGATCAGCGCCGGCACAGCGGGTTTCGACAAGATCCTGGCGGTGAACGTCAACCTGTTCTGGACGAAAAAACCCAGTGCCGAGCTCGCCCTGATCCGGCGGCTCCTGGCACCCGGCGGCACCCTGTGCCTGTACTACGGCTACGGCACGCCCGACGCGTCGGAGCCGACCAGTCCGAAACCGGCTCCGGGCAAGCTCACCGAGCACTTGGCCGAGGCGGGCTTCGAAGTCCGCATTATCTCCTCCGGCGATCTGCTGGGGTTGATCTGCTCGGTCTGATTCGCGGTGCCCGCAGGGCTCGCGCCTGAGCAACCGTCGCCGGCGACTTCCTCGCGAAGGCGACGGTCACTCGGACGCGAGCCCGGGCGCTCATTCAGCGCGCGCGACGCTGCCGCACCGCGCCGGCCAGCCGGTCCAGTTGAGCCGCGGTGGTCTCCCAGTCCAGGCACGCGTCGGTGATGGATTGGCCGTAGGTGAGTTCGGTGGCGCGGCCGAGGGTGAGGTCCTGGCGTCCCGCGACCAGGAAGCTCTCCAGCATCACGCCGACCACACCGGCTTCGCCCGCGGCCAGGCGGTCTGCGATGTCGGTGACCACGTCCACCTGCTTGTTGTGGTCCTTGTTGCTGTTGCCGTGGCTGGCGTCCACGACAATCCGCTGCGGTAGCGACGACTTCTCCAGCCGCAGGCACGCCTCGGCGACCGAGGCCGCGTCGTAGTTCGGGCCGTTGCTGCCACCGCGCAGGATCACATGGCAGTCCGGGTTGCCGGTGGTGCGGATCAGCGCGGAGCGGCCGTCGAGGTCGGTACCGGGGAACACGTGACTCGCCGCCGCGGCGCGCACACCGTCCACCGCCACCTGGACATCGCCGTCGGTGCCGTTCTTGATGCCGACCGGCATCGACAGCGCGCTGCTGAGCTGCCGGTGCACCTGGCTGGCCGCGGTACGCGCGCCGATCGCGCCGTAGGACACCAGGTCCGCGATGTACTGCGGGGTGATCGGGTCGAGGAACTCACACGCCACCGGAAGCCCGAGCGCGGTGATGTCGACCAGCAGTTTGCGGCCGAAGCCCAGACCGGTGTTGACGTCGAACGAGCCGTCCAGGTGCGGGTCGTTGATCAAGCCCTTCCAGCCCAGGCTGGTGCGCGGCTTCTCGAAGTAGACCCGCATCACCACGTGCAGCCGATCGTCGAGTTCGGCGGCCTTGTCCGCGAGACGGCGGGCGTAGTCCAAGGCGGCGGCGGGGTCGTGCACGGAGCACGGGCCGACGATCACCATGAGACGATCGTCGGCGCCGTTCAGCACGTCCACCGTGGCCTTGCGGCCCGCACGGACGGTGTCGGCCAGGGCATCGGTGATCGGATGCACGCGACGCACCTCCGCCGGCGAGCGCAGCGGGCTGATGTTGCGGGTGCGTTGATCGTCCAGATCGGAATGCCGAGCGTCGACGTCGGCTGCGGTTGTCATGTCGTGGGTTTCCTTTTCTCGGGGCCGACCCACGGACGTGATACCCGTCGAGCCGGTCCATCATCCGGCTCGGGGTGGAGTGTTGTCAGCGCACGTGGTTGCCGCAGACCAGCCCACCCAGGGCCGGCTTGCTAAACCAGAAATACACGTGCTGCACGTCAGGCACAGTACCAGGCCGCTACCACGCCGTGAACGCGGAGTGGTGCGTTTAACGCTCTGTTTGTTTTGCAGCGACTTCGTCGCTGCGTGTTCGCGGCCCTTTTGTGGCTCGCGTCCGAGCGACCGCCGCTTGCGACTTCGTCGCTTGCGCGGCGGCCACTCGGACGCGAGCCGGGCCGCGAACAGACAATGCTCGGTCTCGCTGCGCTCGAAACCGGAAGTGGGGCTGGTGTGGTCGCCTTGCGCGGTAGCTGCGACGCCGGGTGTTCGCGACCAATTCTGTTGGCATCGCAACCGCTACCTGCCTGTTGTGCACCGTAGGTCCGCACCACTTCCAAGCCGGGCCTGGAAGGCTTTATGAGCGGCACCACCTTACGCAGGCGCCGCACAGCAAATGCGGCGATTACCCCCACTGACCCGGGACATAATCGCCCGCAGGAGTGCGGGCGATGACGTTCATCCGGTTCCAGGCGTTGATCATCGCGATGGCGGCGATGAGGGCGGCGATCTGGTCGTCGTCGTAGTGTTTGCGGACCGCCTGCCATACCGCGTCGCTGACGGCGCGGCCGTCGCCGATGCGGGTGGCCTCTTCGGTGAGCGCCAGCGCGGCGCGCTCGGCCTCGGTGAAAACGGTGGCTTCGTGCCAGGCGGCGACCAGGTTGAGCCGCACGGAGGTCTCGCCTGCGTGCGCGGCGTCCTTGGTGTGCATGTCGGTGCAGTAACCGCAGCCGTTGATCTGGCTGGCGCGGATCTTCACCAGCTCGTAGGTGGCGGCGGGCAGGGTGGAGTCGCTGATCACCTTGGAGGCCATGGTGAGTCGTTTGACGAAGCTGCCCGCGACCGGGTTGGCGTAGAGGTCGAAGCGGCGTTCCATGATGTCCGTCCTTTGTTCGTTCCTGTTGGATTCACAAAGACGACGGCGCGATGCGCCCGAGTGTGACATCGCGTTGTGTTGCCTGGATCACAACGCCGGATGGCCGAGCGAGGGCAGCGATCGGTTACCGCGTGAAGTCGTAACTGACGCCGGTCAGCTTCTCCGACAACTCCCACAACTCGCCCGCGACCTTCTCGTCCCTGGACGCCTTGGACGAACCCGACGGCACCGGGTAGCCACGAAAGCCGCCGAACCCGCTCGGGCCGTAGAAACCGCCCGGCTCCACGTCGGCGGTCGCGGCGTACAAGCTCGGCAGTGCGCCCATCGCGGCGCTCTGCGCGAGCAGCCGGTTGCCCAGCGCCATCACCTTGTCCTGGAACGATTCGGTGTGCGACTGCAACTCGGTAGCCGCGTAGCCGGGGTGCGCGGCGACCGAGATCTTCCGCGAACCTGCCGCGGTCAGCCTGCGCTGCAATTCCCGGGCGAACATCAAATTGGCCAGCTTGGCCTGCGCATAGGCGGGCCAGCGCTGATACTTGCGCCGCTCCCAATTGAGATCGTCCAGGTCGATCGTGCCCATCTGATGTGCGCCGCTGGAGACGGTGACGATCCGGTCGGCGATCTTGTCCAGCAGCAGCCCGGTGAGCGCGAAGTGGCCGAGATGGTTGGTGCCGATCTGCCGTTCGAATCCATCGGCGGTGCGCCCTTCGGGCAGCGCCATGACGCCCGCGTTGTTGATCAGCACGTCGGCCCGGTCGACGCCCTCGGCGAACTCGCGCACCGAGGCCAGGTCGGCGAGGTCCAGCCTGCGCACCTGGGCTCGGTCCCCGAGCTCGGCTGCCACTTGCTCACCTTTTGCCAGGTTCCGGCAGGCCAGCACCACCTCGGCCCCCGCACCGGCCAGTGCCCGCACCGTCTCGGCCCCCAGGCCGCTGTTGGCACCGGTCACGATGAACGTCCGACCACTCTGGTCGGCCAGATTCGAGGTGTCCCACCTGGTCATGGCCGTAAGTCTAGTCCGCGCCCGGCTCAGGCGACGGATGCGGAAACACCGGTGCGCCGCTACGTCTTGGCGAGGATTTCCTCGTCCGACATCGCCGCGACCTCCAGGTATAGCGCCGCTACCGTGTCCAATCGTCCTGCCGATCCCTGCTCGCGTTCTCGATCAGTCATCCGCGCGGCCAGGCCCTCGACAGTCCGCGCCGCGAACAGGTCCGCAACTACCGTTTCGGGCGCGTCCAGCCATTCCCGTACCCGGGCGATCACGGCGGTGGCCAGCACCGAATCGCCGCCGAGGGCGAAGAAGTCGTCGGTGACGCCGACCCGCTCGACGCTCAGCACCGTGGTGACGACGTCGGCCAGCGCCCGCTCCAGATCGGTTCGGGGAGCGACGAATTCGGCGTCGTCGTCGCCGCGTGCCAGCACCGCGTGAATCGCCTTGCGGTCGGGCTTGGCGTTCGGGGTCAGCGGCAGGTCCGGCAGGATCTCCATCCGCGCGGGAAGCATGCAGGCGGGCAACAGATCCGCGACGGCGTCCAGTACCACCGCGACGGTCATCTCGACACCTGCCTCGAGCACCATTGCAGCGGCAAGCTTGGGCGCCGCGGTTCCGACCACCGTCGCGATCGCGTGACGCACACCGGGCACGGATCGCAACGCGCTCTCCACCTCACCGAGTTCCACACGGTAGCCACGGATCTTGACCTGATGGTCCGTGCGGCCGAGGAACTCCAGGCAACCGTCCGGGAGGTATCGAGCGAGATCGCCGGTGCGGTACCAGCGCATGCCGTCATGGACGACGAACCGCCCGGCGGTACGCTCGGCATCGCCGCGGTAGCCCGCCGCGACGCCGTCGCCGCCGATCCAGAGTTCGCCGGTCACCCAGTCGGGGCAGTCGTGGCCGGTGGGGCCGACCACCCGGCACCGCACGTTGCGCAGGGGCGTGCCGTACGGCACCGCGCTCCAGTTCGCCGGAACCTCGGCGCCGACCACCTCGCAGATCGTGGAATGGATCGCGGTCTCCGTGGCGCCGCCCAGCGCGACGAACCGGCAGTCCGGCGCCACCTGTGCCAATCGCCTCGGCAGGGCGACATCCACCCAGTCCCCACCGAGCAGCACGGTGCGCAGCGAGTCCAGGCGCGCGCCCGCCGCGGCGGCGAGCAGCATGTCGAGCAGGCTGGGCACGCAATTGACCAGCGAAACACGATGGCGGCGAACCAACTCCACCCATTGCGCGGGCTCGCCGCGCTGCGCGTCGTCGACCGTCACCACCGCGCCGCCCGCGCCGAGCAAACCGAAGACGTCATAGACCGACAGATCGAACTCGAGCGCCGAGAGCGCAAGGCAGCGATCGGCCGCGCCGAGGGCGAAACGCTCGTTCAGATCGTCGATGGTGTTCATGGCGGCCCGATGCGGTACCTGTACGCCCTTCGGCTTGCCGGTGGAGCCGGAGGTGAACAGCACATAGGCAATGCCCTCGGCAGAACCGAAGATCGGACGCGGCAAAGGTTCCGGATGACGACGCGCCGCAGTGAGAGCGACGGTCCGCATCCCGGGAATCTCCGCGCCTTCGACGGTCAATGCGGCGACACAGTCACCGGTGCGCAGGATCTCCGCTCTTCTGGCCGCGGGCTGATCGAATCCGATCGGAACATAGACCGCCCCGGCGGCGAGCACACCGAGGACGGCCACGATCTGGTCCGGCCCCTTGGGCAAACTGCACGGCAACCGAATCACCCGGCAGCACACCGGCTTCGCGCAGGGCGCCCGCGACGGCCAGCGCTTCCGCCGCCAACTGTCCGTAGGAGATCGCTCGGTCCGGCTCCCAGAGCAGCGCGGGCGCGTCGGGTTCCGCCGCCGCGTTCGCGAAGAATCCGCTGTGCAGCAACCGTTCGCTCACCGGACCCGAGGTCGCGTTGACCCGCGCCCGGGTGGCCGCCTGCTCGACCGGAATCCGCAGCGTCGCCTCGGCATCCCAGCCTGCCGAACGCTCCGGCGCGCCGTCGCCCGCCAGGCGCGTGATCGCGTCGATGTAGCGGGCGAACATCGCGTCGATCACGCCGGGCGGGAAGGCCGCTTCGCGCACGTCCCAGTTCAGCAGCAGGCCGCCGCGCACCTCGGTGATCTGCGCGTCGAGTAGCACCTGCGGGCCTTGCGAGATGATCCACACCGGCTCGCCGAAGGTCTCGGTGACGACGTCTGCGAACAACTCCCCGAGGTTGAGCGCGCTGGTGTAGACGATCGGCGCGAGCACCGGCTCGCCGTGCAGGCGACCCAGATCGCGCAGCACCTCCAGGCCGGAGTACGCGGCGTGCGCACCGGCGGCGTGCAGACTCGCCTGCAAGGCGCGGGCCCGCTCCGTGACGGTGGCCGGTTCGGTCACGTCGACTTCGAGCAGCACAGAGGAAGTGAAGTCGCCGACCACGCCGTCGACCTGTGGATGCGCCGGTTCGCGGTGGAAGAGGGGCAGATTCAGCAGAAAACGCCGTTGCGCCGACCACGCTCCGATGGTTTCGGCGAACACGGAGGCCAGCGCCATGGCGGAGTGATACCGCGGGCGTGCGCGGCCTCGAACAGCCGCGATTTCGCCTCCGGGGTGAGCCACCGGTGATAGCGCACCGTCCGGCTCGCGCCCGAAACACTCTGTGCCTGCGGAAGTTCCGGTGCGCCGGGCAGCTCATGGAGTCGCTGTTGCCACCACTCCCGGTCGCGATCGTGCTCGGCGCGGCGTCCGCTCGGCTGGTCGGCGAGGTATCGCCGGAAGGTGTACTCCTGCTCCGGAAGCGACTCACCGTGGTAGAGGTGCGCCAGATCGCCGACCAGGATGCGATAGCTCATCGCGTCGGCCGCCAGCATGTCCACATCCAGATGCAGCCGGCTCCGCCCGTCGGCAAGCAAGGTCAGGGCGATGTCGATGACCTGGCCGTCCTCGACTGCCATCCGCTGGTGGGTCTTGCGGTCGCGCAACGACTCCAACGCCTCTTGCGCCTGCGTCGGCGGCAGTGCGCGCAGGTCGGTCAGCGTCCACACCGGACGGCCCGGACGGGCCATGGTCTGCTGGGTGCCGTCCGGCAGGAAGCGGCTGCGCAGCATCGGAGGCCGCCGCACCAGCGCTTCGACCGCTCGCTCCAAGCGCTCGGGATCCACCCCGGCGCCGTCGAACTCGACATACAGGTGCGCCGCGACGCCGCCCAGCTCCTGCGACTCGGAACGGCCGATCCAGTAGGCGTGCTGCATCGGCGCGAGTTCGAAGGGCGCGTCGTCGTCCTGCTCCGCCTGTTCCGGCCGCGGCTCGGTGGGCGCTTCGACGGCCTCCGGCTCGCCAGCACCGCCGAGCAGCCCATGCCAGCCGTCCACGGTCGGGTTCGCCGCCAGCAGCGCGAAATTGATGTCGATGCCGCGCTTGCGCCAACCGCCGGCCAGCTTCATCGTCCGGATCGAGTCCAAGCCCAGCTGGATCAGGTCGGCGTCGTCGGCGATCGAGTCGGCGGGGATGCCGAGTTGGCCCGCGATGGCCGCGCGGATTTCGTCACGCCCCACCGCGGCTGCGATGGTTCCCGTTTTCCCCGCCCCGTCCCCCGGTCGCTGTGCTGACTGCATCTGGCGCTGCCACTCCTTGGTCGCCGCCGAAACCGGCGGATCGAGACTGCTCGGCGGGTAGCCTATCGCATTGAAATAGGGTTGCCTAACCTATCTAAGGTAACCCTCGGCTCGACTATCTGTGAGGCAGACCGTGACTTCGATACCCCTCGCGTCCGCACCGCATCGCGACGGCTATGTCCCTTTTCCCGCGCACACAGCCGCGGAGTATCGAGCCGCCGGGTACTGGACCGGGCAACCGCTCGGTGATCTACTGCGCACGACCGCACGCAGGCATCCGCTGCGCCCCGCGCTCCTCGACGCCGAGGGACCGCGTACCTACGCCGAGGTCGACGCCGCCGCGGACCGGATGGCCCACGGGTTGCTCGCGCTTGGCATCGCACCCGGCGACCGGGTGGTGGTCCAGCTGCCGAACGTGCCGGAGTTCCTCACCGTGCTGTTCGGGCTGTTGCGGGCCGGGATCATCCCCGTCCTGAGCCTGCCCGCGCACCGGCGCGCCGAGATCGAACACCTGGCTGGGCTTTCCGAGGCGGTCGGCTACATCGTCGCCGACCGGGTCGGCGATTTCGACTACCGCGAACTGGCCGCGACCGTGCGGGACGCGGTGCCCTCCCTGCGCCACGTCCTGGTGCTCGGCGACCCGGGCCCATGCACGGACCTGCGCTCGATCCCGCGCGAGGGCGGCGAGCTGCCCGAGATCGATCCGAGCGATATCGCGCTGATGCTGGTTTCCGGCGGTACCACGGGACTTCCGAAACTGATCGCCCGCACGCATGACGACTACGTCTACAACGCGACCGCCAGCGCCGCGGTATGCGAATTGACCGAAGACGACGTATACCTCGCGACCCTGCCCGCCGCACACAACTTTCCGCTGGCCTGCCCCGGCATTCTCGGCACCGTCGGGGTCGGCGGCGCGGTGGCCTTCGTCAGTGATCCGAGCCCGGAGAACGCGTTCGCCGCGATCGAGCGGCACGGCGTCACGGTCACCGCGGTGGTGCCGCCGCTGGCCCAGCTCTGGTGCGCCGCCACCGAATGGGAAGCGGCCGACCTGAGTTCACTGCGTCTGCTGCAGGTGGGCGGCGCCAGGCTGGCCGAGATCACCGCGAAGGAGGTGACTCCCGCGCTGGGCGCGACCCTGCAACAGGTGTTCGGGATGGCCGAAGGCCTGCTCAACTACACCCGGCTCGACGATCCCGTCGAGTTGCTGCACACCACCCAGGGCAGGCCGCTGTCACCCGCCGACGAAATCCGTGTGGTGGACGGCGACGGCAACGAAGTCGCGCCCGGCGAGGAAGGCGAGTTGCTGACCCGTGGCCCGTACACGATCCGTGGCTACTACCGGGCACCCGAGCACAACGCGCGCGCGTTCACCCCGGACGGCTTCTATCGCAGCGGCGACCTGGTGCGCCGGCTGCCCAGCGGTCATCTCGTGGTCTCCGGGCGAATCAAAGACGTGATCAACCGCGGCGGCGAGAACATCTCCTGTGACGAACTCGAGGAGCACCTGCTCGCCCACCCCGCGGTCCGGCATGCCGCCGCTGTGGGACTGCCCGACCCCGCGCTGGGCGAAAAGGTCTGCGCCGTCCTCGTCGTCGACGGCGACATGCCCACCCTGGCCGAGATCAAGACCTTCCTCGCCGCTCGCGGGCTCGCCACCTACAAACTGCCGGATGTGCTGCGGCCCAGCGACAAGCTGCCGATCACCGCGGTCGGCAAGATCGACAAAATGGCCCTGCGCGCGCAGGCGTGAGTAGCGCTGGGCCGGAAAGCCGACGGGCAGCGCACGATCGGTGCGCTGCCCGTTCGCGCTCATGCCTTGACCACGTAGGGCGCGATGCTGCCCAGCTTCTCGCAGGTCTCCTCGAACTCCCGCTCCGGCCGGGACTGACCGACGATCCCGGCACCGGCACGCAGCCAGGCGCCCTCGGCGTTCTGGTACACCGCCCGCAGCACGAGCGTCGCCTCCATCGCACCGGTCGGCGAAATAGTCAGCACCGCACCGGAATACAGTCCCCGCGGATCGTGGTCCAGCCGGAACACCGAGTCGACGCCCTCGCGCTTGGGAATGCCGGAGGCGGTGACCGAGGGGAACAGCATTTCCAGCGCGTCCCAGCTGGACCGGTCGGCGGCCAGCCGCCCGCGCACGGTGGACGCCAGGTGCTGCACGCTGCCGCGCTCGCGCACGGCCATGAAATCCGACACCGCGGGCGTGCCGGGAGCGGCCACCGCCGCGATCTCCGCGAACGAGGTCTGCACCGAAATCGCGTGTTCCACGATCTCTTTCGGATCGGTGATCAGCTCCGCTCGCGCGGCCAGGTCGGCCGCAGGGCCGCGACCGAAGGCGCGGGTGCCCGCCAGGGGTTCGGTGGTCACCACGCGGTCGTCGTCCACGGACGCGACCAGTTCCGGGCTGAAGCCCGCCGCCTCCAAGCCACCGAGCCGCAACAGGAACGACCGCGCCGGAGTGTTGTGCGCGCGCCCGAGCCGATAGGTGGCCGGAACATCGACCGGGAACGGCAAGCCGACCTTCCTGGACAGGATGACCTTCTGGTACCGCCCCGCCTGGATCTCGCCTACCGCCTCGGCCACCCGATCCCGGTAGCCGGTCGGATCGATGCGGATATCGGCCGGATGCGCTGTCGGCAGTTCGGTGTTCTGCGACTGCGCGATCAGATCGTGGATGTCGCCGGTCTCGGCCGGGGTCGCACCGGACACCTGGACACCGAATTCGCCCATGCGCACCTCGATGCGGGGAATCATCAGGTGTGCCAGCGCGGTACGCGGGTCGAGGTGCTCGGTCGCGTCGAGCGCCCACGCGCAGAACTCGAATCCGATCCAGCCGTAGGCGTTCCGCCCTTCGAGGGGCAACGCGCCGAGCGCGCGGTCGATCACCCCGGCCGGGTTTCCTGCCCAGCTGCTGGTCGTGCTCTGCCCCGCCCACGTGACCCGCAGCTCACGCACGTCCAGTTCGACACTGCCGAGCGGATCGGCGGCGAACACCCATTCCCCCGGACGCTCGTACATCACGTACTCGCCGAACCGCTCCGAGGCCGCCAGCTGGGACATCGCTGCCGCCGGATCGGTTACATACTCAACCCGCAGGCGTTCCGTGGTCGACAACGATCCTCCAAAGGTTACCCTGACCTAACTCGTGGAGGTAAGGTTAGCATTACCTGCATAGCGGCACCGATCTGCTCGCGGCCACAACGGATAGCCGTCTGGATCAGTCCATTGCCCTGTCGGGCACACCCTCTCGAAGACTGCTCACCGGTATTGGGGAGGGCCGAAGCCGCCCACACCCGCACCATGCACACCGAACTCGCCGCGCCGACTGCCTGCGCGGAATCGACCCGGCGGGATTGAATAGTGGAGAGCGTCACCTGCGGAGGGAAGAACATCGATGATCGATCACCGCGGCGATTCACCCGCGACCGCCCGACCCGAGACCGCACCGCAATCGGTGGTGGCCCTGATCGACGCCGCATCGGGGGTGGAACGCGAACTCGTCGGCACGTGGGTAGCCGACGGCGGGATCGGCGCGCAGTTCGGCACCGACGCCCCGGTCACCCAGCTGGACCTGGACGCGGGCGCCGTCGCCGCCCAGCTGGTCAGCAGGCGCGACGATCCGCTGGTGGTGCCGATCCGGGTGCTGTGGCTGCCACCGGAGCGCGACGGCGTTCGGCGCGTCACGTTCTCCGACCTGGTCCTGATGACCAACCCGCGCAAACCCAACCGGTTGGCGCAGCGCAAGCTGCTCGGCAAGTCGCCGGACCGATACGTCGTCCTGACCGGCGCACCCGCCCGGCTCAGCGAGCTGCGGGCGAACAACCCGGAGGCGTCCGCGCTGTTCGACAAGGGCACCGCCGAGCCGTTCGCCCGTGCCATCGTGCGCGCGGCGGTAGTGGCCCTCGAACGTTCCGAACGCACCATCATCGGCGACCGGTACAAGGTGCCCCGGCTGGTGACCGAGGAAATCCTCGACTCCCCCGAATTCCTGCGCAGGCTGGAATTGATCGCCGACCAGATCGGGGCGAGTCCGCACGAGGTGTATCGCCGCGCGGAGAAGTCGCTCAGCGAACTCGTCGCCGCCCAGAGCAGGCTGGTCTCCGATCTGTTCACCCAGGCCATGCGGCCGATACACGCCTCGACCTGGAATGTGGACTTCGACGAATCCGGCCTCACCGGGTTGCGCGATCTCAACCGCCGCTATCCGCTGGTGTTCCTGCCTTCGCATCGTTCGTACGTGGACGCGCTCGTGCTCGGGGACGTGCTGGCCCGCAACGACTTTCCGCCGAATCATGTGATCGGCGGCGCGAATCTCAGTTTCTGGCCGATCGGGCCGATCGCCCGGCGCAGCGGAGCGGTATTCATCCGGCGCAGTTTCGGCGACGACGAGGTGTACAAGGCCGTCGTCGAGGAGTACTTCGCCTACCTGCTGGCCAAGCGCTTCAACCTGGAGTGGTACTTCGAAGGCGGCCGTACCCGCACCGGCAAGCTGCGCCCGCCGCGCTACGGCTTGCTGAATTACCTTGCCGCGGCGGTGCGTACGAATCGTGTCGACGATGTCATGCTGGTCCCGGTCTCGATCACCTACGAGCGGCTCAACGAACTCGGCGCCATCGCCACCGAGCAGGTCGGCGGCACGAAGAAACCCGAGGGGCTGGCCTGGCTCGCGCGCTACATCCGCAGCCAGCAGCACTCGGCCGGGCATGTATACGTGCGATTCGGCGAGCCGCTGTCGGCCCGTGATCGGCTGGCGGCATACGGTGACCCACTCATCACCCCGCCACTGACCATCCCACTGCACCGGATCGAGCCGATCCCGCCGAGCCGCACCGAAGCCGGGATCGTCGGCGACCACGAACCACCGGAAGTCACCGAGCTGGAACGCAAGGCCGTGCAGCGGCTGGCGTTCGAGGTCGCGGTCGGGATCAACGCGGTCACGCCGATCACGGTCAACGCGCTGGTCACCCTGGCGCTGCTGGGCGTGGACGGGCGCGCCCTCACCCTCGGCGAAGTGCGCACCGTGCTCGCGCCGGTGCTGGGCTACATCGACAAGCGCGAGCTGCCCGGCGGCGAACTCGACGCCCTTCGTGACGAACAGGGCCTGGCCGTCGTGCTGGAGCAGCTGTCGCTGGCCAAGGTCGTCACGGTGTACCGCGGCGGGCTGGAACCGGTGTACTCGATCGAATCGGGCGCGCACCTCGAAGCCGCGTTCTACCGCAACAGCGCCGTGCACTGGTTCGTCAACCGCGCGATCCTCGAGCTGTCCATCCTCGCCGGTGTCGACATCGGTGACGACGACTACGCGTTGAAAACCGGCTGGGACGAGGCATTCCGGCTGCGTGACCTGCTCAAGTTCGAGTTCTTCTTCCCCGAGCGCAGTGAGTTCTCCGACCAAATGGTGGCGGAGATGCTGTTGGTGGACCCCGAGTGGTACAACCACACCCGCCGAGACACGCGGAGCTCGGACATCCTGGGGAAGCTCACCGCCTCCGGATTCATGATGGCCCACCGTGTGCTGCGCTCCTTCTTCGATGCGCAACTCGTGGTGGCGGAGCGGCTGGCCGCCCGGGACCCGGGCGACGAGATCGACCACAAGGAGTTCATCGCCGACTGCGTGGCCGTCGGCAAGCAGATGATGCTGCAGCAGCGGTTGCACAGCCCGGAGTCGGTCTCCACCGAGTTGTTCACCAGTGCGTTGAAACTGGCCGACAACTACGACCTCTTGGCGACGGTGCCGGACGACTCGGCGGCTCGCGCGGAATTGTCCCAGCGCAGAACGGAATTCGCGGAGAGCCTGCGTGCCATCAGTGTCCGCATCGCGCAGGCCGCCACGCTGGACCCGTCCAACATGGAATTGCGGTGAGCGATTGTCCCGAGAGCACCGCGATATACAGGAGATGCGATGAGACACCATCGCGAAGCACTCGTCGCGCCGACGGAACGCGGGAAGCAGGAGATTCGATGACCGACGCGCGTGCTGACCTCGACGCCGCGGTCACCGCCATCCGCTCAGGACCGCGGGGTCCCAACGTCGCCGCGGTCTTCGACTTCGCCGGCACGGTCATCGACGGCCCTGGGCGACGGCGTCGGCCGCTGGGCCGCCGCAAACCCGAGGACGTGCTGCGCGGCGGCATCCGCAATGGCATGACCGACGGCGAGTACGCCCGATTCCTGCGGCAGCTCACCGAAGTGCTGGCCGGACGCTCCGAAGCAGAACTGGACGAGCTGGGCAGGCAGCTGTTCCGGCGCACCAGCTACGGGCACCTGTATCCCGAAGCGTGGCAGTTGATCCGGACCCACCGGGCAGCCGGGCACACCGTGCTGCTGGTCAGCTCGCTGACCAGGTTCCAGGTGCTGCCCGCCGCGACGCAGCTGGGCGTAGCGCACGTCCGCTACACGCCAATGGCCACCGACGACGGCGTGCTGACCGGCTACCCCGACGGAAAGACGCTGTGGCGCAACGGCAAGGCCGACGCGGTCACCGAATTCGCCGCCGCACAGGGCGTGGACCTCGAACGCAGTTATGCCTACGCCGACGCCATCGCCGATCTGCCGCTGCTGTCACTGGTCGGCCATCCGGTGGCGGTGAACCCCGATGAGGAGTTAGCCCAGATCGCCGACCGGCAGCGCTGGGCAACGCTGAGCTTCCGGCCGCGCCGCCCTCCGCGCGCCGGCGACTACGCGCGCACCGCAGCCGGATTCGCCGGACTGCTCGGTGGCGCGCTCTTCGGGGTCGCTTCGAAGGCGCCGACCCGAGACCGCCAGCAGATGGCCGACGCAATGATGGCGCAGGCGGCGCGCAATACGCTGCGGATCGCAGGGGTGCAGATCCGGGTCACCGGCGCCGAGCATGCGAAATCACCACGACCCGCTGTCTTCCTGTTCAATCACCAGAGCCAGTTCGACATCATCGTCGTGCCCGCAGTACTCGAGGGCGGCGTGACCGCCATCGGGAAGAAGGAGCTGACCAAGAATCCGGTGTTCGGGCCGCTCATGCGCTTCGCCGGAGCGACCTTCCTCGATCGCTCGAATACCGCGCAGGCGAAGGCGGCGCTACGACCGGTAGTGGAGACCTTGCGCAGCGGGCTATCGATCGCGGTTTCCCCGGAGGGAACCCGCTCTTACACTCCCGAGATCGGTCCGTTCAAGAAGGGCGCCTTCCACATCGCGCTCCAGGCCGGGGTGCCCGTGATCCCGATCGTGATCCGCAACGCGGGCGAGATCTGCCGGCGCAACTCCATGGTCGTCCGGTCCGGGACCGTTGATGTGGCGATCCTCGAGCCCATCGACGTCAGCGGATGGGATCCCGACGACATGGACGCCGACGTGGCACGGGTGCGACAGCTGTTCATCGACACCCTCTTGGACTGGCCCTAGTTGGTCACCGAGCGCAACATACGGCCCCACTCCGATTTACCAGCGAAGCGACGCCGAGCATTCCCCGTTCGCGGCCCGGCTCGCGTCCGAGTGGCCGACGTGTCCGCGACGCAGTCGCCAGCGGCGGTCGCTCGGACGCGAGCCACAAGGGGGCCGCAAACCCGCAGCGCCGCAGGCGCTGCACATCGAACACAGGCTCAGACCGCGCGGCCGAACAGCAGCTTCCACGGCATCAGTGCCGACTCGAGCTGCACTTTGAGGCTCATCTTGGAGGCGCCGAGGGTTCGCTCCTCGAACCGGATCGGCACCTCGGCGATCGTGAACCCCTTCTTGATCGTGCGATAGTTCATCTCGACCTGGAAGGAGTACCCGTTGCTGCGAATCGAGGCGACGTCGATGGCGCGCAGGGTGTCGGCCTTCCATGCCTTGAAACCCGCGGTGGCGTCCTTCACGCCCAAGCGCAGAATCAGGTTGACGTAGAAGTTGGCCCAGGCCGAGAGCGCCTTGCGGTACCACTTCCACTCGGCGGCGGTCGAGCCGCCGGGGACGTAGCGGGAACCGAGCACCACGCCCGCATCGGTGGTCGTCAGCTTCTCCAGCATGGCCGGGATGACTTCGGCGGGATGCGAGAGGTCGGCGTCCATCTGGATCACCACGTCCGCGCCCTCGTCCAGCGCGCGCGTGATACCCGCCACGTACGCGCGCCCGAGCCCGTCCTTCTCGGTCCGGTGCAGCACGCCGACCACGTTCGGCAGCTCGGCGGCCAGCTTGTCCGCCACCTCGCCGGTGCCGTCCGGCGAGCTGTCGTCCACCACGAGCACGTGCAGATCGGGCACGGGCAGCGTGGTCAGCCGCTCCACCGCAACCGGTAGATTCTCCCGCTCGTTGAAGGTCGGCACAACAACGGTAACCCTCAAGGGTCGCCCTCCCTGCTGATCCTGGTTCCGCTCGCAGCCCACACCAGGACCACCGAGCATTCGTAGAGTTCTGGAGAACCGTACTCGATAGCCCTGACCGCGGACTTGGCGGCCGCACCCGCCGCGACCCCGTTCGGCCCTCCGACCTGCACCTCAAGATCAACTTTGCCGGACCGGGGATACCGCCCCGGCCGCGCCGCCAGGCACGGCTGAATTCATCGCACGATTCAGCGCCGCCGCGGACAATCCGGCACGACGACCCGAAATCCATTGCCACACAACGTTATACTTCCGGCACCGCCGTGCTCAGTCCCCCTCGCGCCAGGCGCGATCCCTCGCGTCCTCGCGCTCGTTGCGGGCATGCACGATTTCCAGAGCCCGCTCCGCCGTCGCCCGGTCCGGATAAGGCCCCATTCGATCGCGGAACCAGCACTGCCGTCCTTGTTCGGCTCGTTTATGCTTCAAGCAGTAATACCAGCGCTCAGCCATACCTCCAGCATCCCACCGAACACCCCACCTGATCCCGATTTCGCGTTCGCCCGCCCGTAGCGGTGAGCCGGTTACCCGCAATTCTCGGCCGAGATCCACCAGGGCGATCTACCAAAGACTTCGGTAAATGGATGAGCAAGTCGCATATCAGAACCGCACCGAACACGACGAAGAGTATCCGCACCGAAGCCAGCCCATCTGTGGTGAGAATGCGAACGCCCCTTCGATACACAGCGCGCCCCGGCTCGTGCGCCGCATCGCGCGGCTGAGAATCAGCAGCCGCGGGAGCAATGCCAGCCCGCAATACGCGACGATGATCAGCGGCCACAAGGCAGGTAGCGGACCGAATGCGAAAACCATCGCAAGTCCAGCCAGATAAGGAACGACCGTCGCCGCCGCCGCGATACCGATCGCCACCCCCAGCACGTCGAGCAACCAGTGTTGCCGTCGCAGTGCCGTCCTCCGTGCAGCACGTCCACCGAATCGAGGAAGGCGAACCCCACAAGCGCGAACAGACGGCGGCGCCAACCTACCCGCGCCGCACTGGACGACTGCCGACCCCCACACGAAGCCTCTTGCGGTACTGCGCGATCCGCCACACCCGCGAGCGCACGAGCCGCCAGCCGGACCAACGCACAGA
>NZ_BDBA01000204.1 GCF_001612745.1 Nocardia amamiensis NBRC 102102 | reverse complement strand
CCACTGGAAAGGGGGGTCCGGGGGGCGAAGCCCCGCCGGGCGGGGTGTGGGGGTTGCACCCCCACAAGACATGACGAAGCGAAAAAGGCCCATGCCTTCCATGGGCATGGGCCAGCTATGAGCGGAGTGGCCAGGGCCGGGATCGAACCGGCGACCTTCCGCTTTTCAGGCGGACGCTCGTACCAACTGAGCTACCTGGCCGCAGGCACCCGAGGTGAATGCCATACGCCGAACGCCGGAATATCCGGCGCTTGCTTGCGACCCTGACGGGACTCGAACCCGCGACCTCCGCCGTGACAGGGCGGCGCGCTAACCAACTGCGCCACAGGGCCATGCTGTGCTACCAACGATCCGCAAACCGTACCCCCTACGGGATTCGAACCCGCGCTACCGCCTTGAAAGGGCGGCGTCCTAGGCCGCTAGACGAAGGGGGCTCGTCCCGGATTTCTCCGGACCGGCTTTCAACGGCTGTCCGTTGGGAGCTGGGATAGCTTATGACAGACCGGACTCGAATCCCAAACCGGCTGGTCAGAGCCCCAAACCGAGCTCTTCCAACTGGGCCTGCGCGCGCCACCCGTCGCTGCGGAACTTCTGCAGCCACTCCAGGGTGGCCATCGCCTCGACCACCACTTCGAGCGCCTCTTCGAAACGCGACCGCAGATCGACCTGACCGCCGAGCAGGTCCACCATGTACCGCTGGCCGGCCAGCGCAGCCGCGAGCGTGCGAGTGAACCGGTCGGGGTCGGCGTCGGCGCGCAGCTGCCCGTGGTCGATGGCGCGCACCGTGAGCACCCTGGTCGTGCGGCCGAGGATGCGCCCACCACCCGCTTGCACGTCGCGGTAGAAATCCGGCTCGATGATCAGGCGATACTCGGCTTGCACGATGATGTCGTGTTCGAGCCGCAACGCGATCTCGTCGACCATCCCGTGCAGGACGTCCAGCGGGCTGAGATCGGCTCGCGCGAGCCAGCGCTCGGCGGAGGCGCGGTAGCGCTCCACGGCGGTCTCCAGCACCGCGCGCGCGAGGTCTTCCTTGGAATCGAAATGGAAGTACATGGCGCCCTTGGTGGCACGCGACCCTTCCAGTATGCGGTTGAGCGATGCAGCGGCATAGCCGCTCTTCCCGAACTCAACGGCGGCGGACCTGATAATCGCCGCCCGTGTCCGGCGGGCCCGCTCTTGCTGCCGTGCCATGCTCGAAACGCCTCCGAAGCCTACTCGCCGCCAAGCAGCCACCCCAAAGGAACGGTCGCCTTGGCACGAATTCATGAGTTTTATCAATACTGCGAACCGGGTTTTCGCCCGATTTCAAACCTTCGGTACGAAAACTCGCGAAAAACCTGAAACGCACCGGCTGGTATAGTTTTCCTGCCCGGGTGCGCCGCAGGGGGTGCGCATCCGGGCATTTGTTCGTCTCGGATCTGCCTCCTCCTGCGGCATCGAGTTCCGTCGAGCCATGGCCGACCGAGCCGACCGCGACACCTTCGGACACAGCAACGACAAGCTGAATTCCGTTGCACCGATCGAGTCGGCGATTCTTTCGGAATTCACCAAGGCGTCACCGTACCCGTAATCTCGATGCGACACGCGGCAAACCGAAGAGTCAGGTAGCCATCCGATTCCGCTTTCTGTTACAGCAAATATTCGGCAACCAGACCTCGTCGTCCGGCGGTTGCGTGAATTCACCAGCAGCCCAGCGATGTTCACCCGAGCCGACCGGCAGACCGAGCGACCGAGCGACCCACATGCCGCACCGGCCAACCCGGTCCGCGAGCCTCGCCCGGCCGCGGCCCTGCACCCCCTGCAAATCCAAAGACATTGTCAGCCAACATGATTGGATGATATCCAGATCCGGGTAAGATGAACAAAGCTGGGTGGCAAATGTTTACCGCCTGCATCGTCGCGCGCACGCGTCGCGTTACCGTTGCCGCGGCATCGCGCGACGCACCCGCACAGCACGCCGACCCGCCTCATCCAACACACCCCACCAACGCGAACTCCCCCGATTGGGGCATCGGCCCCTGATCGCACTACACTGGTCCTCCGCGCCCCTATAGCTCAGTTGGTAGAGCTACGGACTTTTAATCCGCAGGTCGTAGGTTCGAGCCCTACTGGGGGCACACTCGTCGGGCGTCCGGGTCATCCGGGCGTCCGACCTGGTTTTCTCGGGAGTTCCCTTCTGCACTGTCCCCTGGTAATCAGAGCACATCCATGTCGACCCCAGCTCTTGCCACCGCACATCGGCCGACCACGCCATCCCACCAGCCGCAACAACGAATGCGTTCGGATGCCGACGACACGCAAGTTCCGGCCCGGAGCCCGGGCGGAACGACAAGCCGCGTCCGCCGATCTACGAGGTTCGCGACGAGTGGCGACCGGTCCGGTTGTGATGAAAGGCACAAGAATCTCCGCCGCGTGGGCTCGAGACGGAACAGCTCTCGCCGAACAGGCGGACCCCGATCGTGGCGACACGGCCGGCCCAGTCCGCGGCGCCCGGCGTCTGCGGTCGCAGCGGAGTGTGCGATGCCGCTCTCGCGATAACGCTCCGAGCCCCGCGCCGATAGTCCCCTCAGGACGGGCTGACCCCATACACTCATGTGGATCACTGAACGGCTAAGACGTCGTATGACGCGTATCACGAGGGCATCGATCGTCTAAAAGATGCGTTTCGCATCACACCTACGGTGCCGTAAGGTATGGCCGCATCGGTATCGGTCTACCTTGGGATGACGAGCACGACCGGACGCACACACTGAAGGGTTCATACATGGCAAGGGATCTGACTCAACTCGAGCTGCTCACGGAGTTGGAGCCGGTTGCCGAAGAAAACGTCAACCGACACCTTTCTCTGGCAAAGGAATGGCACCCGCACGACTACGTCCCGTGGGACGAAGGCCGCAATTTCGCGGCACTCGGTGGCATCGACTGGGATCCGGAGCAGTCCCGCCTCGGTGAGGTCGCGAAGGCGGCAATGATCACCAACCTGCTCACCGAGGACAACTTGCCCTCCTACCATCGCGAGATCGCCGAGAACTTCTCCCAGGATGGCGCCTGGGGCACCTGGGTGGGCCGCTGGACCGCCGAGGAGAACCGCCACGGCATCGTCATGCGCGACTACCTGGTCGTCACCCGAGGCGTCGATCCGGTCGCCCTCGAGGAAGCTCGGATGGTCCACATGACCAACGGCTTCGCCTCCCCTGCCGAAGCCGACGCCGGATTCCTGCACTCCGTCGCGTACGTCACCTTCCAGGAGCTGGCCACCCGGGTCAGCCACCGCAACACCGGCAAGGTCTGTGACGACCCGATCGCCGACCGCATGCTGCAGCGCGTCGCCGCCGACGAGAACCTGCACATGATCTTCTACCGCAATATGTGCGGCGCCGCCCTCGACCTCGCGCCCGACCAGGCCATCGAGGCCATCACGCTGATCCTGGAGAACTTCCAGATGCCCGGCGCCGGCATGCCCAACTTCCGCCGCAATGGTGTGCTGATGGCGAAGCACGGCATCTACGACCTGCGTCAGCACTTGGAGGAGGTCGTCCAGCCGGTGCTGAAGAAGTGGAGCATCTTCGAGCGCACCGACTTCACCGCGCGCGGCGAAGCGGTCCGCGAGCGCCTCGGCCTGTTCCTGGACAAGCTGGCCAAGGACGTGATCAAGTTCGAGGAGCAGCGCGACCGCATGCTCGCCCGGGAAGCCGCGAAGCGCGAGCGCCAGATGGCGGGCAGCACCGTCGGCTGACCGCACACTGACGTAATCGCGCCGCCGTCCGGACCCGGACGGCGGCGCTTCCCCGCATCGTCCTGGCGTCGACGTCGGATCGAGCCGGACGGCCCGCACGGCGTTGAATCGGGCCGACGCAACGACCCGCACCGGCCAACTTACGTGCGGAAATGAGACACTGGTCGCCGTGACGATGACTACCGAGGCGAAGGCAGCTCTGCGGATCGGGCCGTATCCGGTCGATCCGCCGGTCGTGCTGGCGCCGATGGCGGGCATCACGAATCTGGCGTTCCGCAAGCTGTGCCGGGAATTCGGCAGCCCCACCTCGATCTACGTATGCGAGATGATCACCGCGCGCGCCGTGGTGGAGCGCAACGAGAAGACGCTGCACATGATGTCCTTCGACGCCGACGAGTACCCGCGCTCGATGCAGCTCTACGGCGTGGACCCGGCGACGCTCGGCGAAGCGGTGCGGATCATCGTCGGCGAAGGCTGGGCCGACCACATCGACCTGAACCTCGGCTGCCCGGTGCCCAAGGTCACCCGGCTCGGCGGCGGCGCGGCGCTGCCCTACAAGCGGACGCTGTTCCGCCGTATCGTGCGCGCCATGGTGGACGCGGCCGAACCGGCGGGCGTTCCGGTGACCGTGAAGTTCCGCATCGGCATCGACGACGACCACCTCACCTACCTGGACGCGGGACGCATCGCGGAAGCCGAAGGCGCGCGGTCGGTGGCCCTGCACGCGCGCACGGCCGCCCAGCGCTACTCCGGCCAGGCCGACTGGACCGCGATCGCCCGGCTCAAGGAGGCCGTCAGCACCATCCCGGTGCTCGGCAACGGCGACATCTTCTCCGCCGCCGACGCCGTTCGCATGATGGACGAAACCGGCTGCGACGGTGTGGTCGTCGGCCGTGGCTGCCTGGGCAGGCCGTGGCTGTTCGCCGAACTGCAAGCCGCGCTGCGCGGCGAGCCGCTGCCCTCGGCCCCGGATCTGGGCCGGGTCGGTGCCGTGCTGCATCGGCACGGCACGCTGCTGTCGGAGCACCTCGGCGAGGACAAAGCCATGCGCGACCTGCGCAAGCACATGGCGTGGTATCTGATGGGATTCCCGGTCGGCGCCGACCTCCGGCGCGCGTTCGCGACCGTCGTCAGCCTCGCCCAACTGGAAGATCTTGTCGGACAGCTCGACCCGACCGCACCCTTCCCCAAGGACGCCGAAGGCCCACGCGGGCGCCAGGGCTCGCCGGGAAAGGTGGCGCTGCCGCACGGCTGGCTCGACGACCCCGACGACCCGGCGGTGCCGCAAGCCGCCGATGTGATGCACAGCGGCGGATGACCGGGCAATCCCGCAGCGAACCGCATCGCCACACACCGCTGTGACCTCGACGCTTTCGCACTCGGGTGGCTCGCCGTGGCGGAATCGTTATCATTGCGGAATCGGTGCTGCCGGTCGAGTACGGCTGAGGCGGAAAGCAAGACGAAAAGCGAGGTTCGTTGGTGGGTGACGATCGGCACGGGCGTTCGCCACGGCCCGGAGGTCGTGCCCCGTGGGAGCGGTATCCCGCGGCGGACTACCCCGAACGAGACGCCGCACGGACGTCCCGGCGCTCACGGCACACCGACGCCGCCTCCGACCAGGGTTCCGCACCGCTTACCGTCCAGGATCTCGTCCAGCGGGTCGACAACGAGCGCAGCGGACGAAGGGGCCGCAGGGCGGCCGCGCCGGACGGCGACGCGCCCAACCGGGGCCGTCGCGCCGAACCGGCACCACCTGA
>NZ_BDBA01000203.1 GCF_001612745.1 Nocardia amamiensis NBRC 102102 | reverse complement strand
AGTAGGCGCCGGACGCGGGCCGGGGCGAGGGCCACCGCCCGCGGGCTTCGCTGCCGGACGGCCCGACGACGACGGACCGGGGCGTGCACCCGGCTTGGTGCCGTTCGACGGGGCGGACTTCGCCGCGAACGACTCACGCAGCCTGCGCGCGACGGGAGCTTCCACCGTCGACGACGCGGACTTCACGAACTCGCCCTGCTCCTTGAGCGTTGCGAGTAGTTCCTTGCTCGTGACACCGAGTTCTTTGGCCAACTCGTGCACGCGGGCCTTGCCTGCCACTGCTCTCCTCACTGAGAGGTCGAGCAGCTCCACCGTCTCGGCGACGGGGGCCCGCACGACCTCGGGTTATCTCCGATGGACGTTCATCGTTGGTACTTCACGGTGTGCTCATGAGTGCTCGTGCCTGTTCTCGAGGTAATGCTCCAGGGCTGAGATATCCAGATGTCCGGACACTCGTAGTGCTCTGCCGATGGCTCGGCGCCGCTCTGCCGTGCTCAGACAAGCCGAAAAGGGGTGCAGCCAGGCACCCCGTCCGGGAAGTCTGCGCCGCGGATCGGGGACGATCTCGATGACGTGGGAGCCGTCACCGGTCTCACGATCCCGAGCCACGATCCGCAACAGATCGACGGCCAGCTCGCGCTTCCGGCACCCGATACACGTCCGCACGGGAGCCGCCCGGCGCCGGGGCGCCGCATGTTGCTCGGTGGTGCGATCGGGCATAAGTGCCGAAGGCTCGGACTGAACCTTGGACCACTCTACCGCTGCCGCGCTCGGAACGCCGAACCCCTCCCCCGCGGAAGTTACGAACCTGTCATCCCGAGCACTCCGCCGGCGGGTTCCGGTCAACTCCGGTGCGCCTCCGTCCGGAGGGATCCGCCCATGTCAGGAGCGGCATCGCTGCGGATATCGATGCGCCAGCCGGTCAGCCGCGCGGCCAGGCGGGCGTTCTGCCCCTCCTTGCCGATGGCCAGCGATAGCTGGAAATCGGGCACCACGACGCGGGCCGCGCGCGCCTCGGCGTCGACGATCGTGACCGAAACCACTTTCGACGGCGAGAGCGCGTTGCCGACGAACGTCGCCGGGTCGTCGGCGTAGTCGATGATGTCGATCTTCTCGCCGGCCAGCTCGCTCATCACGTTGCGCACCCGCTGACCCATCGGGCCGATGCAGGCGCCCTTCGCGTTGACGCCGGGCACGGCGCTGCGCACGGCGATCTTGGAGCGGTGTCCCGCCTCCCGCGCCACGGCGACGATCTCCACCGAGCCGTCCGCGATCTCGGGCACCTCCAGCGCGAACAGTCGCCGCACCAGGTTCGGATGGGTGCGCGACAACGTGATCTGGGGGCCGCGCGGACCACGCGAGACGCCGACGACGTAGCACTTGATCCGATCGCCGTGCTCGTAGGTCTCGCCCGGCACCTGTTCGGCGGGCGGGATCAGTCCCTCCGCGCCGTGCAACTCGCTGCCGATGCGCACGACAACCGTGCCGCGGGCGTTGGCGCGCGCGTCGCGCTGCACCACGCCGCCGACGATGTCGCCCTCATGGGTGGAGAACTCGCCGAAGGACTTCTCGTTCTCCGCGTCCCGCAGCCGCTGCAGCACGACCTGCCTGGCCGTGGTCGCCGCGATCCGGCCGAACCCCTCCGGGGTGTCGTCCCATTCGGAGATCACGTTGCCGTCGGCGTCCACCTCGCGCGCCATCACCCGGACCACGCCGGTCCGCTGGTTGATGTCGATGCGCGCGTTGGGCTGATGCCCCTCGGTGTGGCGGTACGCGGTCAGCAGCGCCGACTCGATCGCGGAGATCACGGTCTCGATCGAGATCCCCTTGTCGGCGACGATCGCGCGCAGGGCTTCGATTTCGATGTTCATTCCACGATCCCTTCGGTCGGCGAATCGGACGCTGTGATGGATTGGTGTCGTACGTTCGGTGTTTTTCGAGCGGGACTGCTCTGCGCCGCGTCGGCGACCGCCACCGCGTCGTCCTCGCCCGGAGCGGGTCGTCCCGCAACGACTCCACCGGCGAGTTCCAGCTCCCGCGCGCCCGGCGGGGAGAACTCGACTTGGACCACGGCGCTGGCGATGTCGGCGAGCGGGACCGTCACCCGGTGCGGGTCGCGTTTGCCGCCGAGCACGAGGGCCACCGAATCGCCGGTGAGCGCGCCGACTCTGGCTTCGAAGGTCGCGGCCCCTTCCGGCGGCTGGACGCCGTCGCGCAGCGCGACACGCACCTTCCGGCCCCGGGCCCGGTGCCAGTGCCGGGCGGCGGTCAGCGGGCGATCGATGCCCGGCGTCGTGACTTCCAGGAGGTAGGGCGTCTCGCCGAAATCTCCCGCGTCGTCCAGCCGCGCCGACAGCTCCGTGCTGAGCGTGGCGATCGAATCCAGATCGGACGCGTCGCTGTCCACGATCACCTGCACCCGAGCCTGCGCGTCCACGCGCTTGCCCGCCGTCGAGATCTCGACGCCCTCGAGATCGAATCCTCGGCGTTCGACGAGACCAGCTACGAGCTGGCTCACCCTTTCCTCGGTCGGCATCGGCATGTGGGCGGCTCCTGGTTCAGTTGTGACGCGGTGGGAAATTTCTCTACCGAAGGTCTAGCGTAACGCGCCACGAGAGTGTAAAGGACCACTGGTCGAGGAGTATGCGCGCCACGGCCGACGCCTCGTCCGGTGGCGTGCCATGAATCTGGCACGATGGTGCCGTGCCCATCCGCCTTCCCGCCCCGCCGCGTGCCGGGTGCACTTCCGGCATTCCCTCCGACCGGCACGAGCCCCGCCTCGCCGCCCTGGACCGTCGCAGCGCGCTACGCCTTGCGGGCGGAGGAACGGTCGGTATCCTCGCCCTCGGCGCGCTGGCGGGCTGCGCCGAGAAGGAGCTGATCCACGAACCGGATCCGCTTGCCGCACAGGAGATTCTGGCTCGTGCCGATGCCGCCGCCGCGTCCGCGGCCATCGCCGTCGCACCGGAACGGCACGCGTCCCTCGGCGTGATCGCGGCCGAGCGCACCGCGCACGCCGACGCGCTGCGCACCGAGATCGACCGCGTGATCGGCGTATACGCCGACGGAACCACACCGGTGCACCGCACCCGCGCCAACGGATCAGGGCCGTCCGCCGTGGCCGCAGGCAGCGCCGTTCCACCTACCGCCCCGCCGACAATCGATGCGCTGCGCTCCCAGCTCGCCGCGTCCCAGAAATCGGCCGCCGACCTGGCCCGGGCACTGTCCGGATACCGCGCCGGGCTGCTCGCCTCGATCAGCGCCGCCTGCGCGGCTCAGGCGGGGGTGTTGCTGGCATGACCGAAGCCGAACGCCAAGCGCTGCTGGAGGCGTTGAATGCCGAATACGGCGCGGTATACGCCTACGGCGTCATCGCCGCGCACGCCTCCCCCGAACGCATCAGACTCATCGCCGAGCACACCGCAGCACACCGCGCCCGCCGCGACACCACCGCCGACGCGCTCGCCGCGGACGGCGCGACGGTGCCGCCGCCCGGCTCCGCCTACACCGTGCCCTTCCCGGTCACCGACCCGATCTCGGCGGCCCGGCTGGCCGCGACGGTCGAGTCCGACACCGCGATCGCCTGGCGAGCGGTGGTCGAACACGGTGCGTCCGCGACCGTCCGCCGCGCGGGTGTGGACGCGTTGACCGACGCCGCCGTCCGGCTGGCCACCTGGCAGTCGGTCCTCGGCGCCAACCCGCCGACCATCGCGTTCCCCGGCAAAGCCTGACCGCGCTGCGCGGCCTGTGGGGGACACGGCCGCACATCGCCCCATGAGCTGCCCGACGGCGGTCCGGGTGACCCGGACCGCCATTCGGCTCGAATGTCTTTCCTACGGCCGCATTTCGTAGGCGCCGTCGTAGGACACCGCCTCGGCCCACACCCGGTCGAAGCGCGGACGGTCGGCGACCGGAGGCCGCAGCGCGGCCGCGGCCCAGCCCTGCTGGTCCGGGGTGGCCGACGGCTTGCCGTACAGCGCGGTGGCGTAGGCGTTGAAATCGCGGATCTGGAAGTCGAAGATCTGGTCGATCAGGTCGCGGTCCAGTCCGGTGATCGAGGCCTGCTCCAGGATCAGCTGGCCGTAGACCACCAGCGAGAACAGGTGGCCGATGGTCAGCATGAAGTCCAGGTCCTTCTGCTGCCCGGCGTCCGGCGCCGCCGTGGTCAACAGCGTGCGCAGCGCCTGCGCCTGCTCGTAGAACCGGCCGACGTTGGGGATGTCGGCGTGCTTGCCGTAGCTCGGCGTCCAGTCCGCGAACCGCACCTTGCCCGCGCCGCGCGCCGGGCCCTGCCGCCAGAAGAACGCGTCGTCGGCCGCGTCCTGCCTGGTCTCGATCTCCGGGTAGTCCTGCGGGTTGAACAGGTAGTTGGGCATGAACTTCAGGATCTGCCCCACGTTCACGTGCACCGTGCCCTCCAACCGGGGCAGGGTGTTGATCAGCCGCTGTACCTCGGCGAAGTAGGTGTTCTTCTCGAACCCCTTGGCGGCCAGTACGTCCAGCAGCAGCGTCATGACGGTCTCGCCCTCGGAGGTCACCTTGGACTTCGTCATCGGGTTGAACAGCAGATAGCGGCGGTCCTCCAGGCTCGCGCTGCGGAAGTAGTCGACGGCGCGGTCGCTGAACAGCTTCATCGCGAGGATTCGCGCGTAGGCGTCGACGAAGTTCGTGCGCACGTGCGGGAAGTCGGTGACCGGGTTGCCGTAGAGGATGCGGTTGTTGGCGTGCGTGATCGCCTCGTAGAAGGAGTGCTCGACCATGCCGATGCCGCCGTGGCAGAGGTTGAACTTGCCCACGTTGACGGTGTTCAGCGCCGCGGAGAACGCCTCGGGCCCGGTGTGCAGGATGTCCTCGGCGCGCACCGGGTAGTTCTCCAGGCGGAACGTGCTGACGTACATCTGCTGGTGCACGACATTGCCGAGCAGACGGTAGTTGTCGTGGCGGGAATCGGCGGCGAACCAGACGTAGCCATCCGCCCCCTCCAGGTCGGCGCGGCGGGAGAACACCGACACCATGCTGGCCACGTTGCCGTTGCCGATGTAGTACTTCTCGCCGTTGGCGCGGAACAGGATTCCGGCCTCGGCGTCGGCGCTGCCTGGTTCGGTGGGCGTCAGCACCAGGTCGGTGTTGTAGATGTCGGCGCCGTGCGTCTGTTCGGACAGCCCGAACGCCATCACCTCGCCTGCGGACAAATCGGCTGCCGCACGCTTCTTGGCGTCCTCGTTGTCGCTCTGCCAGATCGGGCCGAGGCCGAGGATGGTGACCTGCTCGGCGTACCAGTAGGCCAGACCGTAGAAGCCGAAGATCTCCGACAGCGCCGCGTTACGTGCCGCGTCCCACCGGCGGTTCGGGTCGCCGTCGGCGTAGGCCGCAGGGGTCAGGAAGGTCGCGAACAACTTCTCCTTCTTCACGAAGTCGAGGAAGTCGGCGGTCCACACCGCGTTCGCGTCGTCGGCGAGCAGACGCTGCTTGCCCCGGCCTTCGAACCACTCGATGGTGGCGCGCAACAGCCGCCGCGTCTCGGCGTCGAACTGCTGCGGATCATAGCTGGCGGGGTTGAACAACCGCGCGTCTGTGTTTCCCATGGCGGTTAACTTACCAGCGCGTAATCGCAGCGTGGACCAGGTCCGCGGATTTATGACCAGCAAATTCAGGCTACGGTTGCGTAGGTGGACGCAGCGAGATCGGCGGCAACGCGCTGCCCATTTCCAGCGGTCCCCCGCCAAAACGCGAATGACCCCCCTGACGCAATGCGTCAGAGGGTCATCAGACACCTGATTTCGCGAGCACATGGCTAACTCACCGGGTACGCCCAGAACTCGAGTGGCACCCAACGCAGGACCTGAACGCGAGTCCCGCGCTCCCCGACTGGTACGGCCTAAGCCCCGGAGAGGCGGACTAGCCGCGAACTCTGGCCACCACCGCATCCACCGCCGCAGCGGCGGGAAGTTCTTCGGTCTCGCCGGTGAATCGATCGCGCAGTTCGACCTTGCCCTCGGCCCAGCCGCGGCCGATCACCAGGACCAGCGGCATGCCGAGCAGTTCGGCGTCCTTGAACTTCACGCCGGGCGAGGCGGTGCGGTCGTCGAAGAGCACGTCCAAGCCTTGGGCGTGCAGTCCGGCCACCACCTCTTCGGCGCCGGCGCGTGCCGCGTCGTCCTTGTTCGCGATGACGACGTGCACGTCGTACGGCGCGACCGCGGCGGGCCAGCGCAGCCCCTTCTCGTCGTGCTGCTGTTCGGCGATCACCGCGACCATGCGCGAGACACCGATGCCGTAGGAGCCCATGGTCAGCCGGACCGGCTTGCCGTTCTCGCCGAGCACGTCCACCTCGAACGCATCGGTGTACTTGTTGCCGAGCTGGAAGATGTGACCGATCTCGATGCCGCGCGCCGACACCAACGCTCCGCGCCCGTCCGGCGAGGGATCGCCGTCGCGGACCTCGGCCGCCTCGATGGTGCCGTCGGGCGTGAAGTCCCGTCCGGCGACCAGGCCGACGACGTGCTTGCCCGGTTCGTCGGCGCCGGTGATCCAGCTCGTCCCGGTGCCGACCCTGGGATCGACAAGGTAGCGAACACCGTTGGCCTGCAATGCTTTCGGGCCGATATAGCCTTTCACCAGGAACGGGTTCTCGGCGAAGTCGGCGTCGGTGAGCAACTCCACCTCGGCCGGTTCGACCGAGGCGCCGAGGCGCTTGTCGTCCACCTCGCGGTCGCCGGGGACGCCGATACCGATGATCTCGGTCTTCCCGTCCGGGTGCCGCAGCTTGACCATGACGTTCTTCAGCGTGTCGGCCGCGGTGACCGGGCGGCCGTAGTGCTCGGCGAGGCCGGCGCTATTGGCCCAGTCGACCAGCGTCGCGATGGTCGGGGTGTCCGGGGTGTCGTGCACGACCGCGGCGGGCCTGCCCTCGATCGGCAGCGGCTCGGCAGCGGGCGTGACCACTGCCTCGACGTTGGCCGCGTAGCCGGATTCCAGGCAGCGCACGTAGGTGTCCTCGCCGACCGGGCTGTCGGCCAGGAATTCCTCCGACGCGCTGCCGCCCATCGCGCCCGAGGTGGCCGCCACGATGACGTACTTGACCCGCAGCCGGTCGAAAATGCGCTGGTAGGCCTGCCGGTGCGCGTCGTAGCTGGCTTTGAGGCCGTCGTCGTCCAGGTCGAAGGAGTAGGAGTCCTTCATGACGAACTCGCGCCCGCGCAGGATGCCCGCGCGGGGGCGTTCCTCGTCGCGGTACTTGGCCTGGATCTGGTACAGCGTGACCGGAAGGTCCTTGTAGGAGCTGTACTCGGCCTTCACGGTGAGCGCGAAGAGCTCCTCGTGGGTCGGGCCGAGCAGGTAGTCCGCGCCTTTGCGGTCACGCAGCCGGAACAGCGCCTCGCCGTACTCGGTCCACCGGTTGGTGGTCTCGTACGGGTCGCGCGGCAGCAGCGCGGGGAGTGAGATCTCCTGGGCGCCGATCGCGTCCATCTCCTCGCGCACCACGTCCTCGACCTTGCGCAGCACGCGCAGGCCGAGCGGCAGCCACGAGTAGACACCCGGGGCGACGCGGCGCACGTAGCCGGCGCGGACCAAGAGTTTGTGGCTGGGCACCTCCGCGTCGGCGGGATCGTCGCGCAGGGTTCGCAGGAACAGGCGGGAGAGGCGGGTGATCACGGAAGCACAGGGTAGTCGCCGGCCGTACGCCAGTTACAGCGCATTACCGTATTCGTTCGTGCTGGTGCTGCTGCCTCCCTCCGAAACCAAGTCTGACGGCGGCGCCGGAGCGCCTCTCGAACTGGGCGCGCTGGCGATGCCGCAGCTCACGACGGTGCGCGCGCGGCTGGTCGAGGAAGTGGTGCGGTTGGCGGCCGACCCTGGCCGCTCCCGCGCGGCGCTCGGACTCGGTAAGGGCGCCGACGGCGAGATCGCGAGGAACGCGGCGCTGCGCACGTCGCCGACCCGGCCCGCGCTGGAGCGCTATACCGGTGTCCTCTATGACGCGCTGGACGCGCGCTCGTTCACGAAAGTCCAACAGTCCAAGGCGTATGCCAGGCTCGGCATCGGCTCGGCCCTGTTCGGCGCGGTCCGCGCGGGTGACCCGATTCCGGCCTACCGGCTCTCCGGCGGCTCCAAACTGCCCGGCTTGCCCACCCTTTCGGCCCTCTGGCGCGACGAACTGGCCGCAGCGCTGCACGCCGAGGCCGCGGGCGAGCTCGTCGTCGATCTGCGCTCGGGCACCTATCAGCAGCTGGGCCGGGTTCCCGGCGCGGTCACCGCGAACGTCCTCACCGAGCATCCGGACGGCTCCCGCACGGTGGTGAGTCACTTCAACAAGCATCACAAGGGCCTGCTCGCTCGCGCCCTCGTGCTCACCCGGGCCGAACCGGGCGATGTCCGCGGCGTGGCGCGGGTGGCGGCCAAAGCCGGACTGCGGACCGAGATCGCCTCGCCCACCGAGCTTTTGATCATCACCTGAGTGGCTGTGGATGTTCCGCCGGAGCGGTGAGCGCGGACAGCTCGGCGGCGAGATCGTCCGTGCCGCCTGCTCGTACCGATGGCGAGCGGTCGGCGTGCGGAACAAGTAGGGCTGCTCGGCGAGTTCGCTGGGAATGCCCTGGCGCGCCGCGTTGTTCGCTCAAAGCGTGACCAGTACCGCTGTGCTTTCCGATGACCTGAAGAAGTACCTGGACGAGGAGCGGGTGTTCGCCACCGCCGCCACGGTCGGGCCGAACGGGCAACCGCACCTCACCGTGATCTGGCTGAAGCGCGACGGCGACGACCTGCTGTTCTCCACCACGGCCGACCGCCAGCAGGGCAAGAACCTCGCGCGCGACCCGAAGATCACGGTGCTGATCAATCCGCCGGACAACCCGTATGTCTACGCGGAGATCCGGGGCAACGCCACGATCACCCCGGATCCGGAGAAGACGCTGCCCAACGAGCTCTCGATGAAGTACACCGGCAAGAAGTACGCGGACTTCAACCCGGCGTCGGTGAACGACGGCCCGCGCATCATCGTTCGAGTCACACCGCGTCGCGTGGCGGGCCGATTCTGACCGGCCGCTGAGTCGCCGCGCTAGCTGGAGGTCAGGAACGCGGCTGGCTGGTGGGTGTCCGAGCCGCACAACCTCAGGCTTGCTGGGCTTCTTCCTGGGCGTGCTGCGCCTTCGCCAGCTGCTGCGGTGTGAACCGCAACGTCAGCGCGACGAGTCCGGCCGCGAAGGCGATGAGCGCGCAGACGAACAGCACCAGCGTGTAGCCGTTGCCGAGCGCGGCAATCTCCTCGGGCGTCATCGCGGCGACTTTGCCGGTGCTGCCGCCGAGCGAGAGCGTGCGCGAGGCGGCGATCGGGGTAAGCAGGCCGATGAAGACGGGCGTCGCCAGGTTCATGAACATCTGGCCGACCGCGGCCAGCGGACCGATGTTCGCCGGTGGCACGCCGACGAGCACACACAGCGGCGTGAGCACCATCGCGATGCCGACGCCGAAACCGATCACGATCAGCAGCGGCAGCAACGTCGCGAAGTACAGCACCTCGCCGTCGAGGGTCGAGCCGAACAGCAGCCCGACGCCGAGCACCGCGGCCGCACCCGCGAGCAGCCAGCGGGGTGCGATGTACAGCGCCGCCTTGGACGCCACCGCGCCGCCGATGCCGATGCCGACGGTGAACGGAATCGCCGCTACACCCGCCTTGAGCGGGCCGTAACCGATCACGTTCTGCATGAACTGGGCGACGAAGAAGGTCATCGCACCCAGCACGCCGCCCGCCAGGAAGATCAGCAGGAAGGTGGCGACGCGGTCCCTGCTGTCGAACAGCGACCAGGGCAGCAGCGGGTCGTCCACGCGCCGCTCCAGCGCCACGAAGACGAGGAGCAGCACGACGCCCGCGATCAGCGAGCCGATGATGGCGGGATGCCCCCATCCGAGCTCCGGTCCCTCGGTGGCGCCGAACACGATGGAGGCGCAGGCGATGGTGCCCAGCACCGCACCGGGCACGTCCAGCGCCGAGCGGTGGTGCTCGGTGTCGGCGAGTTTGTATGCCGCGCCGAGGATGATCAGCGCGCCGATCGGGACGTTGATCAGGAAGATCCACCGCCAGGACAGCTGGGTCAGCGCGCCGCCGACCACCAGGCCGCCCACCGAGCCGATGCCGACCATCGAGCCGACGATCGCGATCGCCTGATTGCGCGCCTTACCCGGCGCGAACGTAGTGGCCACGAGGGCGAAGGCGGTCGGCGCCGCGACCGCCGCGCCCGCGCCCTGGAAGGCGCGCGCCGCGATCAGCATGCCCTGGTTCTGCGCGAGCCCGCACAGCAGCGAGGCGAAGGTGAACACCGCCACGCCGACGACCAGCATGCGCTTGCGGCCGAAGGCGTCGCCGAGCCTGCCACCGAGCAGCATCAGGCCCGCGAAGGTGAGCCCGTAGGAGGTCACCGTCCACGCGCTTCCCGCGCTGGACAGCCCCATCTCCTCTTGCAGCCGCGGCAGCGCGAAGATCACGACCGTGCCGTCGAGCACGACCATGAGCTGCAACCCGCTCAGCACTAGGATCGCGAGCCCGAAGGCCCGCTGCGTCACTGGATACTGCATCGTCGCAGCGGGATTCCGAAGCACAGTGAGTCACTGTAATTCATGCTCCCATCGCCTCCCCGCCCCACCGACCCGCCGCGATGGGTCATGCACGGCAAGCGGCCCCCGCTGGCTCACCTCCGACAGCCGCCACTTCGCCATCGCACGGCGTGCAGCCCTGCGGCGACGGCCAACGGGCATCGCCGGGTCAACGCGCCACCGATCCCGACCCGTCTCAGCAGGACCAGCCATTTGAGGCTATCGGTTCGCCTCCCTGCGGCGCACATCCATCGCTGCCCGGCAGCGTTCAGGCATCGACCCGATCGCCACCACGTCGGCCGGTGACGTCCATCCGGCTGGACTGCGCGGCCGCGGACACTAGTGCGCGCCGGTCTCGATGGCGTTGTCGCGTCCACCGGGTGCGCGGCCTGACCATCGCTGCCCGGCAGCGTTCAGGCATCGACCCGATCGTCACCGCATCGGCCGGTGACGTCCATCCGGCTGGACTGCGCGGCCGCGGACACTAGTGCGCGCCGGTCTCGATGGCGTTGTCGCGTCCACCGGGTGCGCGGCCTGACCATCGCTGCCCGGCAGCGTTCAGGCATCGACCCGATCGTCACCGCATCGGCCGGTGGCGTCCATCCGGCCGGACTGTGCGGGGTGGGCACTAGCGCGGCGCCCGGTGCCGGAAGAGCGCAGGTGGTCTACGGCACTACCCGGTCGCGGAGTCGACGTGCGAGGGGGCGGAGGCGGCGGAGAATCCGGCGGTGGGACCGATCACCACGATGGCGGGTGGACGGATGCCTTCCGCGCGGACCCGGCCGGCGACCGTGCCGAGATCGGCGCGCAACACGCGCTGGGTGCGCAGTGTGCCCTCCTGGATGACCGTGACGGGTGTGTCGGCAGGGCGCCCGCCGTCGAGCAGCGCGGTGGCGAACTGTTCGATCCGCTCCACCGCCATCATCAGCACCAAGGTGCCGCGCAGGCGGCCCAGTGCGGGCCAGTCGACCAGCGAGTCCGGATGGTCCGGCGCGACGTGCCCGCTCACCACCACGAACTCGTGGGTGACACCGCGGTGCGTCACCGGAATCCCCGCGGCGGCGGGTACCGCGATGGGGCTGGTGACACCGGGCACCACCGTGACCGGTACCCCGGCCGCGACGCACGCTTCCAGCTCCTCGTAGCCGCGCCCGAACACGTATGGGTCGCCGCCCTTGAGCCGCACCACGAACTTGCCCGCCTTCGCGCCTTCGATGAGCGCGGTATTGATCGCGTCCTGCGCCATGGCCCGCCCGTACGGGATCTTCGCGGCGTCGACCACCTCGACCTCGGGTCCGAGTTCGGCGAGCAGTTCCGGGGGAGCGAGCCGGTCGGCGACCACCAGATCCGCCCTGGCCAGCAGCCGCCGCCCGCGCACGGTGATCAGATCGGGATCGCCTGGTCCGCCGCCGACCAGGGCGACGCCGGGTGTGATCGGCGTCGAGTCGTCGGTCACCACACCCGATTGCAGGGCCTCGAGCAGCGCGGTGCGTACCGCCGCCGAACGCCGGTGTTGTCCACTGGCCAGCACGCCGAGGGTCAATCCGTCGTAACGCGCGGTGGCCGGGGTGACCGCGGTGCCCAGTCGCGCCGTGTCGGCCCGTACGCAGAAGATCCGCCGCCGCGTGGCCTCGGCGACCACCGCGGCGTTGGTCTCCGGCTCGTTGGTGCAGGCGATGGCATACCAGGCGCCGTCGAGGTCGCCGTCGGCGTAAGCGCGCAGCGCGATGGTGATCTGACCCGATGTCGCCATGCCCTCGACCGCGGGCGTGACCGCCCGGCTCACCACGTGCACGTCCGCACCGGAGGCGATCAGCAGGCCCAGCCTGCGCTGTGCCACCGTGCCCCCGCCGACCACGACCACGCGCCGCCCGCGTAGATCTAGCCCGACCAGGTAGTTCGGGTCGCCGGTGGGCTGGTCTTGCGTTGCGTCTGACGTGTTCGGCACAAGTTTCGAGCCTACGGCCTGACCGCCCGGCACCGGCAATCGACCGGCCACCCTACGGCGTCGCTTCGCGGTCGCCGGCGGAGGACCGAGCGGCAGTTCGCCGCCTACCGGCGATAGGGCGCCTCCTGAGCCCAGTGGAAGCCGCGCGCGATCAGCGGGAAGCTGTCTTTCTCGACCAGTTCCATGCGCAGGCGGACCGGTCGTCCGCCGAGTTGACCGTCGAGGATCAGGGTGGCCGCGTCGGGCTGCTGATAGGTGAACGTGCCGAACTTCCACCGGCCGGCGGCATCCTGGGTGAGGGTGACCGTGCGTGCGCCGACGTCGACGGTCCCGGGCAAGGTGACCAGCGAATCGCCATGCGTTGAACGGTCACCGAGATGGGATTGTCGAATACCACGCGGCGCAGGCGCTCGGAGGCGATGGCACTCGCAGGCGCGCTTGGTCGGACCGGCTGACCAGCGCGGGCAGCTCCTGGCCCGCCACCGTGTGTTCGGTGACGTCCCAGATGCACACCGCGAGCGCCGCTTGCAGAATCGCCGCGACCCGTCGCCTCTTTCCAGCGCCGAGCAGCGGCTGCCGGGTCGCCGCGGCGGCCGCGCGGCCGACGAGAACCCGTGCTAAACGGCCGGCTTCCGGCAGTAGCAGCACCACCGCGAACAGCACCAGATGCAGCGAGAACAGCTTGACCGGTGACCTGCGACGACACACCGCGGCCGACGGGGCGATGGGTAGCTCACGCACCTCGGGTGACATACGGTCGGGTATGTCATTCACCCCGCCCGGCTCCACCGACGGACTCGGTGTCGTGGCCGGACCGACCGGCTTGGAAGGTGGACGTATGACATCGGTGACACCGGCACAGGAGCTACTCGACGTGGCCTACGAGGAAGCGCTCCACGGGCTCGCCGAAGGCGGGATCCCGATCGGCGCCGCCCTCTTCGACGCGGACGGCACGCTGCTCGGACGCGGCCGCAACCGCCGGGTGCAGTCCGGGGATCCGAGCCTGCACGCCGAGACCGACGCGTTCCGGGCGGCCGGACGGCGGCGCGACTACCGCCGCACGACCATGGTCACCACCCTCTCGCCGTGCTGGTATTGCAGCGGCCTGATTCGCCAATTCGGTATCGGCTCGCTGATCGTCGGAGAATCGCAGACCTTCTCCGGCGGGCACGACTGGCTCGCCGACCACGGTGTCGCGGTGACCGTCCTGCAAGACCGGCGCTGCGTCGATCTGATGACCCAGTTCATCGCCGAGCATCCCGCGCTGTGGTACGAGGACATTGGCGTCGCCGACGAACTCGAGGCGTGAATTTCCCCATCCGCGCGGTTCAGCGGAAGTACGGATACTCCTGAACCCAGTGGAAGCCGCGGCTGCGCAACGGGAAATCGTTGAGGTTCACCGAGGTCAGCGCGATCGACGCCGGCTGCCCGGCGATCGTGCCGGTCAGCGTCAAACGCTCGGGGGCGGGCCGGTCGAAGCCGAAGCTGCCGATCACCGCCGGTCGCTCGGTCATCGTGCTCGGCGGCGCGAGCAAGGCGAGGCTGCTGGCGTCGGAGTCGACCATCGCGAGCACCGGAACCAGCCGGCCGTCCATCCGCTGCACCGCGGCGCCATCGCGATCGAAAACCACCCGCTGCCAACGCACTTCGTCGGTGGTCAGCGGCGGGAGCGGCTTGCCGTCCACGCTGAATTCGGTGACCGCCCAAATGCCGTACAGCGGAGGTTCCGGCCGTCCCGCACCCTGTTCGGTCCATCGATCCCAGCCGGTGTAGGCATTCGAGAACAGCAACCACAGCCCGAGCGCGATCTGTGCCGCGGCCGCGATTCGGTTGGCTCGCGCCGTCCGGAACAGCGGAGGCGTCGTCGACGAGCCGGTGGGCCGATCCAGCACCAGCACGCTCACCAGGCGCCGGGCCTCCGGCGCGAGCAGCACCAGGCACAGCAGCACGAGATGGAACGACAGGATCTTCGCGGGCACGTCGTAGGTCATGTCCAGCACGAACACCTGGGTCGTGCACACCAGGCTCAGCATCGCGCCGACCAGTGCGGTGCGCGGCACGAACAGCAGCACTCCAGCGAGCAGTTCCGCGCAGCCCAGCAGGATTTCGTACGGTTGCGACACCCCGATCTGGTTCCAGAGCACCGCCATGGGACTGAAGTCCCCGTACGGCTGGATCAGCCGGCTCAGCGGTGTCGGCGGCATTTGCGTCGGGATGGCTTTGGCCATTCCGTACGAGATCATTTGCCCGGCCAGGCACAACCGCAGCAACAGCAGCAACCACGGCTGCGCCGCCCGGTAGTCCGGCCGTTTCCGATCCAGCACACTCCAGACCAGGGTCCCGGCCACCGCGACCACCGCGACGACGAACACCAGCACCCAGAAGTAGGCCTGATCTCCGCTGATGGACGCCGTGTTCGCCGCGACGGAGGCGCCGAACACCTGCGTGCCGGTCCACTCGACGATCGGACGGAGCGCCCGGGCGACCCCATGGTTCACCCAGTCGGGCAGCCATTGCCGGGCCACGCCGAGAAACTCCGGCACGATCGACGGATACACCAGGCAGAACAGCCCGAAATACAGAAACCCGAAGCGGAACGCCACGCGGGTGGCGCCGCTCCAGGGCCGGGTACCAGGATCCACGGCGCTCGCGGCGCCGTCTGCCCGATCGAGGATCGCTTCCGCGGTCACGGCGGTCCCTTCCACTCCCAGTTGACGCAGACCGAAGGTACCGAAAGTTCCGGGACCCGTTCGGGGTTTCGATGGGATCCGCGGACCCGACGCAACGCCGCGAGATCCCGATCAGCGAAAGTACGGATACTCTTGCACCCAGTGAAATCCGCGGCTGCGCAGCGGGAACGAGTCGAGGTCCACCCGATCCAGCGACAGCCGCACCGGCGTCCCGTTCAGCTCGCCGGTCAGCAGCAGCGTGTCCGCGGTGGGCTGGGTGAAGGTGAAACTGGCCAGGCTCGTGGGCGACGCGTCCGGGGATCGCGGCTGCATGAGCACGAGAGTGTGCGCGGCGTCGTCGACCTGCGCCACGACCGGCATGAACGAGTCGTCCATCTTCTGCACGCTCGCGCCGGGCCGGTCGAAGATCACTCGACGCCAGCGGTTCTCGTCGGTCAGCAACGGCGGCACCGGATGCCCCGCGCTGGTGAACTCCGCGACAGTCCAGATGCCGTACAGCGGGGGCTTCGGCGCCCCGTTCGTCTCGCGCCATGTCTGCCAGGTGATCTGCACTGTGCCGATCAATATCCACAGCCCCAGAGCCACCTGGAGCGCCGTCACGATCCGGTTCGCGCGCCGGGAACCGAACAGGGCGGGCTGGGTGGCGGGCTCCGATGGGCGTTCCAGCACGAGCACGTTCGCCAAGCGCCTGGCTTGCGGCGCCAGGACAACCAGGCACAGCAAGAGCAAGTGGAACGAGAGGATCTTCACCGGCACGTCGTAGGTCATGTTCAGCACGAAGACCTGCGCCATGCTGACCAGGCTGAGCATCGCGCCGATCGTCGCGGTGCGCGGTACGAACAGCAGTACTCCGCCGAGCACTTCGGCGGTGCCGAGCAGGATCTCGTACGCGGGCGCGGCCCCGACCTGGTTCCACAGCACGGAAGCCGGGCTCATGGTCCCGTACGGCTGCAACAGCGCGGTGAGCGACGGCGCGGCCATCTGCGTCGGGATGGCCTTGGCCATGCCGTAGAACAGCATCTGGCCGCCCAGGCACAGCCGGATGAACAGCACGAACCAAGCTCCGAGCGTGGTGTACTCGCGACGACGTCGATCGAGAATCGACCAGACGACCGTGATCACCGCGGCCGCGACGAGTTCACAAAAGATCAGCATCCAGATGGCGGCTTGATCGCCGCTGCCGGAATCCTCGTGCAGAACGGTTTTTACGCCGAAGACGTGCTCGCCCACCCAGCCGGTCAGCGGGCTGGTCGCGCGCATCTGCCACACGATCGCGCTCTCCGGGAGCCACTTGCCCACGATCCCCGTGAACGCGAAGAGGATCTGCGCGAACAGCAGACAGAACAGGGCCAGATACGCGAAGACGAACCGGAACCCGATCCGGGTCGGCAGGCTCCAAGGCCCTCGCTCGACCGCGACAGGCGCCTCCTCGCTGCGAGAATCCAGGACATTCGTTCCGACCGTGCGCACACCGACCCCTCACTCGCCGACACATCTCCGCGAGCCGAAAGTATCCGAACGAGTGGTGGGATGACCTCAGGGAAAACCCCGGAATTCCGCGTACATCTTTCGGCCTACGTGCTGACCCCACCGGCCGATCTCCAACGGTCCGGTCTGTCTGCGGCCCCGGTTTCGTGTCCGGTTTTCACCCATGACGCAACTAGAACGCGTTACAGTCACGTATCCGGCGCACCTGGGCGGCACGTGTCAGGAGGACAAGATGACCGACGATCCGGACCCGGCACAGCGACAGCAGCTGACCGTCAGCGAACGCGACCTGGACACGCTCGCCGAGAATCTGGCCCACTGGCTGCGTGCGAAGACCGGCGCCGACCACCTGCCACGGGTCTGCGGCTTGTCGCGTCCGCAGTCCGGCGGCATGTCCAGCACGTCGATCCTGTTCGACGCCGAATGGAGCACCGCGGGGCGCTCGGAGCGCGGGTCGTTCGTCGCGCGGATGGCGCCGGAGGCCGGATCGTTCCCGGTCTTCCAGACCTACGACCTGGCCACGCAGTACCAGGTGATGGCGGGCGTGGCCGCGGCCACCGACGTGCCGGTGCCCGAACTGTGCTGGCTGGAGAACGACGACAAGCCGCTCGGAACGCCGTTCTTCGTGATGCGCCGCGTCGACGGCAGGGTGCCCGCGGACAACCCGCCGTACGTCTTCGTCGGCTGGCTGTTCGACGCGAGTCCCGCCGAGCGGCTGCAGCTCACCCACAACACGGTCGAGGTGATCGCGAAGATCCACGACATCCCCGATCCCGCGGCGCGGTTCCCGATGCTGAACGGACCGGGCCAGTCCCTGCGCAGGCACGTCGCGGCGCAGCACGCCTGGTACCGGTGGGCGCTCGCCGACGATGGCTTCGCGATCCCGCTCATCGAACGGAGTTTCGCGTGGCTCGACGAGCACTGGCCCGCCGCCCCCGGCCCGGACGTGCTCAGCTGGGGCGACGCACGCCCGGGCAACATCATCTACCGCGGGTTCGATCCGGTAGCGGTGCTGGACTGGGAGATGGCCGCGCTCGGGCCGCGTGAACTCGACCTGGCCTGGGTGATCTTCATCCACCGGTTCTTCCAGGACCTGGCCACCCGTTTCGGCCAACCCGGCCTGCCCGACTTCCTCCGCCGCGACGACGTGGTGGCGAAATACCAGGCACTGACCGGATATCCGGTGCGCGACCTCGATTTCCATCTCGTGTATGCCGCCCTGCGGCACGCCATCGTGATGGCCAGGGTGAAGCGCCGGATGATCCACTTCGGCGAGGACACCGACACGCCGGATCGCGATGACTACATCATGCACCGGGCCGGTTTGGAAGCGCTGCTCGACGGAACCTACGAATGGGACTGACATGCCTGTGCCTTTGGACGAATACCCGATCCATCAGACACCGCTCTCGCTGGCCAGGGTGGCCAGCAGCGATCGGAACTTCTACGACCGCAGCTACTTCAACGCCCACGACCGCGACGGCGGCACCCTGCTGATCACCGGGCTCGGCGTGTACCCCAACCTCGGAGTGACCGACGCCTACGCCGCAGTCCGCCGCGGCGACACGCTGCGGGCGGTGCGCTTCTCCGACGCGCTCGGCGACCGCGGCCTCGACCAGCGCGTCGGCGGCTACCGCGTCGAAGTGCTGGAGCCGCTGCGCCGCATCCGGGTGGTCTGCGACCACGACGATCTGGGCTTCGATCTCACCTGGACCGGCGCCTTCCCCGCCGTGCATGAACAACCGCACCTGATTCTGGCCGGCAACCGGCCGATCATCGACGCGTCCCGGTTCGCGCAGGTCGGCTCGTGGGCGGGCACGCTGCACGTGGACGGCGACGACATCGCCATCGATCCGGCGGTGTGGACCGGAACCAGGGACCGCTCGTGGGGCATCCGCCCGGTCGGCGAGACCGAGCCGCCCGGACGCGCGGCCGCCGAGCCCTCGGGTGGGTTCTGGTGGCTGTATGTGCCGCTGCGTTTCGAGGACTTCGCCGTGGTGGTGATCGTGCAGGAAGAGCCGGACGGCAGGCGCACACTCAACGACGCGACCCGGGTCTGGCCGGACGGGCGCACCGAGCAGCTCGGCTGGCCGCGCATCGCGATCGAATACCGTTCCGGCACCAGGCTTCCCGTCGCGGCCCGGCTGGAGCTGAGCACGCCGGACGGCAAACCGCTGGAGATCGAGATCACGCCGGGCACCGGCATCCCGCTGCACGTCGGCTGCGGCTACGGCGGCGACCCCGACTGGCAGCACGGTCAGTGGAAGGGCCGGGACTGGTCCTGCGCCAGCCGCTACGACCTGACCGACCCGGCCATCGTCGCCCGCACCCCCTACGGCGTGATCGACCACGTCGCCCACGCCCGCTGCGGAGACGCCGAAGGCTGGGGCCTGTTCGAGCACGCCAGCATCGGCCGCCACGACCCGACCGGCTTCGCAGACTGGGGATCGGTGGCACCGTAGCCGCCCGCTCACTCATCGAGCAGACCTTGCGACGGCCCACCGCGCGGCTGGAGCGACGCGCACCGGCCGAAGCGTGCGTCCCACCACGGGACGCCTCATCGACAGTGCCGCGGCGCCGGACGAATCAACACTCGGCCGCAGTCGCCGCAGCGATCACAACCACGTCGACCGTCCCGCTCGAAACCAACAGCGGACCACCTCCGGCGAGCAGCGCGGATGCTTCGGCGACGCTCGCGGTGCCGAGCGCGCCCGCGGTACGTGCGGACGGATTCGGCACTCGCAGGTCAGCGAGTCCGATACGCGGCCACCGCGGCAATACGACACCGTTGATCGCCGTCTTCGAGACCAGCAGCGGACCATCTCCAGCCAGCAAGGCGGATGCTTCGGCGAGGCTCGCGGTGCCGAGCGCGCCCGCGGTATGTGCGGACGGATTCGGCACTCGCAGGTCAGCGAGTTCGATACGCGGCCGCCGCGGCGATCACGACCCCGTTGACCGTCGTCTTCGAAACCAGCAGCGGACCATGTCCGGCGAGCAGGGCGGATGCTTCGGCGACGCTTGCTGTGCCGAGCCTGCCCGCGGTACGCGTGGACGGATTCGGCACTGGCACGTCGGCGAGTTCGATAGCGGTGTAGGTGCGAACCGGCACACCCAAGGAAGCGGCAACGGCTTGCAAGCCGGGTTCGGTGGCGCGCCTGTCGATGGTCGCCAAGCAGGCGACGACGGCGTCGCCCAAGGCTTCTCGCAATGCCGCCCGAATTCTGGTCTCGTCGGTGCCCGGGCGTATGCCGACGCCGACGGCCAGGTCAGGTCGTGGCACGGGCTCTGGCGTAAACCGCTGCCGCGGCGACGAAACGGCGTACCGCATCCGGATTCCCGGCTGGATGGGTATGCAGGTAGGACGCGTGCGCATTGCCGACGAGCGCGCCCTCGCGGACGCGTTCGCCCTCGCTGCCGTGCCAGCCCCACGCGGGCGTCGCCGAGGGCAACGACACCAGGCGGGTTCGATGGAACTCGTGCCCGCGCACCCGTTCTCCTGCCCGCCACAGCGGCGAGTCACCGAGTGCCACGGCATCTCGGTAGCCGAGCGTCAGGCGCGGGCCGAATTCGGCATCGGCGTCGATCACCCCCGCCATCGGATGGCCGTCGAGTGAGCGCGCCAGGTACAGCAGTCCGGCGCATTCCGCGTGCACCGGCATCCCGCGCCGCGCGGCCTCGGCCACCGCCCGCAACAGCGGGACGTTCGCCGCCAACTCAGCCGCATGCTCCTCAGGGAAGCCGCCAGGCAACACCAAACCCGCGGTAGCGAAAGGCAATTCGTCATGCAGCGGATCGAATACGGCCACCCGCGACCCCGCCGCCGCCAGCAACTCCCGATGCTCGGCGTACCCGAAGGTGAATGCCGCCCCACCTGCGACGGCGATCAGCGGTCCCTCCCGATCGGCGCTGCCACCGGCTGAATCGAGAGAGCTCCCACGATCGAGAGACTTCTCGGCCTCGCCCCGCGCGTCACCATCTAGCACCGCCTCGGCATGTCCACGCGCATCACCACCACCCTGCACCG
>NZ_BDBA01000202.1 GCF_001612745.1 Nocardia amamiensis NBRC 102102 | reverse complement strand
GAGCGCTGGCTGGGCATCTGACCGCGCACCACCACCGAGCGCTGGCTGGGCATCTGACCGCGAGTCAGCACCGCTGATGGTCGCATCAGCGGATGGCAGGGCATCGCCGCCGCGCACGGCGGCGACCGGGTCCCAGGACGGCCCGGTGACCGACGATCGGGCGAGCGCCGCGATCGCGCGCAGGTCCACATGGGCGGCCACGAGTTCCGTCATCGCCGCCACGGCCGCGGTCGCGGCGGGGCCGTGTTCCACGGCGGGAATCAGGCCGAGATGCCGGGAGGGAACTTCCAATTCGGCCATCCGCGGCAGCGATCCGAGCACCGGCAGCCCGACCCGGTCGCAGGCCGCCCGCAATACCTGGTCGTGCCGTTCGCTGCCGACCCGGTTCAGAATCACCCCGCCGAGCCGGACACCGCTGTCGAACGTGGCGAATCCGTGCAGCAGGGCCGCGAGGCTCTGACTGTGCCCGCGAGCGTCCACCACCAGCACTACCGGCGCGCCGAGCAGACTCGCGACCTGAGCCGTCGACCCCTCCGCCACCGGGCCGGAATTCCGCTCATCGATCCGCCCGTCGAACAGGCCCATCACGCCCTCGACAACCGCCAGGTCGCACCCCAGCGCACCATGCCGATACAGCGGCACAACACGTTCCGCCCCCACCAGCACCGGGTCCAGATTTCTCCCCGGCCGTCCCGCCGCCAGCCCGTGATACCCCGGATCGATGTAATCAGGCCCCACCTTGAACGGCGCGACCCGATGCCCCGCCCGCCGCAACGCCCCCACCAAACCGGTAGCGACCGTCGTCTTCCCACTCCCCGACGCCGGAGCCGCCACCACCACCGCCCTCAAACCGTCCCCCGCTCGCCGAGTGGCACGCCACGGTGTGGGCTTCTCGCGATACGCCGCAGCGATGTGCCACTCGCGATCAAGAACCGAGTTACCATTCGATGCCTCGTTGGCCTTTGCGGCCGGTGTCCATGGGGTGTTTGAGTTTGGTCATCTCGGTGACGAGGTCGGCGGCTTCGATGAGCGCGGCGGGGGCGTCGCGGCCGGTGATGACGACATGTTGGTTGCCGGGACGGTTGACCAGGGTTTCGACCACTTCGGCTACGTCGACCCAACCCCATTTCAGTGGGTAGGTGAATTCGTCGAGGACATAGAAGCGGTGCTGCTCGGCCTTCAGGCGCCGGGCGATCTCCTGCCAGCCGGCCAGGGCGGCCGCGGCGTGGTCTTCCTCGGTGCCCTGCTTGCGGGTCCAAGACCAGCCTTCGCCCATCTTGTGCCACTCGACCGGACCGCCCACGCCGGTCTGCTCGTGCAGCGCGCCGAGGGCGCGGAAAGCCGCCTCCTCGCCGACTTTCCATTTTGCGCTCTTCACGAATTGGAACACCGCCACGTCGAAGCCCTGGTTCCAGGCCCGCAGCGCCATCCCGAACGCGGCCGTCGACTTACCCTTGCCCGGCCCGGTATGCACCGCGAGCACCGGCTGATTGCGCCGTTGCCGCGTGGTCAGCCCGTCGTCGGGAACTGCCTCCGGAACACCCTTGGGCATCGACATCTCCTTGCTTTTCTCGGCTCAACCCGTTCCGCCCTTTGGTGCTGCACCCGCGAGCGCGGCTGGATCCTGCACGCCAGTCGTGATCCACACATCCGTCCCGACCCACGGTCGACCGACCGGAACGTCGGGAAACGCGGTCGGCGACGCCGTGTTCGTCCGCGATGCGACGCACTCGCTACGATTCGGCGCCGGTTGCGTCCTTGGCCTCCATCGGTGCCCGTTCCGACAGCCTGACAGCGGCTCAGGCACCGCCGTACACCAACCCATCCGGCAACCGTCGCCGACCAGTCTGCCCGGCATCACCAGCAAACCAGCCCGGCGGCGCCGCACCCGACCCGCCCGTCGCCGACCACAGCGATTCGCGCTGCTCAAGCGGCCCGCACCGGTACACCGCTCCCGGACGACGCCCGGACGACGTCGGCCACCGAGTCTCCGGTCAGCTCGGCCAGTCTGAGGTATCCGCCGCGCAGTTCGCGGGCCAGGTCCGCGGCGAGGCCGAGGCGGATCATGCCGCGTTCACAATCGACCACGATGCACGTGACCGCGTCCTTCGCGAGCAGGGACGCGGCGGCGCGG
>NZ_BDBA01000201.1 GCF_001612745.1 Nocardia amamiensis NBRC 102102 | reverse complement strand
CCGGCTACGACCACGCCGTCGCGCACGCGCGCACCGCCCAGGGCCTGCTGCGCTATCACGCGGCCATGGCCGGCCACGGACCCGATCGCATCGCGACCTTGCTCAGCCTGCGCGCCGAGATGATGGCCGACAATCTGCTCGCGATCGTCGCCCAGGAGCAGCGACGCGGGCCGAGCCTGGTATTCGCGCACAATGAGCACCTGAAACGTGCGCAGTCCGACATCTCGGTCGGCGAGGACGACGTGAACTGGTACAGCGCAGGCGCACTCGTCGCGCTCACCCTCGGCGAGCGCTACATGTTCCTGGCAATCGACGCCAGTCCCGACAGCGATCCGGACACCCTCCAGCGTGTGTTGGCCGAGGCGACCATCCGCCGCGCGCTGTTCCCAGCACAGGACCTACGGGCCGCGCTTCCACCGGCGATCGGCACGGCCAAACCCATTCTGCCCGGCCACATCCCGCTGACCCCGGCAGACCTGGACAGCGCCGATGCGGTCATCTTCATCGCCGACACCGATGGAAAACGGCATCAATACTGGTAGCGGCCCTCGTCGCCGGCTCGTCGGGGTTCGTTCGCAGGGTTCGTCCCAGCGGTGTCGTCGGTCGCGCCCAGGCTGGCGAGTAAGCGCAAGTTGTCGTGGGCGGCGGTGCCGGGGGCGGCCGATTGCGTGACGAATTCTGTTCCGGTGGTGTCCGGGAGAGCGAAGTTTTCCTGGTGCAGTTCCAGGTAGCCGACCAAGGGGTGGTTGTATGCCTTGCGGCCGTGGGTGCGGGTGCGGACGTCGGCGCGTGCCCATAGGCGGCGGAAGCGTTCACTGTGCATGGCGAGTTCGCCGATGAGGGAAGCCAGCTCAGGGTCGTCGGGGTGGCGGCCTGCTGCCAGGCGCAGGTGGCCGACGGTGTCGAGGGTGCAGGCATCCCAGTCGGCGAACAGCGCGCGCCCTTCGTCGGTCAGGAAGACGTGCCGGGCAATGTTCAATCCCTGCGCGCGGCGTCCGTAGAGCAGGTCGGCGTGCCGGTTCGCGGCAAGCACCGTCAGGCGGTGGTCGATGAGGAACGCGGGGGCGTCGGCGACGAGGTCCAGCACCCGCAGCAGCTCGGGTCGCAGCCGCGGTGTGGACGCCGGCCGGGGCGTTCGGGCCGGACGGTGGGCGAGCCGGTGCAGATGGTCGCGTTCCACCTCGTCCAGACCGAGCACCCGCGCGAGCGCGTTCAGGACCTGCGCGGACGGTTGACGCGCCCGCCCCTGCTCGAGGCGGACGTAATAGTCGACGCTCACCCCGGACAGGTGCGCTACCTCCTCGCGCCGCAGCCCGGTCACCCGGCGGCGCGAATCGGCGGGGATGCCCATGGTTTCCGGGTCGACCCGGGCTCGCCGCGTGCGCAGGAAGTCGGCCAGGTCGTCCATCACTCCAGTATCCGTGCCCAGCCCACCGGCCGGGTGGCCCCGTCGGTACCAGGAAGTCAGGTCCTACGGACAAAGCGTCCCTGAAAGGCGCCCGGCCGCGCCCCGCAGGATCGAAGACACATCGACCCGAGGAGCAAACATGAAAGTCTTCATCGTGCACGCCCACCCCGAACGACGGTCGCTGAACGGCGCACTGACCGACATCGCGGTGGACACTCTGACCGGTGCGGGCCACGAGGTGCAGGTCAGTGATCTGTATGCGATGCGCTGGAAACCCATCATCGACGCCGACGATTTCGGCGCCGCCGCGTCGAACCCGCTGGATCCGATCCACGATTCCGGACGGGCGTACGAGACCGGCACGCTCACCGCCGATATCCGCGCAGAACAAGACAAGTTGTGGTGGGCCGACACGGTGATCTTCCAGTTCCCCCTGTGGTGGTACACGATGCCCGCGATCCTCAAGGGCTGGGTCGACCGCGTGTTCACCTACGGCTTCGGCTACGGCGTGGGCGAGCACAACGAAACCCGGTACGGCGACCGCTTCGGCGAGGGCGTCCTCCAAGGCAAGCGTGCCATGCTGTCGGTGACGGTCGGCGGCCCGGAATCCCACTACTCCGACCGCGGCATCAACGGGCCGATCGACGACCTGCTGTATCCGATCCAGCACGGCATTCTTTACCACCCCGGCATGCAGGTGCTGCCGCCGTTCGTGCTGTACCGCACGGTACGGATGCCACCCGAGACCTTCGCAGACGCGACCGAGCTGTGGCAGGAACGGCTGCTCACCCTGGAAGACACCGACCCCATCCCGTACCGCAGCCAGAACGGCGGCGACTACGAAATACCGGCAGCACGGCTGCGCGCAGGATTGGAAGCGCCGGGCCGCACCGGTTTCGGCCTACACGTACACGCCTGAGCTACCGGTCATTTGGTGCCGCACCCGGCCGCCGCGAGGCTCAGTTTCCTGCGGCGGTGAGCTGGTAATCCGCTTCGAGCAGCATCCATCCGCTCAGCTGTACCGAGAGATCGCGGCTCAGGTTCGCCGACGAAGCAGCGGACGAGTGCGTGAGCTGGAGAAAGGTTTCCGGATGCGCCGGCACCATGACCGGGCGGGTCCAGTCCATACCGAACAGCGGTAGCCCATCCACCTCGGCGCGGTTCTTCCAGGCCGCCTGCGCGGAAGCGTGCACGATATTCGCGGCGGTCGAGTCGCCCAAGGACAGTGCGGCTTCCGCGAGATATCTGGCGAGGATACCCATGAACAGCCCGGAGTCGTCCCCGGCGGCCGCGGCAATCACCCCTGTGTCCGTGAGGCCGTCCGCGACCGCGGCAACGAGGGCTGCCACGCGCCTGTGATGGCCGGATTCACCTGTGCGCACTGCCAGCTCGGTTTCCAGCCCGATGGCCACGCCCTGGCAGTAGGTGTGGACGGTCCGCTCTACTCGTCCGCCGGGCTCATGGACACCGTCGAGGATCAGGCCGCTGTCGGTGTCGCGCAATCGGGTGTACAGGAAATCGGCAAGTTGTCCGGCACGGGAGAGCTCGCCCAAACGCGCCATGGCGATACCGGTCGGACCGATCGCGGGGGTGTTGTAGTAATCGTCGCCCGACCGCCAGGGCACCGCGCCGACGACCGGGCTCCAACCCGCGATCAAGGCGGCCCGCAGCTCACCGACAGCGTCGCCGAACCGGACATCGAGCAGCCGGTCGGCACGTTCGAGCGCCAGCACCAGCCAGGACATATCGTCGTAGTACCGGTTGGTCCAGCCGGTGAGGTTGCGGGTCCGAATACCGCGTGCGAGGGCGACGACCCGGTCTATGCGTTCGGGGGTGCGGGCGCGGTACGCGGCGTCCACCGCACAGTCCAGAAGGTGGGCCTGCCACCAGTAACACCATCGTACGAAGGACTGGTCCGGCAAGGACGCAGGCCAGACGAGTGTGCCCAACCGCATCTGTGGCTGGCCCCAGAGTGTGCGCACGTGCCGCTGCACGATTGCCTGTTCCGCCAGGTCCGCCCGCATCCCGGGCTCCTCGGGGCCTGCGGATACTTTCCGCGTGATCGTCACCGCCTGCGTCGGCTGCGCCATTGCGGTGAGTGCGATCGAGGCTCCGGCCGCCGACAGCACACTGCGCCGACTGATCCCCTTGTTCAGGCGATCCATCCGCTCGGACTCCCTTTACTGAACAACGATCACCGGAGCGGGAAACCGTTCAGCTAGATCCTATCCGGCAACGACCACCGCGGCGCGGCGCCGACCGGCTGCACGAGGTGCGGGGTCAACCGCCGAGCGTGACACCTGCCGGTCCGAGTTCGAGGCACACCGTTTCGCCGTATTACACCACCCAGCAGGCGTGCCACACCCCTTCGGGAATCAATGGTTCGCCGAGTTCGACTGGACACGTTGAGCTACACGTTGAAGCGGAATTCGACGACGTCGCCGTCGGCCATGATGTAATCCTTGCCCTCCATGCGGACCTTGCCTGCGGCTTTGGCGGCGGCCATGGAGCCTGCTTCGAGCAAGTCGGCGTAGGCGACGATCTCGGCTTTGATGAAGCCGCGTTCGAAGTCGGTGTGGATGACGCCTGCTGCCTTGGGGGCGGTGTCGCCTTGGTGGATCGTCCAGGCGCGGGCCTCTTTCGGGCCTGCGGTGAGGTAGGTCTGGAGGCCGAGGGTGTGGAAGCCGGCGCGGGCAAGGGCGTGCAGGCCGGGTTCGGTTTGGCCGATGGATTCGAGGAGTTCGAGGGCGGATTCCTCGTCGAGTTCGAGGAGTTCGGCTTCCACCTTGGCGTCGAGGAAGACCGAATCGGCTGGGGCGACGGAGGCTTTCAGTTCCGCGACCTTGGCTTCGTCGGTGAGGACCGACTCGTCGGCGTTGAAGACGTAGAGGAAGGGCTTGGTGGTGAGGAGCGAAAGCTCTTTGAGGAGTTCGGTGTCGACCTTGTCGGCGGCGGCGAACAGGGTGGTGCCGTTGTTCAGGATTTCCTGGGCGGCCTTGGCGGCGTCGGCGACCGGTTTGCGGTCCTTCTTGACCTTGGCTTCCTTCTCCAAGCGGACGACCGCCTTCTCCAAGGTTTGCAGGTCGGCGAGGATGAGTTCGGTCTCGATCACCTCGATGTCGGCGGAGGGGTCGACGCGGCCGTCGACGTGCACCACATCGTCGTCGGCGAAGACGCGCACCACCTGGCAGATGGCGTCGGCCTCGCGGATGTTGGCGAGGAACTTGTTGCCGAGGCCCGCGCCCTCGGAGGCGCCCTTCACGATGCCCGCGATGTCGACGAACGACACGGTGGCGGGCACGATGCGTTCGGAGCCGAAGATCGCGGCGAGCTTGTTCAGCCGCTGGTCGGGCAGCGGAACGACGCCGACGTTGGGCTCGATGGTCGCGAACGGGTAGTTCGCGGCGAGCACGTCGTTCTTGGTCAACGCGTTGAACAGCGTCGACTTTCCGACGTTGGGCAGGCCGACGATTCCGAGGGTGAGACTCACGAGGAACAGAGTCTACGCGGCACGCCTGCCGCGAGTGGCACATGGTGGAGAGGTCTTCTCGCGAAATGCCTCAGCCGTGTGCCACTCGCGCCCGCTTCGTGGGTGGCGAGGGTCAGGGGGTTAGGACGACTTTGCCGAGGTTGGCTCGCCGCTCGATGAGGGCGTGGGCTTTGGGGGCTTCTTCGAGGGGGAACTCGGCGTGGATGGCGGGGCTGAGCCGGCCGGAGGCGAAGTACTGCCACAGCTCTTGGCGCCAGTGCTCGTAGACGTCCGGTTGGCCCTGGGCGATGCGGGCCATCTGGAAGCCGATCACCGATTTCGCGCCGACGAGCAGGTCGTATGCCTGGATGGTGCCGCCGCCGGAGCTGTAGGCGACCAAGCGGCCACCGGGGGCGAGGGCGGCGATCGCGGGCGTGAGCAGGTCGCCGCCGACGGCGTCGAGGACGTAGTCGGCGGGCGCGCCCCAGGACTCCTGGCCGTATTCGACCACGTCGTCGGCGCCGAGCTTCTGCACGAACTCCGCTTTGGCGAGATCGGACACCGCGCCGACCACGCGCGCCGCGCCACGGACCCGCGCCAGCTGGACCGCGAGGTGGCCTACGCCGCTCGCGGCGGCGGTGATCAGCGCGGACTCCCCCTCCTTCGGTGCGGCGGCGTCGAGCGCACCGAGCGCCACCAGCCCGCTGCGCACCAGCGCGACCGCGTCGACGGAGGAAGCTCCGTCGGGAATCGGTGAGGCCATTGCGGCCGAGAGCAGCGCATAGTCGGCGTAACCGTGTCCGAACACCAGGCCCGTCACGCGGTAGCCGGGCGCGTACCCGTCGACGCCCTCGCCTACCGCGACCACCTCTCCGGCGATCTCCCCGCCCAGCGCGATCGGCTCACGCTGCTCGCGTACCTTCCGCACCACCGGCAGGGTCACACCGACCGCCTCGACGCGGACCAGAAGCTCACCCGGCCCTGGCGTCGGGACCTCGACCGAGACGAGCTCGAGCACCTCGGGACCACCGCTGCGCTCGTATTGCACCCGCCGCATCGCACCTCCAGAAATCGTTAGAAGGGGCAACGGTAGCGCCCGAACCCACTCAACTACACGCTGTAGTGCTCCATCTCACCGTCTGCTGCCTGCCGCGGAGAGGTTGCCCGCCGTCCGGGCGAATCAGCTGGAAGCACCGCTGGCAGACGGGCCGAGGCCGCGAACCAGGGTCCGCGCCAAACCGCGGGCGAGTTCGTCCGATGCCGGTTCGGCGTCCGGACCGGACTGGTAGTAGCGCAGAAACGCCTGGTGGAAGCAGGCGCCGTCGAGCAGGGAGGCGGCGGCGATCACATCGGTTTCGGCGGCGATGCGGCCGAGTTCGCACTCGGCACGCAGGTATTCCGCGATTCCCGCAATGGCATGACCTGGTCCAGCCCCGTGACGCTGCATCGAATTGCGGTGCGTGGCCATGCGTTCCGGCTGCGCGAGCAGACCACCGAGCAGCGGGAGCGACTGTTGGTAGAAGCTCAGCGCGGCGCGGGCCATAGCGGTGAGATTGTCCGCTACGGTGGCCGTCCCCGGCTCGGGCGGCGCGGCGGCCGGAGTGGGCATCCGGTTGCGGAGGACGTTGAGGATGATGTCCTCCTTATCGCTGAAGTGCTTGTAGAGCGCCGCCTCGGAATATCCGGCAGCTTTGGCGATCTCCTTGGTCGTGGCGTGAACCACACCGCGGTTGCGCATGATCTCTGCCGCCGCGTCGAGGATCTGGTCGCGCGTGCCCATCACTGCTCCCGGTTGACAAGTTAGTGAGTACTCACCCATCATACGTTAGTGAGCACTCACCAACCAGGAGCACACATGCGAATCACCGTCTTCGGAGCGACCGGCAATACGGGCACGCGACTTGTTCACCAGGCACTGGCAGCAGGGCACGACGTCACGGCGGTGGTCCGGGGAAAACACTCGATGCCGGACCATCCGCGGCTGCGCGTCGTGGTGGCCGACGCAATGAATCCCGTGGACATCGTCGAAGCGGTGCGCGGCGCAGACGCCGTGCTCGACACCATCGGGTCGCGCGAGAAAGGACCCACCTCGGTCTGCACGGACGCGGCACTGTCGATCAGCAAGGCAATGGAACTAGCGGGCGTGCAGCGTCTTGTCGTGGTGAGCAACAGCGCCGGAGTCCCCGGGCCGGGCGATGATTGGTTCACTCGCTTCGTGGTGAAACCGCTCATCCTTCGTCCGCTTCTGCGGCACAGCCTGGGCGATATGGCCGCCGCGGAGCACGCGGTTCGCGATTCGGCACTCGACTGGACGATCGTCCGCGCACCACAGCTCACCGACAACGCGGCAAAGGGCTCCTACCGCACAGCGGTCGAGCGCAACGTGCTGTTCGGCATTCGTATCACCCGCGACGACCTGGCCGCCTGTCTGCTCGACCTGGCCACGGAGCAAGCAGCGATCCACAAGCATGTCAACGTGGCGAACTGATCGCGGAAGCTTCGCTGAGGCGACCTTGCGATAGCCGACATGCGGCGTAGCGTGACCGTATGGAGCCGACCACGGAGGTGGTGACGGCGCGTCCGGCACCCATGCTCGCGGCGTTCATCGACCGCTATCTCGGCTACCGCATGGCCGGGTTCGCCGCGGCGATCCATCGCGGGTTGCCTTCGCGGCATATGACTTTCATCGTGGCCATCGGCCCCACCATTGATGTCGTCGAGCAGACCGATCCGCGCCAGTCCCCGCAGAACTATCGCTGCGTGCTGAGCGGGCTACAGGCGAGCACCGCGCTGATCGCGCACGACGGCTATCAGGAAGGGGTGGCCGTGGCATTGACGCCGCTGGGGTGCCGGACCTTGTTCGGCATCCCAGCCGCGGCGCTGTGGGACACGTCGGTCGAATTCGCCGACGTGGTGGGTCCGGTGGGCGTGGAGTTGTGGGAACGGTTGCAACACGCGCCGAGCTGGCCGGAACGCTTCGCCGCCTGCGACAGCGTGCTCTCGGCCCTCGCCGATCCCGGTCGTGTGGTGGGTCCCGAACTCACCTGGGCATGGCGCATGTTGGTCCGCTCCGGCGGCGGCATCGCGGTCGGCCCGCTGGCCGAGGAGATCGGCTGGAGCAGGCAGCATCTCACACGCCGGTTCAACAGCGAGTTCGGCCTGAGCCCGAAGCTGGCGGCCCGGATCACCCGCTTCGAGCGCGCCCGGCGGATGCTCGCGCACACTCCCTCCTACATCACCATCGCCCAGGTGGCCGCCGCCTGTGGCTACTACGACCAGGCCCATCTCGATCGCGACTTCGCCGACCTGGCGGGAACGAGCCCGACGGCCTGGCTAACCGAGGAGGTTCCATCCGTCCAAGCCTCCGACGAGTTCGGCGGATGACGATGAATGACATGACGAACCCGACAACGACTGAAACCAGCACCCGCACCGCCGTCTGGCCCACGCTCACCTTCCGCGACGCCCGCGCGATGGAAAAGTTCCTCGTGGAGGCGTTCGGCTTCCGAGAGACCGCGTGTTACGCCCGCGAGGACGACCCGTCCATCGTCGAACACGCGGAACTGCGCTGGCCGCTGGGCGGCGGCATCATGTTCGGCTCGGCGGGCAAGGACGACAGCCCGTTCGGCACCCGCCCGCCCGGCACCGATTCCGTCTATCTGGTCTGCGAGGACCCTGACGCCCTGTTCGACCGAGCCACCGCCGCGGGCGCCGAGGTGGTCCGCGGCCTGCGCGACGAGGACTACGGCTCCCGCGGTTTCACCGTCCGCGACCCTGAGGGCAATCTCTGGAGCTTCGGCACCTATTGGGGCGCTTAAGGCCCAGCCGGACGAAGACCGTCACGCGAAGGCGAGGTAGGCGCGCCTAACGACCGCCGAGCCCCGACATCGCGATGCCGCGGATGAACGCGCGCTGGGCGATCGCGTAGATCACCAGCAGCGGAAGCAGGATGACGACCGCGGCGGCCATGAGGATCGGCCACTGGGTGTGGTACTGGCCTTGCAGCCGGACCAGGCCCAGTGTCGCGGTGGCGACGTCCTCGCGCTGGATCATGACCAGCGGCCAGAGGAAGTCGTTCCACACGGTGATCCAGGTGAGCACGGCGAGCACCATGAGGGCCGGGCGGGTGTGCGGCAGCAGGACCCGCCAGTAGACCTGCCAGGTCGTGCAGCCGTCGAGTATGGCGGCCTCCTCCAGTTCCGTCGGCAGTGTGCGGAAGAACTGGCGCATCAGATAGGTGCCGAACGCGCTGCCGAAAAGACCGGGCACGATCATCGCCCACGGGGTGTCCACCCAGCCGAACGCACGCATCAGCAGGAACTGGGGAATCACCGTCACGGTCAGCGGCACCATCAGCGTGGCGAGGTAGGCCAGGAACAGCATGTCGCGCCCGCGGAAGCGCAAGCGCGCGAAGGCATAACCGGCCAGCGAGCAGAAGAAGACCTGCCCCGCCGTAACGCACAGCGCGTAGACGGTGGTGTTGAGCAGCATCCGCCCCAGCGGCAACAGGTCGAAAACCTTCCCGTAGTTCGACCACTGCGGCCGCTCGGGAAGCAACGCGGCGTCGGCGATCTCACCGTCCCGCTTCAGCGACCCGGACACCGCCCACAGAATCGGCAGGAGCGCACACCACGCGACGCCGGCCAGCGCGGCATACATCGCCGCCCCGCGGACTACTCGCCGCACGATCGCCCGCTCGACCCGTCCGCTCGCGACAACCTCGCCGCGCCGCGCGGGCAGCGCTCGCCGCACCGCCTCGACAGCGTTCATTGCTCGACCTCCGCCCGCCGGGCAATCCGCAATTGCAGCAGTGTCAGCAGGAACAGCATCGCAAAGATCACCCAGGCCAGCGCGGAGGCGTAGCCCACCTCGTAGAAGCCGAAGGCGTTCTGGAACAGCATGATTCCCAACAGGTAGGTGCCTGTCTCCGGACCCCCGTTGCCGCCGGTCAATGCGTATGCCTGGTCGAATGCCTGCACCGAATTGATGATCGTGATGATGAAGACGAACGACAGCGGCCCCCGGATCAGCGGCAGGGTGATGGCGGAGAACCGCCGCAGTGCCCCGGCGCCGTCGATCATCGCGGCTTCGTAGAGCGTCTCCGGCACGCCCTGCATGGCGGCGAGCAGGATGACCGTCGCGAACGGCACGCTCTTCCATACGGTGACGATGCTCAGCGACACCAGCGCCCAGTCCGGGTCGGTCAGCCACGGCACCGCGTCGATGCCGAACCAGCCGAGCGCGACGTTCAGCAGTCCGTCATCGGTGAACAGAAACCGCCACACCACCGCCATGGCGACCGCGGACGCGACCAGCGGCAGAAACGCGATCGTCCGAAATATGCCGATACCGGCCGATTTTCGATTCAGCACCGCGGCTACCGCGAGTCCGATCACCACGGTGGGCACCAAGGTGAGCACCGTGAAGACGGCGGTGTTGCGAACCGCGATGAGAAACAGCGGATCGGATCCGAACAGCCTCCGATAGTTGTCCACGCCGACGAACCGCATGGGACTGAACAAGTCCCACGAATGGAAACTCAGATAGAGCGAAAAGCCCAACGGAAACAACAAGAATACCGCTACGGCTCCCACATTGGGCGCGACGAATGCCCAACCGGCTCGTTCCCGTCGCCGCGCCAAACGGGACGGGGCACGACGGGCGGCTTTGCCCTCGGTGTGCGACCGGCTCATCGTGCCTCCAGCAGGGAGTCGACGTCGGAGGCGAAGCTGCCGTTCAAGGAATCAGCGGTGGCGGCACCGCGCAGTATGCGGTTGGAGCCCCGCTCGAGCAGCGCGGAAACCTTGCCCCAGACGGGTGTCACCGGCAGGGGTCGCGAGTTTGCCGGGCCCTCGGTGAACACCTCGATATTGCGGATCTCACGGTGCGCGGCGGCGAACCCCGGCGAACTCATCGCGGACTTCAGTACCGGAACGAACAGACCGGACGCGGCGATGATTTCCTGTCCCACCGGCCCGGTCGCGAATTTGACGAATTCCCAAGCCTGTTCGATGCGCGGACTATCCGCGGCGATGGACAGTCCTGTGCTGCCGACGTCGGTGATCGCGCCGGGTCCCCCGCGCGGACCCACCGGCAGTACCGTGACGTCGATCGCGAGATCGTCGTGCCCGGCGAATTCGGAATACAGCCAATGTCCGCCCAACGCCATGGCCGCCCGCCCCCGCCGGAACAGGTCCGGCGCGGAAACCGACAGCGTATCGGCGGCTTTCGGCGCCACGCGGTGGCGCACCGCGAGGTCGGCGTAGAACTGGAACCCTTCGGCGAACCGAGGATCACCGATATTGGTTCTGGTCGGATTCACCGACGGCGTGAACCACTCGGCGCCGTTGTTCATGCCGAAGCAGGCTGCCGAGAAGTAGGGCACCCAGGCGTCGGCGAAGCCCCACTTGGTCCGCCCGGACGAATCGCGCTCGGTCAAAGCGCGGGCGGCGGCGAGGAACTCGTCGAACGACCAGGCGTCCCGCCAGCGAGCGGGCGGCGTGATCCCTGCATCGGCGAACGATTGGCGGTTGTAGTACAGGAACACGCCGGACCATTGCTCGGGCAGGGCGTACTGACCACCGGCATAGGTGAAGGTGTCGTATAGCGCGGGGTAGCTGTCGGCGCGCAACTGGGCCGCGTATTGCGGCTCGCGCTCCAGCAGAGTGTTCAGATCCAGCAGCACACCGCGCTCGGCCAAGCCGGAATACAGCAGCTCCCAGGCCATCAGCACGTCCGGGCACTTGCCGCCCGCGCAATAGGTGAGCATCTGCTGCATCGGGTCGGGACCCGACATGATGGTGCGAATCCGGATGTCCGGGTGTCGTTTCCGGAACTCGTCGATGATCTTCAGCCGCACCCGCGCCTCTTCCGGCCTGGCCTGGAAGAAGAAGGTCAGCGCGTCGTCATCGGAGCCGCAGCCGCTGCTCGCCAGCAGCGGAGCGGCCAGCGCCGACCCGAGCAGCGTCCGGCGACGGACCCGGGAGACGGGATCGGCAGGCAACTCAGCCCTCCTCCAGGGCGGATGTGGAGCTTCCTCGAACCGCATGGCAGCATACGTCTGGCTATCACAGCGTGACGGCCGACACATGAACAATATTTCACGTTGCTCGATCGGCGGCCGGAATCGGCACGACGGCGATCATCGATCGGATACGTTGTCACGTGTTTCAGCAAGATCCTGCGCGTTTCACAGGAGAGTAGGCAGATGGCGACAATCGAATATCTGCGGACCGATCCCGATCTGCCGCCCGTCGGTGTGGTCGACAAGTCCCCGATCACTCCGGCCAAGAAATTGATCTTCGCGGGGATCGCCGTACTGGGCGCCATCGCTTGGTCGGTGCTCGCGATCTCGCGTGGCGAATCGGTCAACGCCGTGTGGATCGTGATCGCCGCGGTGTGCACGTACCTCATCGCGTATCGGTTCTACGCCAGGTTCATCGAACGCAAGATCACCAAGCCGCGCGACGACCTGGCCACGCCCGCCGAAATCCTGGAGAACGGCAAGGACTACATGCCGATGGACCGGCGGGTGCTCTACGGGCACCACTTCGCCGCCATCGCGGGTGCGGGTCCGCTGGTGGGTCCGGTGCTGGCCGCGCAGATGGGCTACCTGCCGGGGACCATCTGGATCGTGGTCGGCGTGGTGCTGGCCGGGGCGGTGCAGGACTTCCTGGTGCTGTGGGTCTCGATGAAGCGGCGCGGTCGCAGCCTCGGTCAGATGGCCCGCGACGAGCTGGGCGTGATCGGCGGCTGGGCGGCCATCGTCGGCATTCTCGTGATCATGATGATCCTGCTCGCGGTGCTCGCGCTGGTCGTGGTGAACGCGCTCGCGCACAGCCCGTGGGGTGTCTTCTCCATCGGTATGACCATCCCGATCGCGTTGTTCATGGGCGTCTACCTGCGGTTTCTTCGGCCGGGCAAGGTCGGCGAGGTGTCCGCGATCGGGTTCGGCCTGCTGCTGCTGGCCATTGTGAGCGGCGGCTGGGTGTCGGAAACCGACTGGGGCGCGGACTGGTTCACGCTCTCGCCGGTGACCATCTCCTGGCTGCTGATCGCCTACGGCTTCTTCGCGTCGGTGCTTCCGGTGTGGTTGCTGCTGGCGCCGCGCGACTATCTGTCCACCTTCATGAAGGTAGGCACAATCGTCCTGCTCGCGGTCGGCATCCTGGTCACGCTGCCGGTGCTGCAAGCCCCGGCGGTGTCGAGTTTCGCCGGTTCGGGCAAGGGCCCGGCGTTCGCGGGCTCACTGTTCCCGTTCCTGTTCATCACCATCGCGTGCGGCGCACTCTCCGGATTCCACGCGCTGGTCTCCTCCGGAACCACGCCGAAGCTGCTGGAGAAGGAATCGCACGCGCGCATGATCGGCTACGGCGGCATGCTGATGGAGTCGTTCGTCGCGGTCATGGCCATTATCACCGCCTCGATCATCGACCAGCATCTGTACTTCGCGATGAACGCGCCGGTCGGGCTCACCGGCGGCACCGCGGAGAAGGCCGCTGCCTACACCAACAGTCTCGGCCTCAGCGGCCCCCCCACGACGGCTGCGGAGCTGAGCCAGGCCGCGAGCGACGTCGGCGAGACGACCATCATTTCCCGCACAGGCGGCGCGCCGACGCTGGCGGTCGGCATCTCCGAGGTGTTCCACCAGTTCCTCGGCGGCGCGAGCATGAAGTCGTTCTGGTACCACTTCGCGATCATGTTCGAGGCGCTGTTCATCCTCACTACGATCGACGCGGGCACCCGGGTGGCACGGTTCATGCTGTCGGACGCGCTGGGCAATTTCGGCGGCGTGGCGAAGAAGTTCCGTGATCCGTCCTGGCGGGTCGGGGCGTGGCTGTGCTCGGCGCTCGTGGTCGCCGCGTGGGGATCGATCCTGCTGATGGGCGTCACCGATCCGCTGGGCGGCATCAACACGCTGTTCCCGCTGTTCGGCATCGCCAACCAGCTGCTCGCGGCGATGGCGTTGACCGTGGTGCTGGTGATCCTGGTGAAGAAGGGCCTGGCGAAATGGGCCTGGGTCCCTGGCATTCCGCTGGCCTGGGATCTCGCGGTGACCATGACCGCGTCCTGGCAGAAGATCTTCTCCGCCGATCCGAAACTGGGGTACTGGAAGCAGCACAGCATCTGCCAGGCGGCGCAGGAGGCCGGGAAGCTGTGCCTGACCGCGAAGACCCCCGACGACATGAGCGCGATCGTGCGCAACACCTTCATCCAGGGCACGTTGTCGGTCGTGTTCGCGGTGCTGGTGCTGATCGTGGCGGTCGTCGGCGCGGTGGTTGCCTTCCGTGCCTGGCGCTCCGGCGAGACGGCGACCACCGAGACGCCGGAGGAGCCGTCGAAGATCTTCGCACCCAGCGGGTTCGTCGCCACCGCGGCGGAGAAGGAAGTCCAGAAGCAGTGGGACGAGCTGATCGCGACCGGACAGGTGCGCGCGCCCGGCGCGGCGCACGTGCACGCGCAATGAACACTTCCGCCACGGGTGCCGGCCGGTCCGTGCGACCGGCCGGCACCCGGCTGCGCGCCACTGCCCGTGCCTGCGGGAACGGCGTTCGCGCCGGCATCTGGTGGTTCAACTCGATCCTGGGTGGACAGGACTACCCGCGCTACGTCGAGCACCTGCGCCGCAGGCACCCGGAGTGCGCGATTCCGACCGAACGGGAGTACTGGCGGCAGCGGCATGACGAGGCGGACCGCAATCCGGCCAACCGCTGCTGCTGATTTTGGTGCGTGCCGTCGCACGACGTTTTGGTGCTTCGCACTACTGCCGCCGCGTATACATGCTGCGATGTCATGACGCTTGTGCGAAGTGCCGACAGCCCTCTGTGACGATGGCGGATTTCCGCTAGCACAGGTCCGCCGTAGCTGACATTGTGGTGAACGTGACGATCACGGCATTGGATTTCGAACGGTGCTATCGGGCGGTGTCGACCCGAGACTCGCGATTCGACGGACAATTCTTCACCGCGGTGCGGACCACCGGAATCTATTGCCGCCCTTCGTGTCCGGCGATCACCCCGAAGCGGGCAAACGTGTCGTTCCTACCGACCGCCGCCGCGGCCCAGCAGGAAGGCTACCGGGCTTGCCGCCGCTGTCTGCCGGACGCCGCGCCGGGTTCGCCACTGTGGAACACCAGGGCGGATCTGGCCGCGCGGGCCATGCGGCTGATCGGTGACGGTGTCATCGAACGCGGCGGGGTGCCTGCGCTGGCCGCCACGCTCGGCTATTCGCAGCGGCAGCTCACCCGGGTGCTGACCACCGAGCTCGGCGCGGGGCCGCTGGCACTGGCTCGTGCACACCGGGCGCACACCGCGCGGCTGCTGATCCAGACCACCACGATGCCCATGTCCGATATCGCGTTCGCGGCGGGATTCGCCTCCATCCGCCAGTTCAACGACACGGTGCGCGAGGTGTTCGCGGTCAGCCCCACCACCATGCGGACCGAGGCCCAGCGCGCGAAATCGGGCACCTCCGGTCGTCCGGCGCCCGCAGGCAACGGCTCGCTCACGCTGCGGCTGCCCTACCGGGAACCGCTGGACCGCGCGTGGCTGGAGTGGTTCCTGTCCGCGCACGTCGTGCCCGGCATGGAGCTGTGGGACAACGGCACCTACACGAGGAACCTCCGCACGCCACACGGGCACGCCACCGTGCGGCTCGGTTTCCAGCGCGACCATGTGCGGGCCGAGTTGTCTTTGCAGGACATGCGCGATCTGGCGCCGACGGTGGCGCGGCTGCGGCATCTGCTGGATCTGGATGCCGACCCGGTGGGTATCGATGAGGCGCTCGGCGTCGGGCCAGGGGCGCACGGGCCGTCCTCGGAACAGTTGTCGGAGCACCACACCGACTATTTGCCGGATGCCGGTGCGGGCTCGCCGCCGGACGCCGAGGCGATACCCGAGGCCGATCGGTTCGGCGCGATGCGCCCGTCGTTCACGCCGGGCATCCGGGTGCCCGGCTGCCTGGATGGAGCGGAACTTCTGCTGCGCACCATGATCGGGCAGCAGATCTCGGTCGCCGCGGCGGCCACGCACACGGCGCGGCTGGTCGAGGCGCTCGGCGAGCGCGTCGACGGTCCGATCCCGCTGCTGTTCCCGACGCCGGAGGTGATCGCCGAGCGCGGCGCCGAAGTCTTGACCGGCCCGGCACGACGGATCCGCTCCATCGTCGCTGCCGCGGAGGCGCTCGCCGCCGGGGAGCTGCTACTGCACCAGGGACGTACCGCAGCCGACCTGCGCCGCGATCTGCTCGCGCTGGACGGCGTCGGGCCGTGGACGGCCGACTACGTGACCATGCGCCTGCTCGCCGATCCGGACGTCCTGCTCAGCACCGATTTGGTCGTCCGCCGAGGCGCGAGCCTCCTGGGCATCGATCTGACGGATACCGCGCGCTGGGCGCCGTGGCGGTCGTACCTGTCGATGCACCTCTGGAAAGCGGCCCTGACCGACCGCGCCACATCCACCAAAGTCCCCGCGCTCGCCACCACGAAAGGCAGTGTCGAATCATGAACGCCACCATCACCATTCCCGCCGCAGTCAACGGAAAGGTCACTTCTACAGCGGATTTCGCGATTACCGACACCCCGATCGGGCCGTTCACCACGCTCGTCGACGCGGAGGGCGCGGTCTTGGCCTCCGGCTGGACCTCCGATGCGGAGAACCTGCGCGGCTTGATCCATCCCACGTTGCGCCCTGACCGGCTGCGGCAACGCGATGCACTGGGCGAGGTGACCAGCGCCGTGATCGCCTACCACGAGGGCGACCTCACGGCGATCGACCCGATTCCGGTTCGCCAACGCTCCGGGGAGTTCCTCGCACACGCCTGGGAGGTGCTGCGCAAGGTGCCGGCGGGCAGCCCGCTCACCTACACCGAGTTCGCCGCCCGCTCCGGCCGCCCCGACGCCACGCGCGCCGCCGCCAACGCGTGCGCCCGCAACGCCGCCGCCCTGTTCGTGCCCTGCCATCGAGTCCTGCGCATCGGCGGCGCACTGGGCGGATTCCGCTGGGGGTTGCCGGCGAAGCGCTGGCTACTCGACCACGAGGGGTGAGCGTCGACCGCGCCGGACGCCCCGAGTCAGGCGATGGTCGCTTGCAGGCGGGAGCCGGTGCGGCCGCGGAAGACGTGCAGGCGGCTGGGGATGCGTTGGCGCATTTCGTCTACGTGGCTGACCACGCCGACCACCCGGCCACCGGCGCGGAGTTCGTCGAGGACGCCCATGACGGCGTCCAGGCTGTCGGCGTCCAGGCCCCCGAAGCCCTCATCGATGAAGAGGGTGTCCAGGACAACGCCACCGGATTCGGCCGCGACGGTGTCTGCCAAACCGAGCGCCAATGACAGTGAGGCCATGAAAGTTTCGCCACCCGAGAGCGTTTTGGCGGGGCGGATGGCGCCGGTGTAGTCGTCCCGGATGTCGAGGCCGAGCCCGCCGCGGCGACCACGCGGACCCGCCTTGTCGGAGTGGACGAATTCGTAACGGCCACCGGACATCTTGCGCAACCGCAGCGACCCGGCCTGCGCCACTTCTTCCAGGCGGGCGGCCAGGACGTAGGAGTGCAGGGACATGTGCCGGTTGTTCGCGCCGCGCCCGGCGACCACGTCGGCGAGTCCCTTCAGCTCCTCGAAGGCCTGCTGGGCCGGTGCGATCCGGTCGACGGCGGCCCAGAGCTGACCACCCAGCTCCTCGAGCTGGCTCGCCCGCCTGCCTGCTTCGGCATGGGCGGCCACCGCGGCGTTCAGACTGCTCTGCGCGGCCGCTACCTGCGCGTCGAGTTCGGCCAGATCATCGGGCTCCGAAGCCGCCGCGGCCTGGATCTCCGGTTCCGCCAGCACGGCCTCCGCGTGGGCACGGGCCCGGTCGGCCGCCAAGAGTTCGGCATCGATCTCGGCCTGCCGCTCGGGCGTTCGGGATGCGGCGGTGACGACCTTCGCGTATGCGGTCAGCAACGCGACGTCATCGCGTGGGCCGCTCTCCGGGGCCGCGCGACGCACTACGCCGTCCTGGTCGCCAGGTTCCGCCGGTACGGCAGCGGCGTCGCCGGACTGGGTTGCGGTCTCCGCCTGCTCGTCCGCGGTGGTCGCCATGCGCGTTGCGGGTACGGAGCCTCCGACATCGGATGCGGAATCATCAACCTGCCCTACTTGCACGCCCGCGGCAGCCGCCAGCCGTGTCGCC
>NZ_BDBA01000200.1 GCF_001612745.1 Nocardia amamiensis NBRC 102102 | reverse complement strand
CGCCAGCCGTGTCGCCGCTACAGAACCGCCGACACCGGACACGGGATCACCGACCTGGCCTTCCGTCACGAAACCCGCAGCACAGGCGAGGTTCTCGACGCGATCGGCAACAAGCGAGACCTGCTCGCGTGCCGCCACCGCCTCGGCGCGGGCGTCGCGCAGGGCGGACGCCTCGGCGACGAGGGTGGCGAGCCGGGCCCGGCGGCGTTCGATGGTCTGATCGGCACCGGCCGCGAGGCGCAGCCGTTCGGTGAGTTCGGTCAGCCGCTTTTCGGCGGAGGCGATGGTGGCGGCGACCGCGCTGCGGCGGGCGTCGCATTCGCGCAGCTCCTCGTTCAGGCGCGTCTCGTCGTCGCGCAGACGAGCGAGCTCGGCGTTCAGGTCGTCGGCGTGCGCGGCCAGTTCCGCTGTGTCCTCGTAGCGGTCGGTCGCGGCGCGCAGTGCGGCAGCGAGCTCGACGCGGTCGGTGTCGCCGCCGCGCGCGATCAGCGCTTCGATCTCGCGCTCCAACCCCGTGATGCGGGCCAGCGCACGGTCGCGGGTGTCCTCGGCCGCGCGCTCGGCAGCCGCGGCGGCCTCCTCCTCGTCCTTGGACACCGCGGTCGCGGTGGGCTGGGCGGGCGCGGGATGATCGGCGGAACCGCAGACCGCGCAGGGATTTCCGTCGACCAGTCCGCCCGCCAGCTCGGCGGCCATTCCGGACAGCCTGCGCTCCCGTAGGTCGAGCACGAGTTCCTTGGCGTCGAGGTGCGTCGCGCGGGCGGTGTCGAACTCGATCCTGGCGTGATCGAGCGTCGTTCGGCGCGTGGCCAGTTCGACGGCGGCCGTCGCGGCGTTCTGCAGTCGCTCGGTTTCCGCCGTCAGGCCGGGCAGCGCCGCGGTGGCCTCGGTCGCCTCGCGCGATCTGGTCTCCGCGGCGGCGAGCGCGGCGGGCAGTCGGTCGCGTCGCTCGGTGAGTTCGACGACGCGTTCGGCCAGCGTCGTGTCCTCGGCGCGCAGCGCGACGAGCTCGTCACCCAGCCGAGTGGCAGTGGCCGCGTCGACGCGCACTTCGTCCAGAGCGCCGATCTGTCCGCTCCAGCGTTGGATCGCCGCGTCGATGTCGGCGTCCTCACGCACGTGGGCCTCGTCATCGGGCCGGAGCAACTCGGCGCCGCCGAGGTCGGCGCTCGCCGGTTCCCGCAGCCGATCGGCCAATTGGCCTGCCGCGCTGATCTTTTCGCTGTCTCGCTGGCGCTGGGTTCGGACCGCCGCGCGCGCCTCGTCGATGGCCGCCGCGACCGGCTGGGCCCGGCGTGCAAGTTCGAGTTCGGCGTGCAGCGCGCCGCGCCGTTCGGCGGCGGCCGCGTAATCGTCCAGTTGCCGACGGGCCGCGGCCATGCGGCGGTGCAGTTCGTGCAGTCGACGTTGTTGTTCGGCTTGCTCGCGGGTCCGCGCCGACTCCTGCTTGCAGCGTTCGAGCGCGGTGACGGCCGTCGCGAGGTCGGCGCGGGCGGCGGACAGCAGATCTTGCGACCAGGTGACCGATTCCGCGATCCCGATCGAATCCGGGACTCCGGCTGCCATGCCGACCTGGGTGATCAGTCGCTTGATGCCCTCGGTGCGTGCGTCCAGTTCGGCTTCGGCTGCGCGGCGTTTGTCGGCGAGCCACTGCTCGGCCGTGCCGAAACGCTTGGTGTCGAAAAGTTTTTCGAGCAGCTTTTCGCGGTCTTCGTTGTCCGATCGCAGGAAACGGGCGAAATCGCCCTGTGGCAGCAGCACGACTTGGAAGAACTGGTCGGCGCTCATACCGAGCAGACGAAGGACTTCGTCGCCGATATCCACTATCCGAGAGAGGTTTTCGCCGCGGCCGTCCAACCAGGTCAGCGTGGCTTTGGCCGGCATGGTGCGCATGCCGGTGCCATCTCGTTTGGGGCGCTCGAATTCGGGGCTGCGGGTTAGCCGCAGTCGGCGACCACCCAGGGTTGCTTCGAGCATTACCTGCGGCGGCGTGTTCTCCGGGGCGTGATCGGAGTGCAACCGCTTGCTTTCGCCGCGCGCACCGGGCACCTTGCCGTACAGAGCGAACGCGATCGCGTCCAGCACCGTGGTCTTTCCCGCTCCGGTCTGGCCGTGCAGAAGGAACAGTCCGTCCGCGCCGAGCGCGTCGAAGTCGACGACCGTGGTGTCGGCGTACGGGCCGAACGCGGTCATCTCGAGCTTGTGCAACCTCATGCCGCCGCGCTTACGCCTGGTTCCAGGACACGCGAGCGGTCGGTCGAAACTTTGGCTCGCTCGGCGCACACGTTCATGACTCCACCTCGCCAGCGGTTGGCTCCGTAATGAGCGAGGGCTCGGCTGTGCTCATTGTTCGCTCGCCGCGCTCGCTCATAACTCCACCTCGCCGAGGCTCGGACCCGTCGGGAGCGACAGCTCGGCGTCGGTTGTTCGCTCGCCGCGCTCGGCCGCATCGGCTGTACGCTCGCCACGATCGGCCGCATCGGTCGTACGCTCGCCACGCTCGGCCGCGTCGGCTGTACGCTCGCCACGCTCGGCCGCATCGGCTGTACGCTCGCCACGATCGGCCGCATCGGCTGTACGCTCGCCACGCTCGGCAGTGTCGGTTGTTCGCCCGCCGCGCTCGGCTTCGTCGGTTGCCCGCCCGCCGCGCTCGCTCATGCGGACAGTTCCTCGGCCGCGCTCACCACGGTCACCTGCTCCCGTTCCGCGACGGCGGCGGCGAGCGCGCGTTCCAGCCAGGTCATCTCGCTCGAGGTCGGCGCGCCGCGGACGTCGGTGAGGAAGCTGCGGGCTACTTCGGTGTCGCGGCGGCCGTGCACCCGCTCACGGTAGCGCAGCTCCGGGTTGCCCTCGGGCCGCGCCCATTCCACGTGCACGGCGAAGAGGAACCGTTCTCTGAGCTTGCGCATGGCATCGACCGGGCGGGCGATGTCGGTGAGCACCGCGGACACATAGTGCTGTTCGGCCGCGATGTGCTCCTCATCGCTCAGCAACTGGTCCAGGGTGCCGGTGATTTTGCTCAGTCCGCGGATCGTTGGTAGATCCCGGCGCCGCACCGTGGCCAATCCGGACGCGTTCAGATCGACGATCCACACCGCCTTGCGGTGCGAGTTCTCGGCAAACGAATACGGCAGCGGCGAGCCGGAGTAGCGCACCGACTCCGCCAGTGTCTGGGGCGAATGCAGGTGGCCGAGCGCCACATAGTCGATGCCTTCGAAGACGGCCAACGATACTGTCTCCACTCCCCCGACCGAGATCGACCGTTCCGACCCGGTGGCCTCACCGCCGACGACAAAGGCATGCGCCAGCACGACCGTCCGCACGCCGGGCCGACGCGCGATGTCGGCGCGGATGCGTGCCATGGCCGCGTCCAGGATCTCGGCGTGCGAACGAGCCTGCGGCACATCGAGTTCGGCGCGGGTGATCTCCGGTTCCAGGTAGGGGATGCCGTAGCACGCGACGAGACCGTGCTCGTCCTCGAGCAGAACCGGACGATCGGCATCGGCGACGGTAGTGCGCAAATGCAACCCGCCCGCCGCGGCGAAACTGGCGCCCGCGCCTAGCCGGGCAGGCGAATCATGGTTGCCCGAGGTGGCGACGATCTGCGCCCCGGCCGCACGGATGGCCTCGAATCCCCGGTTGCACACCGCGATCGCGTCGGCGCTCGGGATCGACCGGTCGTACACGTCGCCCGGCAGCACGACCACGTCGACCGACTCCTCGGCCACCAGCTCCGCGATGGCGGTCAATGAATGAGCCTGGTCGGCAAGCAGATCGACACCGTGAAATGTGCGCCCGATGTGCCAGTCCGAGGTGTGCAGCATCCGCATGCGCGGAACCGTATGGCAACCCACCGACAGACTTCAATCACCCTGCCCGCTGTGTCGGGTTTGCCCAGCCACCACACGGCATGTCCGCCAGGCCGAGCGGCGTGTTCGCTCCCGCGGCGCACCGCGCCACAGCGGCGAACACCTGCCTCGCTACGTCGGCCCACGACCAGCGCTTGCCACAGCGGTCGCCCAGCGCGGTCAGTGCGGACACCACGCGCGCAGACATCCCCACGGCCTCGGCGCGATGGTGGTACCGCTGCGTGCGGTGGGTCGGCACGCTGGCAGCCCAGGGTAGACACTCTGGACGAACGAAACGTGTCGTGACATGACATACCCACCGCTGCCGCTGCGGTAGGCACTGCCGCGTTCCTTGTGGTGCGCCTAGCCCGGAGACAGACACATCAGGCGGAAAGGCGATCCGTTTTCCGAACGCGGCACTGATCACCGGTGCGCGGCTGCCGAAGAACGCGGTGGGGCCGCTTTCGCGGTCCTTGTGACGCGGACCATTTTTCTGCGTTCGGATGGCGCAGAGCCGTACCGGTATCGGGCCAAGGTGCAGTGCTTCTGCTGTGATCCGTACCACTCGCTCGGCTGACCGGCAAAGCACCCGGACCGGACGGGCGACCAAGTGGGCGGGGCGGTGGAGGCTTTCAGCTACACCATGGCGTCGGTGTGGCCGCCGGGATAGTCACTATGGCCGTGCCGCCACGCCGCCGAACGCGGCGGCAACTAGGGTGCATAGCGTGGCTGCTTCCGAACGTGCGCGATCCCGGGTGCCCGCGCCGCAACGCTCGATCCTGCCGTCGGTGCCGGGGATCCCCGTCGGCGCGGCGGTCCTGGTCGCGGTTGCCTGCACGTTTGTGGGATTCCTGATCGATGCCGTCGGCGGGGGCGGCGAGCTGACCGGCACGTTCACCGCGTTGTACATCCTCGGGTGCGTGGCGGCCGTCGCGGCCGTGCGCTACCGCGGGCTGTTCAGCACGATGGTGTTGCCGCCGCTGCTGCTGTTCGTCGCCGTGCCACTGGCCTATCAACAGCTCACCGGGCGCGGCTCGACCTCGATGAAAGACATCCTGCTGAACCTGGCGATCCCGCTGGTGAACCGCTTCCCGACCATGATGCTGGCCACGCTCGTCGTCGCGCTGATCGGCGGCGCCCGAATCCTGATGCGCCGGCGCGAGGAAGAGGCGAGCAGGCCGCTCCCCGTGCGCCGCGGCGCGAGCGCGGGGAAACCGCCCGCCAAGAAGAGCAAGCCCAATCGCTCCCCTGGCACGCTCGCTGAGGCGGCGC
>NZ_BDBA01000199.1 GCF_001612745.1 Nocardia amamiensis NBRC 102102 | reverse complement strand
CCGAGGTTAGATAAGTCGACGGTTCAAACTGCCGACGCACCAGGTCCGGCGGCCGGGCGTTTGCCCTGTTTGGTCAGGCCGCGCCGCCGCCGCACCCGACGTGCCACCCAACCGCCCTCGGCCATGATCTCGGCGATGGTGTTGCGGGACACCCACCAGCCGTTCGCCCGGAGCTCAAGACCGATATGGGGACTGCCGTAGGTCTTACCAAATGCCTCGAACGCGACCCGAATCGCGTCGATGAGTTCGGCGCGGCGGCGCTGCCGACCAGTGGGTCCCCGGTCGCACCCCCTTCGCGTCGAACACCGACAGACCCAACCCAGGATTCGCTACTCGAGCCGTGCCCTGGGCGTTCCCACAGGTCGACGCCTCACCTGCAAAATTGCATAGCAACGCTGCGGCGTATCCTCGACGCAGGCGCTGCATTTCTCACCCAAGCCCAGAATCGACCAGTCACAGCAGTTAATCTCCGAAAATGTGCGGACAGTCTCCAAACGACACGGTCGCCACAACCTCTCACATCAAGAGTGTTGCGACGACCGCGCGAGCCCAAGACAGCGACGTGCCCGTTCGCAATTTTGTGGCTGGATGTTCGGCGCTCAGCCGAGGCTGAAAGGCTGCCCCCACAGCGTCACCCAGGTGATGACGTTGTCGGTCTGCACCTCGACGCTGACAAACGCCCGCGCCTGCGCGTAGCCACCGCAGCCATCGAGACCGATGGTCTCATCGGTCCATGTGACCGAACCGCTGGTGCCCTTGAACGCGTTGCGGGTCTTGTGCGATTCGTTGCCGAAGTCGTCGGCCTGCTCCAGATCGAGCACGTAGAACGACTTCGCCTGACCCGGACCCAGCGACAGATTGCCGCCGGAGTTCGCGCCCACACCGCCGGTGACGGTGTCGCCGCTCCAGTCCACGTTGCCGTCGACACCACCGGTGGCACCGCCACCGGCGATATTGACCTGGCAGCCGACGGTGTAACCGGGGAAAATGGATCCGCCTGCGGCGCCGGACAGCTCGACCTGCGCGCTACCGGAGACCCACGCATTGCGGTGCAGCGGCGTGGCGCCCATGGACGGGCTGATGGTGGCCGACTCCCCGACCAGACGAATCGTCACGACGGTGCCGTCGGACAGGGTCTTGACGAACTCGCCGCCCGGCAGCGGGACGAAGGTGTCGGCGTTGGCCGCACCGGTGGAGAACAGGCCCATGGCGATGGTGGCAGCGGCGCCGACGCCGGCCATCCGTGCCAGGTTCTTACGGTTGAACATAGTTGGTATCCCTCGAGGGTTGAGTCCGCTTCAGCGGGAGGATGGTTCGTTGGATTCGACAGACGTCAGCCGATGCTGAACGGCATCCCGTAGAGGGTGGTCTTCGAGTAGTGATCGCCGATGATCTCGACAACCGTGTACGAACGCGCCTGCGCGTAACCCGCGCAGCCCTGGATCTGAATCTCGGCATCCTGGTACTCCACCGAGTACACACCCGGCTTCAGGATGTCCATGGCATCGATCTGAACGAACTTCACCTCACCGGGACCGAGGTTGATACCGATCGAACCACCAGCACTCGCCCCACTGAGGTTCACACTGCCCGACACACCCGCCGAAATCGCGTCATCAGCAATGCTGATCTGGCAACCCACGATGTAACCGGTGCCCAGACGCGAAGCACCATGGGTGGACGAATTATTCGTTCCAGGGTTTCCGGTCGGACCGTTGTTCGGGCCGACCTCGCCCTCCGGCGTCACAGCCACATCGGCAATGGCGTTCCCCGAAACCCACACGACACGGCCGGCACCGTTCGCGGCCAGAGAAGGGGAGATCAAGGCGCGCTCACCCGTGCGGGCGATGCTCACGCCTGGACCGGTCTTGTGGCCGTCCGGCAACGGCACGAAGACATCGGCATGTGCGGCACCGGTCCAGAACAGACCGGTGGCTACGGCCGCCGCGGCGGCAACGCCCGCGACGCGGGCGCCTCGAGACAGACCGTTGGTGCGGTACTCACTCATCTTTTCCTCATTGCGCATTTTTTGCGATTTTTTCGAGCTGGATAGATGCCCGTCGCAAGTGGATAGATCGTTTTGATTGCTTCACTACAGTTGGGATTTGTGTCGAAATCCGCGCTGTGCGGTGGGTGATTCAGTTGCTTTTCGCGGTGTCGCTCGGTGGGCGTGTTGCGCGTTCACGATCCTTTCGAAATATAGGAGGTCGCTGTGTGCAATGCCTTGAGGCATCGGCGTATATGTGGGAGCCGAATCGCGAATGTTGGGGCCGCACCAGGGGCGACGTGAGCGATGCCGACCGATACCCAACCCACTAGCATCGACAGCAGGATGACACGAGCGCGTGTACCGCGATCGGTCGTCCTGGCCAGCCAGCCGGGAGCTTCGCGTCGTGTTGCGAGGGCGAACAGCATCCGCGATGCCGTGTGGGTTCCGGAATTGAGGACCGATAGCACGGCGGTGGGCACCACGATCTGCATGACCTGCGAGGCGCCCGGGATACCGAGACATCGAGCAACGTCACAAAAGGACTGGTCCCAGCGCTGATCGACGCGTAGGGCACCAGCAGCACGATGAGCGCAGTGGAGCCTACATAGATAATGATCACTCGCCATACGTAATCGGAAGGTGGGGGTGCCGGATCCGGGCTGATGATGGAGAGGTGCTCGAGTGCACCGATCTCGCCTGCCGTGACCGGAGCCCTCGTCTCTGCGAACGCGGGATCGAACCGCTGATTGAATCCCAGAGCGACCGGCAGCGAACTCGCGGTGACTTTCGGGCGAAGCGCGTCGACGCGGACGATATCGAGATCGACCGGCTTCTCACAAACCACGGCGAGTCCGACGTCGGTGCACGCCTCGAGCAGGTCGATGTGAGTGGGCGTCGGCGAGGCAATCAGTATGGCATCCACCTCACCCGAGGCAATCAATCGCTCGGGCGAGGTCGTCGGAGTACCACCGAAACAAGCTGCGGCATCCTCGGCTCCCTCCACGCGTGGATCAGCAACCCACGTGAGCGCTGTGTCGGAATTGGCAGCGATGCTCGCCGCGTGCACCTGCCCGATGCGACCGGTTCCGATCAATCCGAAGCGAACGGATTGCCGACCACGACGTGCCATCATTTCACCGTTCCGCAAAGCGGTAGAGCTTTCTGTTGGCGAACTCGAGCATTCCGACCTTGCCGAGTTCACGCCCGAAGCCTGATTTCTTCACACCCCCGAAGGGCACGTCGGCACCGTGGAGGCCGACTGCGCCGACGAATACCATGCCGACGTCGAGCCGATCACCGACCCGCTCGGCGCGTACGAGGTCGTCGCAGACAATAACGGAGCCGAGGCCATAGGGCGAAGAGTTGGCGAGCTCGATCGCCTCATCATCGCTCGATACCCGGTAGAGCTGTGCGACCGGTCCGAACAGTTCCTCGGTGTAGATATCCATGACCGGTGTCACGCCGCCGATCACTGTCGGGGTGTAGACGTTCCCCTGCGGCTCGTTGTCGCCGACGAGGATCTCGGCGCCTTGGTCAAGAGCCCTCTGCACCTGGGCGGTGAGAGCCTTCGTCGCCTCATCAGAGGAAAGGGGACCGAAGTGACCGTTCACGTACGACTGTTTGCCGATCGCCGCGGTGAACTTCTCGGCGAACTCCTCGAAGTACTCGTCGATGACTACGATGCGCTTCGAAGCTGTGCAGCTCTGACCCGAGTTGTCCATGCGACCGCGCACCGCGTACTCGACCGCGCGGTCGAGATCGTCGGTGGCGAGTACGAGGAACACATCGGAACCGCCGAGCTCGAGCACGCACTTTTTGAGGTGCCTGCCCGCCTGCTCCGCGACAATCGAGGCAGCACGCTCAGAACCCGTGAGCGAGACACCTTGGACCCGGTCGTCGGCGATTACGTCGCAGAGCTGCTCGTGAGTCGCGAAGACGTTGACATACGCGCCTTCGGGGAAGCCGGCATCGCGGAACAACTGCTCGAGCGCGAGTGCCGACTCGGGGCACTGCGCCGCGTGCTTGAGGATGATCGTGTTGCCCAGGATCAGGTTCGGCACAGCGAAGCGCACGACTTGGTAGTAGGGATAGTTCCACGGCATAATGCCGAGGAGCACGCCGATGCCCTGGAAACGGCAGAAGGTGCGCAGACCGTCATTCACCTCCAATTCCTCGTCCGCGAGCCACTCTGCGGCGTTCCTCGCGAACGTGGCCGTGATGGCGGCGGAGAATTCCACTTCGCCAACCCCCTGGTCACGGGGCTTTCCCATCTCACGGTTGATGATCGCCGCCAGCTCGTCCTTGCGCTCGACGAAGAGTTCAGCCAAGTGCCTCGCGAGGAGAGCGCGCTGGTCAACCGTGGTCGTGCGTGCCCACTCCGCATAGGCGTTTTGAGCCGACGTCAGGGCTGACTCGATCTCCACCGCGGTGCATGTGGGATACTCGGCGAGCGTCTCGCCAGTGGCCGGATCGATGACTGCGAACGTACCCATCTCCGGTGTTCCTTCCTGTACCTCGATCGGACTCAGCGGACGTTGGGAGTGGCCGTCGCAGGGTAGAACCGCTGCCGAGTGCGGCGGGTGTGCTCATGTTGAGCGGTGCCCTCCTGGTTCCCCGGACGCTCGGAGGTCATCGGCACTCCGACGTCCCAGAACTGCCCGCTGCCCGAGAGATACCGCCACGGCTCGACCTTCGCTACGATCACGGCGGGGCGCCCGACGACGTCGCGCGCCGCTTCGAGCGCTTCTTCGACCTCCTCGACCGTGGTCACCGTCCAGGCGGCACAGCCCATGCTGGCAGCGTTCGCTGCCAGGTCGACGTCCACGACTGGACCATCGAGCCGGCCCGTTTCCTCGCTTCGCACGCGCAGCTGCGTGCCGAATTCGGCATCGCGACCACCCTTGGCGACCTGCAGCGGCCAAATGCACTGATTGCCGCTGTTGTCGATCAGGACCACGATGATCTTCTTCCGCTCCTGCACGGCCGTGACCAACTCCGTCGGCTGCATGTAATACGTACCGTCACCGATGAGAACGAAGACGTCCCCGGGGTCGGTCGGTCGCGCAAGCCGATGGCCAAGCCCTGCCGGAATCTCGTGGCCCATGCAGGAGTTTGCGTACTCGAAGTGAATCTCCGTACCGTTGGATGGATCCCATGCCTTATGCACACCCTCGACCACACCACCGGAGCCGAGCACGAGCGTGTCTTCGGCCTTGGTGTGCTGGTTCAGGGCGTGAATCACCTGCGCCTGACTCATGCGTTCGCCACGGAATTGCTGGAGATCGTATTCGAGCACCTCACGCGTGGCCCGCTGCGCGGCGGCGATCGCGGCGCGGTACTCGTCGGAGGTGCCGTACCGCACCGCTGCGAGCCTGGCGTGGAGCGCGGTGAGCGACAGTCTCGCGTCGCCTACGACCGCGACTGATCCCATCTTGTGCGCGTCGAAGGAACCGACGTTGAGGTTGACGAATCGCACGTCGGGGTGCTGGAAGAGCGAGTGCGACGCGGTGATGAAGTCCTGCAGGCGAGTGCCTACTGCGATCACACAATCGGACTCTTCAGCGATCCGATTCGCACCGATCGTGCCCGTGACGCCAACCCCCCCGACACCCATTCCGCCAGCTGGCCCAGTTCCCTTGCCAGAGAACGTCTCGGCAACCGGGATCCCGAACTCAGCACTCAACCTCGCGAGCTCCTGGGTCGCCTTCGAGTAGCGAACGCCGCCGCCGGCGATGATGAGCGGACGCTCCGCGCGACGGATGATCTCGGTCGCGTCGCGAATCTCGTCGTCGGTCGCCGAACGACGACGAATCGGCCAGACCCGGGGCTCGAAGAATGACTCCGGGAAGTCGTAGGCCGCACCCTGGATGTCCTGCGGGAGGCAGACCACCACGGCGCCTGTCTCTACCGGATCGGTCAGCACTCGCATCGCTTCGGGCAGAGTGGACAGCAACTGCGCGGGGTGGGTGATCCGGTCGAAGTAGCGACTTACCGGCCGAAAGCAGTCGTTGGCCGATACATCGCGCTCGACGGGATGCTCGACCTGTTGTAGCACTGGATCGCCGAGCCTGTTGTTGATGATGTCCGCAGGGAAGAGAAGTACTGGCAGGCGGTTGGTCGTCGCAGTGGCGGCTCCAGTGACCATGTTGGTTGAGCCGGGACCTGCCGACGCGGTGCACGCGAGCGTCGACATGCGGTTGGTCGCCTTCGCGAAACCGATTGCCGCGTGAACCATCGACTGCTCGTTCTTGCCGGGATAGTGAGGGAAGTCAGCCCCGTACTCGTCGGTTCCCTGCGCTAGGCCGACCGAATTGCCATGGCCGAAAATGCCGTACAGGCCGGCCACGAGTCGCCTTCGTTCCCCGTCCAATTCGCTGTACTGGACCTGCAGGTACTCCACGATTGCCTGCGCAACGGTACGCCGACGGACCCTCTGGATTTTGGCAGCGGGCGCGGTGTCGGCGGCGGCTGTGCTGGTCATTCATTCTCCTCGGTCACGAAGGTGGAGCGGCATTCCCGAGCCGACTCGTTCCACGATTCATGCTGGCACCGGTGCGACAGAGAGCTGTGTCCCACTTTGATACGGACCTGGGTCTGGCTCGACCAGATGCCGGGGTGCGTACTAGGGCTCCTCGATGAGGGCGCTCGCCTCGGTTGCGAGCCAGAGTTCGAAGGTGTCGCGGTAACTCTTCAGGCTGCGACCAGTGAGTTTCTCGATCCGTTTCAGCCGGTAGATCAGCGTGTGCTCATGGACGAAGAGTCGCTGGGCAGTCTGTCGCACCCTGCCCTGCTGCTGGAAGTACACGGTGAGGGTTCGCTGTAGTGTCGTGCCGTGCTCCGTGTCATAGGCCACGATGGGGTGCAGTGTGCAGTACACGAGGTTCCTCATCATTTCCATATCGGGTGTCAGCCATCGCGCCAGCCCCACCTGGTTTTCAGCGAGGATGACAGCCGGCTCGGCGGGGTCATACGCAATCCTGAGCGCCCACAGTGCTTGGCTCCGCATCCGCGCCAGCGCTCCGAGGTCACGCTCGGTCGCGCTCGCACCGATGAGCAGACGCAAGTCGTTCGCCAGCCGGTTGAGGTCCAAGCCGTCGCAGCCGACCACGGCGAGCAACTGCTCCTGCCTCAGCAACAGATGGGACAGGCCACGATCGGTGAGCCAGTCCCGCACCCAGATTTCCTCAACTGGGCCGCCGTCCTCTCCCACGATGGCGAGGAGGCGCACACCCCGGGCCGGATCGAGTCCGGCGGCATTGAACCGCTCCGCCAACTCGTTCGACTTGCCGCCCTCATCGAACGCGGCCGCGAGCAGCGCGCTCCCCTCGCGGTGGCGCACCTCGCGCCGCCGCTGGTCTTCGACGGCGTCGAGTGCGGCGAGCATGCTGACATTTTGCAGCGCAGCGAGCCCGCCCGGATCCGCGTCCGCGTGCTCCATACCGACCAGGTACGCCGTCACCCGGCTGCCAACGAAGAGCGGGATCACGTATCCACGGCGGGTCACGTGGAGGTCCGGGGATGACGATCCTGAGATACCGAGATCGAGGTCGTCGGGGACCCACGGCCACCCACTGAGCAGTGGTCTCCCAGCGGGGGACACAAGAGCCAAGCGGTATCCGGATACCTGCTCGAGTTGCGAGTAGATCTTGGCGATGTCGCTCTCGATGCCGTTCCTGAGCCGCAGAGTGTCGAAGATCCGCAAGTGCCGGGCGAGCCTCCCCCTTACGGCACGCTCACTGGCGCTGGCCACGAGGTAGGAGAGCTCGATGAACGGGATCTCCCGTGGTATTCGCAGCACCGGGAAGGACAGGCGATTCGCCTCGGTGATCATCTTCTCGCTGAGCGCAGGGGCCCGTACACTGATCACAAGCCCCGCCAGGCGATGTCGCGCCAGGCCTGCTATGTATCTGACCTGGCCCTCGGCGTCGTCAGGGATACCGAGACCGTTCACGATCAACAGTTCACCGCCCTCGAGCCAGGGTCCGGGGTCGGCCAGCTCGGAGACATGTGTCCAATGCACCCGATTGCGGTCTCCTCCGCCCCCTGCCACCAGCTGCAGGCCGAGGTGTGGCATCGCGACGAGATCAGCGATCGTCAGATAGTCTCGTCCGACCTCCGGTGTTCCACGGGCGCTGCTCATCTTTGACGCTCGGCAGCGGCCGACGGCGACGAGTTCGTTCCCGGGTCCACTCGCGCGAACATGTCGAGCTCAATCGAACCGGTACGGCTCTTGGGGCCCGACAGATGGCAGTGGCCGCGGTCGCTCGCAGGTGCTCTCGATGTTGATGTGCCGGCCGAGTTCGGAGGAAGCCTCGAAGGCGAGCAGGATCTCCAGCACGTGGTAGGCGAAGTCGCCCCCCGTGCGTGGCTCGGTGCCCGTGCTGATCGCATGCCCGAATTCGGCGAGCGCGATCCCGCGGTAGGAGTCGTCACGGTGTGTGATCGGAGTCTCCCGCCAGTCACCTCCGCCGGGAGGGGTCATATCCAGCGCGAGATCGCGCGGCTCGCCACGGCGCAGCACCGGCGCACCAGAGAAATGATCAGGATTTGGTGCCGCGATGGACCCGCCTGCCCCGTAGATTTCGAGGTGCGGCAGGTTGTGGTTCCATACGTCCCAACTCACAACGAGGGTCGCGACAGCTCCGGACTCGAAGTGAATCGTCCCCGTCACATGGGTCGGCGTCCGGATGTCGATGACCCCTTCGACACCGCCATCCGGCGTGGGCCGGGGGCGGGTCTCGGAGGACCGGGTTGCCGAGCCCGTCACCCGCCTCGCGGGTCCGAAGAAGTTCACCAGGTTGGTGACGAGATACGGGCCGATGTCCAGCATCGGGCCGGCTCCAGGGCTGTAGAAGGGGTCGACATTCGGGTGCCAGTACTCATAGCCGCGGCAGGCGAAAGACCCGAAGGCCGCGACCGGACGGCCGATCCAGCCGTCGTCGATGAGCTTGCGGGTCGTCTGCATGCCTGACCCGAGGAAGGTCGTCGGGGCGGATCCCACCTTGACATCTGCCTCCCGCGCGGCGTCGAGGATCCGCTTCGCGTCGTCGAGCGATGTCGCGAACGGCTTCTCCGAGAGCACGTGTTTCCCGGCCGCGATTGCCTCCAGCGTCACAGGGGCATGCAACGCCGGCGGGGTGAGATTGAGGACCAGCTCGACATCGTCGTTGACGAGGAGCTCCTTGGGCGAGAACGCCTTCGGGACCGAGTACTCGTCGGCGCGCGCCCGCACAGCGTCCTCGTCCACATCCGCGAGTGCGACCACGTCGACCTCGGGGTGCACTCCGATCTTGTCGAGGTACTGGTTCAGCACGTTTCCGACACCGATGATGCCGACTCGAATGGGTTCCACGACTGCCTCCTCAACAGCTCGTCCAAGTATGAGAAGACGTGCCTTCAGCACGCCCCACCCGCGCTCGCCCAGGGGCGACAATCCAACAGTCGCACGCGCGAGATGCGGGAATGCGTGTCAGTTCGAGACAGATGGATCAGCGCCCTGGGCGTCGCTGACTCCGCACGTGCGCAGTGGCCTTGTCGTCGATCTCCCCGTCCCCGACCACCACACCGTAGTCCGCGAGCGCTGCTTCGACGGAGACATGCCCCGCACGCACGTCTTCGAGCACAGCTGCCGGTTCGCGATCGAACGGAGGGCCGTAGCCGCCCCCGCCCGGGGTGATCGAGACCACCTTCTCCCCGCGCTTCAACTCATACCGACCCACGACGGGAATCTCTCGACGCTCGCAACTCTCACTGCTCTCGACCCACGCGGCTGGCGCGGCACCGCTGTGACCACCACGAACACCCTGCGGTGGATTCAGCTTGCCCTCGATGCCATAAGCAAGGGTTACCTGCGAGTCCCTCGATTCCAGCTTTACCCGCGTGGCAAGGCCACCGCGCTGCCGACCGGCACCACCCGAGTCGGGCACCAGTGTTCGCTCATGAACGAGGATCGGGTAACGCTGCTCATCGACTTCGACGCTGTCGTGGTAAAGCAGTGCGTTGCACACTGGGCGCTGGTAGGTCGGCCAGCCGTCGACATATGGGGTCGCCGGGCCGCCGACTCCCCCGACGAGAATCTGGTTCACATAGGCGTTGCCGCTCCGCTCGTCTACGCCCGATATAACCGACTTCGCCGGCGCCTGGCCGGTTGCCCCCTCGGCATTGCCGTAGCCGTCGCCGATCTGCGCGAATGCGGCCTGCACGAGGTTGACCACTCGGTCGGCAAGGTTCGTCGTGCCCGAAGAGCACGAGTACGGATGCCTGGGCACGCCGACTGCGCAGCCGTCACGGAGCAGCACCTCCATCCGGCGGAACGTGCCAGCATTGCTTGGCAGGTTTTCCGGAATGCCGGACAGGATTCCCGCGAGTGCCGCACCGGTGGCCGTGGCCCGGGTCAGGTTCAGACCGTTCGGCAAGTTGTCGGGGTTGTCGCACAGGTCGATGACGACGCGCCCGTCATCCGGCTTCACCGTGATCGAGGCTTGCAGTGGCACACCGTCAGGGCCGGTGCCCGGGAACGGGTCGTGCGCGGTCGAACCGTGGAGGACACATGCCGGCAGCTTCTCGATGGCGCTCGCCGCGAGACGCTCCGAGTAGTCGAACCACTCCCCCACAAACTCGACGATGTCATCGACGCCGAACTTCCGGGCAAGTTCATGGACGCGCCGCTCCGCGATGCGCGAGGCGCCAACAGAGGCGAGATAGTCGCCGTACCACTGGTCGGGCACGCGAATGCGCGATCGGCACATGCGAACGATGTCGTTGATGTCGGTGTAGTCGCGCTGGACCCGCACACAAGGGAAGATCAGCGCCCCCTCCTCGTAGACGTCACGCGCGCTGGCGTAGAACGTCGTCGGAGCCGAGTTGCCGCAGTCTGCCTGGTGTGCCTTGGTCACGGCTGTGAAGAGGTGTCGGCCGCCGACAAAGATCGGCACGAGGATACAGTGGTCAGCTGCGTGCGAGTTGCCCCGGTATGGATCGTTGTGCAGAAAAGCATCGCCCTCGCGGATGTCGTCGTGCAACTCGATCATGTCTTCGCCGAGCGGTCCAGCGCCGAACACGTGTACCGGCACTCCCTCGGCCGCGGCCAGCAGTTGGTTGTCGGCAGTGAGCACAGCACACGAGAAGTCGCGTGCGGTGTTGATGACGGACGAGCGCGCCGAGCGCAGCAGGCCGTTCGTCATCTCGCGGACGATGCCGTCGAATGCGTTGGCCAGCACGGACAATCGCACGGGGTCGAAACCGAGCGTCACTGTCACGCCTCCTTTCGCGTCAGATAGATGTTGGATCGGTCATCAACCTCGGCGTTCCACTCTGGGGGAACAACGATCGTCGTCGTCGCCTGGTCGATGACCGCGGGACCGGCGACCCGAGCCCCCGGGGCGAGTTCACTTCCGCGATAGCGCGGAGTGCTGTAGCTCGAGCCACCGAACACCACTGAATCGACGCGGTGGTGCTCGACCACGCCGTCCTCTGGTGCTTCGGCCTTCGGCAGCTCGGGGCGCGGGATCTCGACACGCACGCCCCATGTGATGATCTCAACCCGGCAGTTGGGATCATGGGTGCCGTTGCGGCGGTCGTGCTCCGCATGAAACGCCCGCTCGATTGTCTCGGCGCCGCTCACGTCCGCCATCGGCATTGCTTCCAGGCGCACTCGAAGGTCCCACGCCTGCCCGGGGTAGCGCGCATCCACGAAGTAGGTGATCTCAGCGTTGGCTCCGAACCCGGTGAAGCGCTTGGCGAAGGCAGCGGCCTTGGTTCTCAGCTCATCGATCGCGGCACGCGCAGACGCGGCGTCGAAGCCGTGGGTGTCGTTGTGCAGCGGTGCCAGGAACTCGGTGGCGATCGGCGCGCGGTGCGCGCCGAATGCTGCGAGCACGCCTGCGGTCGCGGGAATCAGCACCGTGTCGGCCTCGAGCAGCGCGCCGATGGCAGCGGCAATCATCGGGCCGGCGCCGCCGCCTGCGACGATCAGAGCACCGCGCGGGTCAACGCCCTGTTCGAGGGCGGTCTGCCGGATGGCTGTCGCCATGTGGCTCGCCGAGACGTCGATGACGGCCTGCGCGGCCTGGATCCTGTCCATTTTCAGTGGCCCGGCGATCTTCGTATCGATCGCCGCCACCGCGGCCTGCTGGTCGAGCGTGAAGCCGCCCTCGAAGCCGTCAGCGTCGAGGTATCCGAGCGCCACGCAGGCGTCCGTGACCGTGGGTTGGTCGCCACCACGGCCGTACGCGGCCGGGCCGGGTGTACTTCTGGCGCTCTGCGGGCCCACTCGCAACAAGCCACCGCCGTCGATCCAGCCGATGCTCCCGCCGCCCGCACCGATGCTGGTCACTGCGACCGAGGAGAGGCCGGTGAGATGTCCGATGAAGGGCTCGCCGAGCCACGCCTCACGGGTGTGCCGCACCACTCCCTGCTCGACGAGTGACACGTCGAAGGTGGTGCCGCCCATGTCGCAGACGACCACCGTGTCGCGCTCCGGGGCGGCGGCCGCGCCCACAAGGGGCGCCATAGACGGCCCCGAGTTGAGGAGCAGAACGGGGCGATTGAGCACGTCAGCAACATCGAGCACCGCTCCTTCGGAAGTCACGACGAGCAACTCGCCACCGAAGCCGTACTCAACGAGGTCCGAACGGAGGTTCCCCAGATGATCCGCCATCAAGGGCTTCAGTGAGGCGTCGATGGAAGCCGCTGAGAAGCGGCGATACTCGCGGATCGTCGGGTTCGCCTCGCTCGAAAGCGTGTAGGGGACGCCAGGCAGGATTTCCTCGATAAGGGCTGCGATGCGCCGTTCGTGCACGTCATTCAGAATCGACCACAGGCAGGCGACAGCGACCGCCTCGATGCCCTCCTCTGCGAACGTTCGCAGGACCCCACGTACCTGTTCCTCGTCGAGTGGCGTCAGTACCTCGCCCTCCGCCGACATCCGTTCACGCACCTCGAAAGTGCGGTGTCGCGGCACGTACGGCGGCGGGTAGGCCGCCTTCGAGTCGAAAGGATCGCGGCGACCACCCTCACGCAACAGCAGTGTGTCGGCGAAGCCCTCGGTGACGAGCAGTGCTGTCTTGGCGACCTTCCCGGTCAATACGGCGTTGGTCGCGTGTGTGGTCCCGTAGACGATGACGTCGGCGCCTCTCAGCACCTCCTCGATCGTCCGGTCAATCGATTCGGCCGCGCGGCGCACCGACGCCGCGAACCCGGTGAACACTCTGTCATAGGTGGTCAGCGCCTTGCCGACTGTCATCGTCCCGTCGCTGGATCCGACAACCACGTCCGTGAACGTGCCACCGGTATCGACGGCGATGTGGTACCTCGGGCCGTCCACTGCTTGCACTTCGACTACGCTCATGTGGCTTCAATACTTTCTTCTCTGCACTGCACGCCGACCACCGTCGAGAAACGAGTTCAGTCCGCTGCAACTCGGTTGCGGAGCAGGCCGACACGCTCGACATCGATCTCCACGACGTCTCCCGGCCGCAACCAAACCGGCGGATTCTGTTTTGCACCGATCCCCTGCGGGGTGCCCGTCGCAATCACGTCACCTGGAGAAAGTCTCAGAAAGCTCGACAGATAGGAGACGATTCTGGCGATCGAGAAGATCTGGTGGCACGTGTTGGACCGCTGCATCTCGACGCCGTTGACTCGGGTAACCAGCTCTAAAGCCTGCGGATCTTCGATCTCGTCAAGGGTCACCAAGACCGGCCCCCAGGGCGTCGACCCGTCGACCGCCTTGCCGGCAAGCCACTGCGTGCCGCGGTACTGGAGCTCGCGCGCGGTGATGTCATTCAACGGCGCGAGCCCCGCAACATACTCGAGCGCTTCGGCTTCCGCAACGTGTCTCGCGGGCCGCCCGATGATCGCCGCGACCTCCCCCTCGAAGTCCAGGTTCTCGCTTACCTCGACCCCGCCGATCGCATCATCCGGTCCGATCATCGTCGACGCGAACTTCGCAAAGACATCCGGATAATCGGGGAGGGCCCGACCGGTCTCCGCGACGTGGTCCTTGTAGTTGAGCCCGACGCAGAGCACCTTCGCGGGGTCGGGCACCGGCGCGACGAGACGAACCTCCGAACGCATACCTACGCGAGCGTCGGGTGTCCGTCCAGCAAGCGCGTCCAGACCGACGGAGATGGGCTTCAACTGGTTGCCATACCTGCTCAGAAACTCGCAGACCGAGTGTGTCGATCCGAGCGCCGCCTCCGGGGATGCCTCGAGTAGGCGCTCGAGGTCGTACACCACGCCATTGACGAGCAGCCCCCCTCGAGCGCCGAACGGGTGGTCGTAGGAAACCAGCTTCACGGTTCAGTCGTCCTTGTCTTCGAACTTGTCTGCATGGCGTTCAGGCTTTGTTCAGGGTCGCGGCGGTTGCGAGCACCGCGGCCGTGAGGCGATCAGCGACCTCGTCGACGACGCCCGCGTCCATAGGAGTGGAGAGGGAGAGAAGGTTCGCGGGCGACCCGAGTAGCCCGCGCTCATAGGATGCCCACCACAACCGGTGCTGGGTCGGCTCATCCACCCTCTCAATGCCCGAAGGAACGGCGCGGAGCAGCGATCCTCTCCCGCGCACCTCCCAGCCGACCGCAGCGATACGGGAGTTCACTGCTTCGCGGGCTGCGTCCCCGAGGCGGTTCAGGCGCTGCACCTCTGCTTCGGAGTACAGCCGGAGCGTCGCCGCGCCGGCCGCCATACTCACCGGATTCCCCGAAAATGTGCCCCCGTGCGGCAAGCTGCCCGCACGGGTCGGATCGACTTCCTGCATCAGCTCCGCCCGACCAGCGATCGCCCCGACGGGGAATCCGCCGCCGATCAGCTTCCCGGTGGTCAACAGATCCGGGTCGATGCCGTAATCGCGGCTCAGTCCGTTGAAGCCGAGGCGCAAGCTGATGGTCTCGTCGATGATCAGCACGATCCCGTGACGGGTGGCGAGGTCTCGCGCCTCGCGCACGAACTCCTCCGAGAGACTCAGCAACCCGGCGCGATTGGGCAGCAGGTCGAGGATTATCGCGGCGTATGTGTCCGCGGCGACCTCCACCGCCTCCCGCAGGAACTCGACGTCGTTCAGGGGCACTGTTGTGACGTCCTTGATCACGCCTTCGGTGATGCCGCGCGTATAGCTCGGTCCGCCCGACACCAGTGCCACCTCGGAGGTGCCGTGGTATCCGCCCCTGGTCACGATGACGCGCTCGCGGCCGGTACTCGCACGCGCGATGCGGAACGCAGACATCACCGCCTCCGTGCCCGAGTTCGCGAATCGCACCTGATCCAGCGCAGGCAATCTGGAGAGGAGCAGTTCCGCCAGCTCCCACTCATAGATGTTGGGAATGCCCCAGCTCGCCCCCTCCGACAACGCCTTGACTGCCGCTTGGTTGATCTCGGGGTGTGAATTGCCGTGGATCAGAACGGTGAAGTTGTTGTTCGCGTCAATCAGCTCGCGACCGCGATCGTCCCGAAGTCGGTAGCCCTCCCCTCGGATCGCGTAGGGTCCCGGCGCACCCGTGTAGTACGTCGACCGACCGTATCCGCCGGGAAGCAACGGGAAACCCCGCGCCCCCCGTCGCAGATGAGGGTCCTCTGCAGTGATTCGACCGGCTTCGGTGTCCAACACCGTGCGATTGTTCGTTGTCACCTCTTGCTTCTCCACTTCTTCCGTCCACGTGCTGATGCACGACGGGCGATACTCGCGCTGCGTGCCGGCCGAATGGCTAGTTCACTAGGTCGATCAGCGGCTGGCCCGTGAGCACCAGCCGGACCCGTTCCACCGCTCCCCCCTGGAGCGCCCCCGTTGAACGATTCGACCGCCACGCGATGTGCGGCGTCAGGATGGTGTTCGGGGCGGATCGCAGCGGATGTTCGGGGGCGAGCGGCTCCTGGGCGAACGTGTCGATGCCGGCGCCAGCGATATGTCCCGATCGGAGAGCGTCGGCGAGCGCGGACTCCTCGATGAGCCCGCCCCGCGACACGTTGACGATCACCGCACCTTTGCGCATGCGACCCAGAACCTCCGCAGAGATGAGATTCCAGGTGTCGTCTGTCAGGGGAAGGTGCAGCGACACGACATCCGAGTCCTCGAGCACCGCCGAGAGTTCAGCCATTTCGACGGAGTCCACTGTCACCAGGGGGTCGTAGGCCCGGACTCGCGCACCGACTGCGGAGTACATCTGCGCCACGCGCCGCCCGATTCGACCCAGGCCGACCACACCTACCTCCAACTCTGAGAGCGGCGGCGTGTCGTATCCGATGATTCCGCCCCAACCGAGATCACGGATGGCAGCGTCTCCCGCAGTCAGCCGTCTAGCCAGAGCGAGCCCCATCGCGATTGCGTGCGAAGCGACTTCCTCCGAGGCGGTCCCCGGGACGATGGACACCGGGATCCCGGCCCGCGCGGCGGCCTCGACGTCGATGTTGTCGTAGCCGACCCCGTAGCGGATCACGGCTCTGCACTTGGTCATGGACGGGAAGTCGGCAGGCGTCAGCCGCGCATACGGCGTGATCATGATGATCTCGGCGTCTGGCAGAGCTCTCTGGAACGCACTGGTGTCCGCCGCGACGGCGAGTTCGTAGCCGAACTCCTCGGCCAGCGCCCGCTCCCGGTTCACGTCCGGAAAGTGGTGTGGGGCCACCAGAATCACGCCCCTACTGTCGCTGCTCATCGACACCGTTCTCCTTGTCTCGGTCGACAGATCCCTCGTCGTGTAGAAGAGGCTCCGGGTTCGCGACCAGATGCTCACCTACGCTCTCCGGTGCTGGCCGCTGCCGCCGCCTGTGATCTCGGCGGGCGGCGCTTGGCATCAAGTACAGCCCGTTACCACGCACGCGATCCGTGCCAGATCGAAACACTCCCGAAACGGAGAACAAGACAGGCCGTTGTCACCGCACTCAAACGTGCGGTGACAACGGCCTGTCCATGAGATTTGTGAGGATCTAACTCACAATTCGAATCCCCTTCTTGTGAAGTAATCCATCCTCCGATACAGCGTCGACCTCCCGATATCGAGCAGCTCGGCCGCCAGGCGCTTGTTTCCGTCTGCCTCCCGAAGGGCGCTCCGCAGTTCACCGAGCTCGGCGTCCTCGAGCCTGCTGAGCCTGCCGTTTGTCATGGCCCGGCGCAGCCCCTGGGGCAAATCGTCGACTATCACCTCCGCTCCCCGCGAATGCTCGATCGCATTCGAGACAACCGTGCGAAGTTGGTCGATGTTTCTGGGCCAGTCCGAATCAGTAAGCGCGGTGAGCAGCCTGCGCGAAAGCCTCCGCCCGCCCATCTCGATGGCGAAGGCCTCGGCCAGCACCGGAATGTCCTCCCGCCTTTTCCGCAAAGGAGCGACGGCGATCTCCAGCGCGTCGAATGCCTCGGAGATGTGCAGCGTCGCATCAGTTGGTCGGGTCACAGTCATGATCACTCTGGCTGCGCTCAATCCCTTCAATACCCTCACCAGGTCGACGGCCTTGGAGACCGACAGCGAGTCGGCGTTCTCGAGGACGAGTGTCCGTCGCGAAGACGCGCTGACGCACTGCACAACCGCCGCAAGCTGCTGATACCCGAGCGCATACGCCTGACAGTCGAACTCGACGTAGTCGAGCCGAGTCCCAGCGATCGTGTGCGCCAAGCGCCGCTTTCCGGTTCCTGCCTCGCCGATGATGGCAGCAGACCTAGCCTGCTCAATCACCTTCCTCGCGAGCATCAGGATGCGCTGGAATTCAGCGCTCACCCCGTCAAGATGCTCCGACAGGGCGTCGGAGGCCGCAACGGTCGGCATCTCGCCAGCGGGTTCCGCCCGCTGGCGGCCAACCCTCGGGGTGGTTCGGGGCTCTGAGCCTGGGCGCATCACGACGATCGCGCCGACGCTGGACTGCGTGAGTTGCACGGGCGAGATGTCCAGCGTCACGGTGCCTGGTCCCCTTAGATTGACCTCGCACTGGGTCTCTCGTGCCAGGGACATGACTTCCTTCGCGTAGCTCGCGATGATCAGGAAGTCCCCTTCCTCCAGCGATGACGTAGCCGAGGCGTTCATCAGGGCGTTCTTACCATCCATCGCGATCACCGCCGAGTTCCCTCGGCGCCGGGACACCGTCATGTACTCGTCGAAAAGTGCACGCTCTCTGGCCGAGGCTCTCGCCTCGATTTCACGCCCGATACGAGCTGCCACTCCCTCCAACGTCAAGAGGGTCGCCGCGGGCTCGATCCCCCTGACGTGCTCGGCGGGAAGAGTTAGGCCGATGACCGCCCGTACCCGACTGTGGAACGGGTCCCGAACCAGCGAGGCGAAGCACCAGTTGCGGCGCATGTCCTCACGAAAGTGCTCCTCAGGCGCAACCCAGACGCTGCGCCCCTCTTCGAGCGCGATGCCCTCGCCGTTGCTGCCGCAGTTCTCCTCGAGCAGCGAATACCCAGCAGGGAAGGACTCCTCGTCTCGCAGGTAGCTCGGCTGGACGAGTACGCCGCTCGGCGCCGTGAGGCTCACGTAGCCGCCCATATCGGCGGCTATCTCGTCCAGTCTCCTGAGGTGGAGTTCGGCTGCCTGCATCGTGCGCTCGTCGACGTGCCCTTGATCGCGAATGTCGCGATCCACGATTGCGTCGACGCCCGCAGCGAGGCTTCGATACCAGGAGCGCACGACAAGGGGCCTAACGTGCGAGAGGTCCACGCCGGTATTGCTGAGGAACTCATCGCGTGCCCGAGCTACTCCAAGACGCGACTTGCTGTCGCTTGGGCTCAAAGGGTTTGAGGAAACCATCTCTGACACCTTGTCCACCGACGGCCGGAACTCGACTGGCCGATCACGCTAGCACGGCGCACAGCGAAATTCGATTGGCTTTCTCCATAACATGAGGCCCACTCGCTTGGCTCAACACAGAAGACCACCTTCCGGCGAGGCGGTTCCGCACCGCTGGTTCGAACTGGCGATAGTCGAGGGCTGCGAGCCCGTCGCCGGATTGAACCGTGGCCCCGGTGGAACCTCGGGTTCAGGCCACCTCGCCGAGATGGCCTGTTGATGGCAGTGGTATTCGTATTCGATCGGCGGCCGGTACCCGATCGACGAGTGCCGCTGGGTGTTGTGCCAGTGCACCCGCGCCCGCGGTTCCGCGTTCTAGTTCGGCGCGGCTGTGCTATTCGGAAATGTCCCAGTCGATGTCGGTGGAACGGAGCAATGCGTCATGGCCTCGGCCTGTGTGGACCCGGAAAAGACACCCAACTGGGTGTCTTACAACCATTGACGACGGAACGACAGGGCGAAATTCTCAAATGCGTGGCAATTATTGAGCTGAAACTGAATGGTTGAAGCGTAAACGGTGTGTGGCGCCTGGAAGTAGCCGCGGACTCGGTCGGGCAGTTTCTGGACGCGGTGGGAGAAGGAGCAGACAGCGGTCTGCATCTGGTCGCGGCTGGTGATGACCTGGTCGGCGGCTGTGTTTCAGGTCGGCGTTGACCTCGTCGGGGTTGAGGTGCGGGGCGTGCGGAGGCAGGAAGTGCAGCTCGATCCGGTCGCCGCGCTCGGCGATCCAGTCGGTGACCGCCCGGGACCGGTGCACGGGGTGCCCGTCGAGAACCAGGTGGGTCTTCTCGGCGTCCTGGCGCAACAGCCTGGTGAGGAACTCCAGGAACTGCGGGGTGACGAAACGGCCCTTGAACAGGGTGAAGTGCATGCCCCCGTGTGGGGAGATCGTGGACATGGCGTTGAGGGAGAACCGTTTTCCGGTCCGGGCCACCGTCGGTGTCTGTCCACGCCGGCCCCAGGTCCGCCCGGACAGGTGATCGGAACGGACACCGACCTGGTCGGCGAACAAGATGATCGCGCCCTCGGCTTTGGCCCGTTCGCCAGGGCCGGATAGATTTCCTCGGTCCAGGCCGGCATCGTTTCGGGGTCGGTCTCGATCGCGCGACGGTCGGGGCGCTGGAAGGTGGAACCCCATGCGCCGCAGCACTTTACCCATCCCTTGTTCGGTGTAGGACACCCCGAACAGCCTGCGGGCCAGCTCAGCGACCTTGCGAAGCGTCCACAACAGTCCACCCAGCTCCAACTTCTCGGGGGTGAACACCACCAACGCCTCCACCAACGCCTGGGTCCGCGACGTCGACAGTTTCGTCTTCTCCCCCAGACTTGCGGCCCGGCGTGAGGGAATCCAGCCCACCGACCCCGACCTCGGCAAAACCGATTGCGCCAGTTACGGATCGAGCCTTCCGACACCCCGAACACCCGCTGCGCCTCCGCCGAGGACATCCCGTCCAGCAGCGCCCCCATCACCCGCTTGCACACGACCTCCTGCTGGGCCGGCGAGAACTTGCACATGTCCATCCGAAGATCATCGCTCACCCCGAAACATCATGCGACACAACCGATATGTTTCAGGTCAATAACACCAGTAGAAACGTTGTCGCCGCGACAATGTCAAGCGCAGTGCTGGACTACCGTGGCGCACGAGCAGGAAGCAGTCACAATCCTAAATGAAAATACTTGGGAGCCTCCGTCCAGCCTCCATGCTCGTTCAGAAACGCGATATCTATCAGCTGCGGCTGTCGCCGGGGGCGAGCAGGCCTGTGAGTTCGGCGATCGCCTCTGGGAGGGTCTGTCCAGCCAACGGCTCTGTCGCACTTTCGGTGGTGATGTGTCGGCGGCGAGGGCACGATATTCCGATGTGCGAGGTGAATGTGCCTGCTGCCGTGGCATTTTCGGGGTTGTCGCCGCTGGTGGTGGAGGATGTGGTCGATGAGGGCGAACGGGTCGTGGTGTGGGCGCGGACGCCCGACAGCCCGGTCGTGTGTCCGGGCTGCGGGGCCGAGTCCGAGCGGCTGCACGGGTATCACTGGCGGACGGTGACCGATGTGCCGCTCGACGGGCGCCCCGTGGTCGTGCGGGTGCAGGTTCGCCGCCTGGTCTGCCCGACAACAGGCTGCTGCAACACTTTCCGCGAGCAAGTAGCTGGCGTTCTGGAGCGCTACCAGCGCCGCACCGCGCGTCTGACCAGGCAGGTGCGTGTGGTCGTTCGGGAACTGGCTGGCCGAGCCGGTGCTCGGCTGCTGGCGCGGTTGTCGGTCGGGTTGTCCCCGGCATACGGCGGTGCGCGTGCTGCTGAATATTCCGTTGCCGCAGCGGCTGGTTCCTGCGGTCGTCGGTGTCGATGATTTCGCATTGCTGCGTCGGCACCGATATGCCACGGTCGTGATCGACCCGGTGTCGCACGACCGGATCGACGTGCTGGCAGACCGCAAATCCGATACCCTGGCCGCCTGGCTGACCGACCATCCAGAGGTAATGACCGTCGTGCGGGACGGCTCGACCACCTATGCCGAAGCGGTGCGCCGAGCGCGACCTGCCGCTACTCAGGTGTCGGACCGCTGGCATTTGTGGCACGGGCTGGCGCGCGTGGTCGAGACAGCCGTCGCCGCGCACGGGCGTTGCTGGGCTGCCGCGGGGCCCAAGCGCCACCGGATCGCGCGTGAGACCACCACCATCGAACGCTGGCATGCCGTGCACAACCTGCTCGACCAGGGTGTCGGGCTTCTGGACTGCTCCCGCCGGCTGGGCCTGGCGTTGAACACAGTGAAACGCTATTCCCGTGCGCCGGAACCGGATTCGCTGCGCCGCCCACCGCGGTACCGGCCCGGATTGGTCGACCCCTACCGCGATCATCTGCGGGCCCGCCGCGCCGCCGAACCTGGTGTGCCGGTCACACACCTGTTCGCCGAGATCAAGTCCCTCTGAATCTGCTCTACTGCTATCTCAACGAAGGACGGCTGGCGGGTGACCGCGTCGCCGTCTCGGCACGCAAACTCGCCGGCTGGATCACGAGCCGCCCATCGGATCTGTCCGAAACGCGCCGCGCTCATCTGGATGAACTCGTCGCCGCCTGCCCGGAAATGACCCGGCTGACGGAACTGGTCCGCGACTTCGCCGAGATCATGGCCGAGCGGCGCGGCAGCGACCTGGACTGCTGGATCAAGCAAGCCCGCACGGCCGGATTACCCGAACTCGAACCGTTCCTGCGCGGTCTCGAGCAGGACCACGACGCCGCGGTCGCAGGCCTGACCATGCCCTACAGCAACGGGCCGTGCGAGGGCGTCAACACGAAAACGAAGCTGCTCAAACGGCAAATGTACGGCCGTGCGGGATTCCGGCTACTTCGACACCGGATACTCCTGGGGTAGGCCGCGACACGTCACCACCGAAAGTGCGACAGAGCCGAAAGTGCGACAGAGCCGTTGTATCCAGTCCCCTCTGGGATGGCTTTGAAGTAGCAGCGGACGTTCTCTGGTTTCCTGCGCCTCGACTCCGGATCAGCATCAGCTTCGAAACCCCGGCCGTTCCCGGCCCACGTACGGCGGTGCCTCGTCGTGCAGAGCGGCGGGCCCGCGTTGAGTCGGCCAAGCAGTTCGGCGACAGTAACCTCAGGTTCTCCAGAACCTTAGCATCTGTTGATGAATGTCATGATCTTGCCTGGTCAGGGATGAGCTATACGCCTTGAGGCCAAATGGGGTCCCACCCGCCGAAGCCCAGCGAAGTTCGGGATGTCCGCTGGTAGAGGGTGGTTCGACGGTTCCGCCTGCGAGATGTGGTGGTTGGTCCTTGGCTTGGGTGCCGATGAGGTTGGTCTGCGTCACCGATTTCGGCGAGGACCTGGGTGCCGGTGAGGTCGGCCAGTCCGGGCGAGGTGGTGACTATGGCGTGGTCGGGGGATTGCGGAATTCCTCGGCTGCAGGCTGCTCCAGGTCGTCGGCGGCTGTGCAGACGGCGTCGAGGGTGGCGAGCAGCGAGGGCTTGGCGTCCGATCGCTGTCTCCACCATATTCGGTTGATGCAGCTGCGGAGCTCCCAAAATATCGACGATCTCGGTGGTGAAGGCGTCGATTGCCCGCTGATGTCCGGCATGGCGTAGAACCTGTCGCGACACGGGGTTTGGTGAGTTCAGCCGCGTGCGCCGGAAGCTGAGCGACGGTGAGGATGGCGCGGGCGTCGGGGTGGCGAGGTTGTGGCCGATTTTCCGGCGAAGGTGTGGGGAAAGGCTGGGTATTATCCGCACAGCAGCGCGCTCGTGGCTGGCTTTGGTGCGCCGCCGGACAGCATCTTGCTGGGCGCGCTAATACCGTTAGGGCTTGGGTGAGTTCGCCGCTGGCCGCGGAGGACGTGCCCGCCGAAGCGGTGATGCTCAAAGGTCGAGCTATGGAGATACTGCCATTTGCGCTGATCATGTCGCTGCTGATCCAGCTGGACTGGCTATCCTCCGCGCGAGGCGCTGGCGGACGGGTAACCAGCGCAGGCCCGTCAGGGCTACGCATGGAATGCCGTTGCTGACCTGCCCACTC
>NZ_BDBA01000198.1 GCF_001612745.1 Nocardia amamiensis NBRC 102102 | reverse complement strand
GAACGCGGGCGCGGACAAGTCGGCCAATGCGGGTCGTTCGCGCTCGGCCGGCGCGAACCCGCGCCCACCTGTCGCCGACGACGACATCCCACCGCCCGACTACCCCGACCTACCCGACGATCCCGGCCCGGCCGACTATCCGCCGCACGACTCGGAGCCGCCCGGGAACAGCGCCGTGACCAGCAGGGGCCGGGACCAGGAAGGGGTTGTCCCCGCCTCCACGCCGGAGGAGGAGCAGGAGATGATGGCCGCCGCGGCCGATCCGGTCGCACCCGGCGACCGGCGCGACCCCGACGAAGTCGCCCTGGAATTGCTGAAGAGTGAGCTGGGTGCCACACGGTTGGATGGTTGACAACCACTGTTCCGACGACGTTAAGTTAACCGGAGTTCGCACATCACGGTAGTATGAACGGGTAGCCGTGAGCTTCGGAACGACGACGTTCTATGGTATGCCCAGGCGTACGGGCGACCGGGACGTGCGTCCGCTGTTGCGTACCTGGTTTTGTACAGCGTTAGGAACGGTCGGCCACAGGGCCGGTCGGCGAGGTCAGCCGCAGCCATGCCGCAGACGCGGTGTCGCCGCACACCAGCGCTCGGACGGACGAAGGTCCGGCCGCCGCACCGTAAGGAAGGAACACTCCGATATGACCACAGAGGCCTACATTTACGAGGCCATCCGCACTCCGCGCGGCCGCGGCAAGAAGAACGGCTCGCTGCACTCGGTCAAGCCGATCGACTTGACTGTTGGTCTGATCCAGGAGCTGCGCGGCCGCTTCCCGAACCTCGACGAGGACCGGATCTCCGACCTGATCCTCGGCGTGGTCATGCCGGTCGGCGACCAGGGCGCCGACATCGCCCGCACCGCGGTCACCGCGGCCCGCCTGCCCGACACCGTCGGCGGCGTCCAGATCAACCGCTTCTGCGCCTCCGGCCTGGAGGCGGTCAACATGGCCGCCCAGAAGGTCCGCTCCGGCTTCGACGACCTGGTGCTGGCCGGTGGCGTCGAGTCCATGTCGCGTGTTCCGATGGGCTCCGACGGCGGCGCCTGGGCGATGGACCCCGCCACCAGCTACGACACCTACTTCGTCCCGCAGGGCGTGTCCGCCGACCTGATCGCCACCATCGAGGGCTTCACCCGCGACGACGTGGACGCCTACGCGGCGCGCTCGCAGGAACTGGCCGCCGCGGCGTGGACCGGCGGTTACTTCGCCAAGTCGGTCGTTCCGGTCAAGGACCAGAACGGCATCGTCGTGCTGGACCGCGACGAGCACATGCGTCCCGGCACCACCGCCGAGGACCTGGCCAAGCTGCAGCCTTCGTTCGCCGTTATCGGTGAGATGGGTGGCTTCGACGCGGTGGCACTGCAGAAGTTCCACTTCGTGGAGAAGATCAACCACGTGCACCACGGCGGCAACAGCTCCGGCATCGTCGACGGCGCCGCCATCGTGCTGGTCGGTACTGAAGAGGCGGGCAAGGCGTCCGGCCTGACCCCGCGTGCGCGCATCGTCGCGACCGCCACCAGTGGCGCGGACTCCACCATCATGCTCACCGGTCCGACCCCGGCCGCCAAGAAGGCGCTGGCCAAGGCGGGCCTGACCCTGGACGACATCGACCTGGTCGAGATCAACGAGGCGTTCGCCTCCGTGGTGCTGAAGTTCCAGAAGGACCTGAACATCCCGGACGAGAAGCTGAACGTCAACGGTGGCGCGATCGCCATGGGCCACCCGCTGGGTGCGACCGGCGCGATGATCACCGGCACCATGGTCGACGAGCTGGAGCGCCGGGGCGGCCGGTACGCGCTGGTCACCCTGTGCATCGGCGGCGGCATGGGCGTGGCCACCATCATCGAGCGGGTCTGATCCCCAACCGACAGCTATTCAACTAGGAGACACAAGGCTGTGAGCGAAACCAACATGATCGGTTGGGAGCAGGATTCGGACGGCATCGTCGTGCTGACGATGGACGACCCGAACCAGGGCGCCAACACGATGAACGAGCTGTACAAGAAGTCGATGACCGCGACGGTCGATCGGCTCGAGGCGGAGAAGGACAACATCACCGGTGTTGTCGTCACCTCCGCGAAGAAGACCTTCTTCGCCGGTGGCGACCTGAAGAACATGATGAAGGTCGGCCCGGACGACGCCCAGGCCCTGATGGACGAGCTCGGCGAGATCAAGGGCGCGCTGCGGCGCCTGGAGCAGCTGGGCAAGCCGGTGGTCGCGGCCATCAACGGCGCCGCGCTCGGCGGCGGCCTGGAGATCGCGCTGGCCACCCACCACCGCATCGCGGCGGACGTGCCCGGTTCGCAGATCGGTCTGCCGGAGGCCACCCTCGGCCTGCTGCCCGCGGGCGGCGGCGTCATCCGCACCGTGCGCATGCTGGGCCTGCAGAACGCCCTGATGCAGGTGCTGCTGCAGGGCCAGCGCAACAAGCCGGCCAAGGCCAAGGAGATCGGCCTGATCGACGAGCTGGTCGGTTCGGTCGAGGAGCTGCTCCCGGCGGCCAAGGCGTGGATCAAGGCCAACCCCGAGGGCGGCGTGCAGCCCTGGGACAAGAAGGGCTTCAAGATCCCCGGCGGCACCCCGTCCTCGCCCGCTTTCGCGGCGAATCTGCCCGCGTTCCCGGCCAACCTGCGCAAGCAGATCAAGGGTGCGAACATGCCTGCGCCGCGCGCCATCATGTCGGCCGCGGTGGAGGGCTCGCAGGTCGACATCGACAACGCGTCGCTGATCGAGTCGCGCTACTTCGTGCACCTGCTCACCGGCCCGGTCGCGAAGAACATGATCCAGGCGTTCTTCTTCGACCTGCAGACGATCAACAACGGCGGTTCGCGTCCGAAGGACGTGCCGAAGCAGGAGATCAAGAAGATCGGCGTGCTCGGCGCGGGCATGATGGGCGCAGGCATCGCCTACGTCTCCGCCAAGGCCGGCTACCAGGTCGTGCTGAAGGACGTCTCGATCGAGGCGGCCGAGCGCGGCAAGAACTACTCCGAGAAGATCGAGGCCAAGGCCCTCTCCCGCGGCAAGACCACCGAGGAGAAGTCGAAGGCGCTGCTGGACCGGATCACGCCGACCGCGGACGCGGCCGACTTCGCCGGCGTCGACTTCGTCGTCGAGGCCGTCTTCGAGAACACCGAGCTGAAGCACAAGGTGTTCCAGGAGATCGAGGACATCGTCACCCCCGACGCGCTGCTCGGCTCGAACACCTCCACCCTGCCGATCACCGGTCTCGCGACCGGCGTGAAGCGCCAGGAGGACTTCATCGGCATCCACTTCTTCTCGCCGGTCGACAAGATGCCGCTGGTGGAGATCATCAAGGGTGAGAAGACCTCGGACGAGGCGCTGGCCCGGGTGTTCGACTACACCCTCGCGATCAAGAAGACGCCGATCGTGGTCAACGACAGCCGCGGCTTCTTCACCTCGCGTGTGATCGGCACCTTCGTCAACGAGGCGATTGCCATGCTCAGCGAGGGCATCGAGCCCGCGACCATCGAGCAGGCCGGTCTGCAGGCGGGCTACCCGGCCGCGCCGCTGCAGCTGTCGGACGAGCTGAACATGAAGCTCATGCAGAAGATCGCCAAGGAGACCCAGGAGGCCGCCGCGGCCGGTGACACCACCATGGGCGTCAAGCGGCACCCGGCGCAGGATGTCATCGACTACATGGTGGCCGAGGGTCGTCCGGGCCGCCTGGAGAAGGCGGGCTTCTACGAGTACGACGAGAACGGCAAGCGCACCGGTCTGTGGGCCGGCCTGCGCGACCACTTCAAGACCACGGCGGACTTCACCGTCCCGCTGCAGGATCTGATCGACCGCATGCTGTTCGCGGAGGCGATCGAGACCCAGAAGTGTTTCGACGAGGGCGTGCTGACCTCGACCGCCGACGCCAACATCGGCTCGATCTTCGGCATCGGTTTCCCGGCCTGGACCGGTGGTGTGCACCAGTTCATCGTCGGTTACCCGGGCGGCCAGGAGGCCTTCGTGGCCCGCGCCGACTACCTCGCCAAGACCTACGGCGAGCGCTTCGAGGTTCCGGCCTCGCTGCGTAAGTAGTCTCCGCACCGAACGAACGACAAAGCCCGCCATCGCTTTCCGCGATGGCGGGCTTTCGTTCGCGCGGATAAGTTACAAGCCGTGCCCAAACGCAGTCATCGCATCCTGATCGCCAGTTGTGCTCTCGCGCTCGTACCTGCACCGATCGCCGGCGCCGATCCGGCGGCGAGTCCGTCGGTGCGGCTGCTCGGAGAACAGGCGATCGCGCACGATCTGGACTTCGAGGGCACCACCGTGGGCGGGCTGTCCGGGATCGACTATCTGGAACGCACCGGCGAGTACCTGCTGATCAGCGACGACCGGTCGAACAAGAACCCCGCGCGGTACTACACCGCGCGCATCGGGGTCGGTGAGCACGGGGTTGGTCCGGTGGCGTTCACCGGAACGCGTCCGCTGTCGACCTCGACAGGCGCCGCCTACGCGCCGAATTCGGTGGATCCGGAGGAGATCCGGGTCGATCCGTGGACCGGCGACTACTACTGGACGCAGGAGGGCGAACGGTTCGACACCGTCCTCGCGGACCCGTCGGTGCGCATCGCGCATCCCGACGGCTCGTATGCGGGCGAGTTGCCGATACCGGACAACGAACGGATGCGCCCCGACTCCGGCCCCAGGCAGAACCAGGTGCTGGAGGGCGCGACCTTCGCCGCAGGCGGCGCGTTGTTCCTGACCTCGACGGAGGGGCCGCTGCTGCAGGACGGCCCGATGGCGACCGCGATCAGTGGCGCGGTTGCCCGGATCACCGTCCAGGCACGCTCCGGACAGCTGCTCGCCCAGTTCGCCTATCCGATGGAGCGGGTGCACGCCCAGGCGCGGCCCGAACCGGGGCGCGGCGGGACCGGGATCGCCTCGATCCTGGCCGCCGATCCGCTGGATCCGGCCAAACTTCTTGTGCTGGAACGCTCCTTCGTCCCGGGCGTGGGCAACAAGATCCGCGTCTTCGAGGCCGATCTCGGCGTCGCGACCAATATCCTCGACGCTCCGATCGGCGCCGCACGCCCGGTGGCCAAGCGGCTGGTCGTCGACCTCGACGACGTCGGGCTTTCCACCGTCGACAACGTCGAAGGCATGACCTGGGGTCCCCGCCTGCCTTCGGGGGCTCGAACCCTGGTGCTGGTCAGCGACAACAATTTCGACGGTGATCAGGTCACCCAGGTCATCGGGTTGGCCGTCGGCTAGCGGGTGAACGCGCCGGTGGGCCGGGCCCAGCGCGCGGAGCACGTACCGGCCCTTCAGTCGGTCGATCCGCCGTGTCGTCGGGGCCGCGGTGCGCCTGGTTCGTCCCGGCACTACTCGTCTCGGCGTGTTCGCGTCGCGGCCGCTAGGCGGGGTTGTCCTCGGGTATTGACACGAGCTCCGCGATGCATCGTTGCTTCTTCAACATAAGTGCGGCGGACTCCGTGGCCTGTTCGCCGGACCTCTCGCGGACACCTGATTGGCCGACTCCTACTTGGGTACCCGTTCGCGGGACCGGATATGGCCGGGCGGCTGGCAAGGCGACATCCGAGAAGGTGAGCGCCCGTCGGATGCCGGCTGGCAAATCGTCGGCGTTTTCAGAACACCAAGCGCCAGAACGTGAGCCTGCGGCCGAGCGCTGAGCGGCGCGAAACGCCCGGGCCGACGACACGCTCCATCCGGTGCGGAAACACCTCCCGCGTGGTCTCCCGCCGCGCTACGTTGGAGTAAGCGCAGACATATCGGACACCACGGTGTCCGGCTTCGGCGCGAAGTTGGCCGCCGGTGACGCCGATTCGATGTGGGATCGAGGTGATCACATGAATCCACAGACGCGTTCTGGCCGGGTGGACGCGGAATCGTCTGCGGCCGAATCGGATACGCAGCGTCAGGCGCCCATCGACATCGGCGACGAGCTGGAGGCGATGGGCCTGTCCGGCGCGGTGGAGATCGGTCGCGGCGGGTTCGGGGTGGTCTACCGCTGCATCCAGACGCGACTGGACCGGGTGGTCGCGGTGAAGGTGCTCTCCTCGGAGATCGACCAGGAGAGCCGGGAGCGCTTCCTGCGCGAAGAACAAGCCATGGGCAGGCTGTCCGGTCATCCGAACATCGTCGACATCCTCCAGGTGGACGTTACCGCCACCGGTATGCCGCTGATCGTCATGCCGTACTGCACACACGGGTCGCTGGAACGGCTCATTCGGGATCAGGGCCCGCTGACCTGGTCGGACTCGCTGCGCGCCGGGGTGAAGCTGGCGGGTGCGATCGAGAGCGCGCACCGGGCCCATATCCTGCACCGGGACGTGAAACCGGCCAACGTCCTGCTCAGCGGCTACGGCGAACCGCAGCTGACCGATTTCGGCATCGCCCGCATTCCGGGCGGCTTCCGTACCTCGAGCAGCATGATCACCGGCTCACCCGCGTTCACCGCGCCCGAAGTGCTCAAAGGCGACGAGCCGACCGTCCGCTCCGATATCTACGGCCTCGGATCGACGTTGTTCGCGCTGCTCACCGGACATGCCGCCTTCGAGCGTCAGGCGGGCGAGCGGGTCGTCGCCCAGTTCCTGCGGATCACCACGCAGCCCGTGCCCGACCTGCGCGAACAGGACATTCCGCCGGACCTGGCCGCAGTCATCGAACACGCCATGTCCCCCGATCCGCGCGATCGCCCGGTCAGCGCGTACGAATTCGGCGAAATGCTGCGCACGGTGCAGCGCGACCACGATCAGTTGCCCGATGAGATGGCGCTGCTGGACACCACGCCCGAACAGCAGCCCACTGCCTCCACCGACGTCGGCGAGCCCACCGCGGTGTGGACCGGTACCCAACCCGCGGTCACCGCGCGGCGCAGCTGGCCGCTGACGCTGCGGCCCGCCGTCTCGCAGCACCCCGGTACGCCGGGGGCGATCACGATGCCGCCAACGGCGGTAACCAAATTCCGTCCGCCGACGCCTACGCGCGCCCCGGTGCCACGGCCGCGTCTGCTGGACATCCTGCGTGCGGGTGGACGGCGCAGGCTGGCGGTGATCCACGGGCCCGCGGGCTTCGGCAAGAGCACGCTGGCCGCGCAGTGGCGCGCCGAACTCGCCGAGAGCGACGCCGCGGTGGCCTGGATCGGCATCGACCGCGACGACGACAACGAGATCTGGTTCCTGGCACACCTGATCCAGGCGATCCGCCGCGTGCGTCCGGACGTCGGCAATGGCCTGGAGCAGATGCTCGAGGAGCGGCCCGCCGACGCGGCCGCGTTCGTGCTCCCCACCCTCATCGATGAGATCCATGCCGCGGGCCAGACGATCGTGGTGATCGTCGAGGACTGGCATCGGATCACCGACGCAGGCGCGCATCGGGCGATGGAGGCGCTGTTGGACAATGGTTGTCACCATCTGCGATTCGTGGTGACCAGCCGGGAGCAGTCCGGACTGCCGACCGGCCGCATGCGCGTGCAGGACGAACTGGTCGAGATCGGCTCGGCCGCACTGCGCCTGACCGAGACGGAGACCAGGCAGATCCTGGTGGAGCGCAACGGGTTCGCACTCACGCCCGAGCAGGTCACCGAGATCCACACGGCCACCGACGGCTGGCCCGCCGCCATCCAGCTGGTCGGCCTGTCGCTGCGTGGCAACACCGACCCCACACAGCTGATCGCGACGCTGTCGGAGGGCGACCACGGCATCCGGGAGTACCTCGCCGAGAATGTGCTGGACACGCTGGAACCGAGGATGCTCGAGTTCCTGATGTCGATCGCGGTGACCGAGCGGGTGAGCGGCTCGCTCGCCGCGGCGCTGTCCGACGACCCGGACGCCGACCAGCTGCTCGAGCAGGCTGAACAGCGCGAGCTGTTCCTGCGGCGGATCGAGCACGATCCGGACTGGTTCCGGTTGCAGCCGCTGTTCGCCGAGCATTTGCGGACCCGGCTCGAACGGGTTCACCCCGGCAAGTCGAAGGCGTTGCATCGCAAGGCTTCTCGCTGGTACGCCGAGCACCAGCTGCTGCGCAAGTCGGTGGACCACGCGCTGGCCGCCACCGATCTGAAGATGGCGCTGGACCTGCTGGAGAGCGGCGGCATGGACCTGATCGACGGTTCCCGCCTGGCCACGCTGCTCGGCAGCGTGTCGAAGCTGCCGATGCAGCAGGTGGCTTCCCGTTCGAAGCTGCTCATGGCGGTGGCCAGGGCGAATGTCAACCTGCAGCAGTCCGGCGCGGCGCGCAACGCGCTGGGCAGGCTCTCGAACATCCTGGCTCGCGGCTCATCCAGTGACGACGACGTGCGCGTGCAGCGCTGCCAGGCCGTGGTGCTTGCCGCGGCGGACCAGATCGCGCGCGACCACACCGAAGGCGTGCTGGACCGGGTCGCCGACTGTCTGCGACACCCGGACGAACTGCCGCCGTGGACGGTCTCGACCGCGGCCAACCTCACCACCTTCGTGCGGCTGTGCGAATTCGATTTCGAGGGCGCCAGGAAGATCCAGGAATGGGCCGAGGAATACCACGAGCGTTCGAAGGACCCGCTCGGCATGGTCTTCGGCCGGTGCGGCCAGGGCGCTGCCGCCTATGAGCAGCTCGACGTCGCGACCGCCACCAGGTGCTTCCAGCAGGCATGGGAGGCGGCGCGGGAGCGCGCGGGTCCGCGCTCGCACGCGGTGCGCGTCGCCGCCGCGCTGCTCGGCGAGTTGAGTTATCGCCGGGGCGATCTGGGCAGCGCCGACCCGCTGCTGGACGAGAGTCACGAGCTGGTCACCCGGATCGGCCCGGTGGACTTCCTGATCTCGACGTTCGTCGTCGGCGCACGGGTCAAGGCGGTCCGGGGCGACCTGTACACCGCGGCCACCCGGCTGGACGAGGGCGCCCGCATCGCGGTCGACAATCGACTCACCAGGTTGAGCGCGCACATCCGTGCCGAACGGCTGCGGCTCGGTCTGCCGCCGGATGCCGCGGACCGCCGCTATACCGATATCGCCGAGTCCACGCCGCTGCAGGCGGGCCACCGGCTGACCGGTGCGGCCCGGCTCGCCGCCGAGGCCGAGGAGCTGGCCGCGATCCGCGCGCTGCTCGCCGAACACCGCCTCGGCTCCGATGACCGGGCGGTGCGCCGCGCCCGCGCACTGTACGATCACATGCTCGAAAAGCACCGTCCCCGTGCGCAACTGGACGCCGCGCTGCTGCTCGCGGAATGCCTGGCCACCTCAGGTTGGGTCGGCGAGGCCACCAACCTGCTGCTGCCCGCCGTCGCTACCTGCGCCGAGCTCGGCTGGACCAGGCCGTTGCTGGACGCGGGCCCCGGTGTGGTCGGCATCCTGCGCGTGCTGCGCGCCGATCTGCCCCCGTCGGGACAGGTCGCGGACACCGAACTGCCCGCCCCGTTCCTGGACGAACTCCTGGACGAGGCGGGCAGTCAGGCATATTGATCAGGGCTGCCACCACGGACGCAGCGGCACGGTCCAGTCGCCGTCGGCGGGCAGTTTGACGCCGAGCACTTGGTGCAGCTGAACCACATTGCGCTGGAAGCCGAGCCGACAGCCCGCCATGTACAGGCCCCACACCTTCGCGGTGCCCTCGCCGACTTCCGCGACGCAAGCGTCCCAGTTGGCGACCAGGTTCTTGCACCATTCCTGCAGGGTCAGCGCGTAGTGCTCGCGCAGGTTCTCCTCGTGCAGCACCTCGAGTCCGATGTTCTGGATCTCGGAGATGATCCGGCCGGAACCGATCAGTTCGCCGTCCGGGAACACGTAGCGGTCGATGAAATCGCCCGCCTTGGTGGTGCGGGTGTTGTCCGGGCGAGTGATGCAGTGGTTCAGGAACAGGCCGCCGTCGCGCAGCTTGCTCTTGATGTAGTCGAAGTAGAACGGGTAGTTGTGCACGCCGATGTGCTCGGTGAGACCGATCGAGGACACCGCGTCGAATTCGCCTTCGGGCACGTCGCGGTAGTCACAGTGGCGCACCTCGGCCAGGTCGGCCAGACCGTCCTCGGCGATCTTCTTCCGCGCCCAGTCGGCCTGCTCGGCCGACAGCGTTGCGCCGATGACCTTGACGCCGCGCTTGGCGGCGTAGCGCACCATGCCGCCCCACCCGCAGCCGATGTCGAGCAGCCGGTCGCCTTCCTTCAAACGCAATTTCTCGAAGACCAGGCGGTATTTGTTCTCCTGCGCCTGTTCCAGCGACCAGTTCTCGTCACCGTAGACCGCGCAGGTGTAGGTCATGGACGGGCCGAGCACGTACTCGTAGAAGGCATTCGAGACGTCGTAGTGGTGGTGGATGGCTTCGGCGTCCCTGGCCTTGGAGTGCAGCAGGCCCTCGAAGGCGATGCGACGCCAGCGCGGCAATGTCTCCTGCGGCGGCGGGGCAACCGGCTTGAGCCGCTCCCAGCCCAGCGAGCGCGCGATGGTCACCAGGGCCAGCGCGGACGGACGGCGAAACTTCAGCCCGTCTATCGCCCGCAGGATTTCGTACGGATCGCCGGGGTGTACGCCGCTGGCGGTCATGTCGCCTGCGATGTAGGCGCGGGCCATCCCCAGGTCGCCGGGCGCGGTCGCCAGATAGTTGATGCCGCGCGGCGTCTTGATGTCCAGCGCGAACTCCGAATTCTCCGGTCCCGCCGCGCTGCCGTCGTAGGCCGTCAGGCGGATCGGCACGTCGCCCTCGACGAGGGTCTCGAAGATCTCGGCAATGCTGAGCTTGGTTCCGAGGTCAGCGAAGACATCGGAACGGTCCCGGAATGTAGTCATCTGCGTTGCACCGCCTTCGAATACAAATCCAGCAAGCGCTGGTCTGGGTCGTAGCGTTTCTTCAGTTCGGTGTAGGTGCCGCCGCCGTACAGCGCGGCGAACTCATCTTTGTCGTAGAAGGAATCCGAGTACAGCGACTTATGTCCGTCGAACTCGGTCACCGTGCGCTCGATGGCGCGGTTGGCCGCTCCTTCTTCCTGCCCAGGGGCTGTGGGGACCGCCGACCAGAATCCGGCGTTCACGTAGGTTCGACGCGGCTCCAGGGGATACAGCGGCCACGTGCGGCCGCCCGCCTGGTTCTCGTCTCCGGTCTCGCGCAATCGCAGCGGGCACAGCCAGATCGGTTCGATCGGAATCTCGCGCAGAAACCATTCCACGAAGTCCGCGGTACGCTCCACCGGTACCTCGATGTCCTGCACCACCCGCTCACGTGGCGGATTGCCCTTGCGGGCTTCCAGCTTGTCGCCGATGTGGTACTTGTGGTCCAGCGCGACCAGCTTCCAGTAGAAGCTGCTGCGCCGGTAGCGTTTCGGCCAGAACCGGCGAATCCTGGGGTTCTGTGTGCCGAACGCGCGAGAGCACCAGAACCAGTCGGTGTCCCAGCGCCACAGATAGTCGTGGATGGTGAGGCGGTCGCGCTTGGGCGTGCTCGCGTCGTGCCGGATGGACTGGTAGTAGATGTCCATTCCGGTGTAATCGCTGGTCGGGCCCGGCTCGTCGGTCTGGCGGCCCAGTGTCAGGTAGCTCTCTTCGGCGGAGAACACGACGCCGTCCAGGTAGTCGACCCGCTCGCCGTCGAAAGCCCGCTCGGTCACGATCGTCGCCAGGGTTGTCTCCAGCTCGCGCAGATGGCGAAAACGCACGTGGCGCAGGGCGACGTAGGGCTGCACCTGCTCCAGCTCGATCTTCAGCCGAACGGTGTACCCCAGCGTGCCGTAGGAATTCGGGAAGCCGCGGAACAAATCGGCGTGCTCACCCTCCGGCGTCGCGGTGATGATCTCACCCGCTCCGGTCAGCACGTCCATCTCCAGCACCGACTCGTGCGGCAAACCGTTGCGGAACGAGGTGGACTCGATGCCGAGCCCGGTGACCGCTCCGCCCAGCGTGATCGTCTTGAGCTGCGGAACGACCAGCGGAGCCAGCCCGTACGGCAGGGTGGCGGCCACCAGCTCCTCGTAAGTGGTCATGCCGGCGACATCGGCGGTCCTGGCGACCGGGTCCACCGCGATTACCTCGGTCAGGCCGGAGACGTCCAGACCGGGCGCGGTGTTCTTTGCCCTGGCGCGGAATAGGTTCGAGGTTTTCTTGGCCAACCGGACGTTGGCGTGTTCGGGTATCGCGCGGTAACTCGCCAAGAGGCGGTCCACGCCCGCTCGATGCGCGGCAAATCCTGATTCGCGTGCGGCCGGACTGTGACCGGCCTTCCCCAACAGACTCACTGCCACTCCTCGACGCTAGTACGCACCGTGACCTACAGCCACCGGGAAAGGATCACCGTGGAAGAAATGTCACGGGAATGTTGCATCGGGAATACCACGCATTCTCCGTGACAGCCGCGTGCCGGGCCGATGTCCGATTCAGTGCGGCGGATACCCAGGTGGCGGGCCGGACTGCGGCGCCGGATGGCCCGGTTGGTGGCCGTGCTGGAGCATAACAAGGCGAGGCTGGACGGCGAACCCGCACGGACGCGAGGCAGGATAGGGAACGGTCGAGACACAGCACCCGGACAAGGAGCTCATTGTGGGACAGGTCAGCGCCAGCAGTTCGATCGTCGTTGCGGCGGATCCGCAGCGTGCACTCGAGGCAATCGCCGACTACGACTCGGTGCGTCCGCGCATTCTCTCCCCGCACTACCGCGACTACAAGGTGGTCGAAGGCGGCAAGGGAGCGGGCACCGTCGCGGAGTGGACGCTGCAGGCCACCGAGAAGCGCACGCGCAATGTGCACGCGGTCGTCTCGGTATCGGACTCGATTGTCACCGAGCGTGATTCGAATTCGACGATGGTGAACACCTGGACCGTCACCCCGGAGGGCGCCGGCGCGCGGGTCACGCTGCGCACCACCTGGCAGGGTGCCGGTGGCATCGCGGGCATCTTCGAGGGGATCTTCGCGCCGCTGGGCCTGAAGAAGATCCAGGCCGAGGTGCTCGGCAACCTGCAGCGCGAACTGGCCTGATCGCGCGGCCACGACAACGGCCCGGTACCGCGTTCGGTACCGGGCCGTTGTCGGCATCGCGCCGGTTCACTCGCCGCCGATATCGAAGAGATTGCCTTCCGGGTCGGCCAGTGTCGTCCACTTCGTGCCGTACATGTCGAAATCGCCTTTGTGCTCCGCGCCGAGGTCGATCGCGCGCCGCACTTGCTCGCTCCGGTCGGGCGCGTGCAGGTCCAGGTGGATCACGTTCTTGCCCGGGTTCTTGTCCGGCACCTTGATGAACATCAGCACCGGCGTGGCGCCTGCCGTCCGCCCGACGGTGGCGAACTCCGCGCTGGCCTCGGGGTCGACCGGCAGCTCCAGCAGCCTGGCCCAGAATTCGGCGAGCGCACCGGCATCGGCGCAATCGACGGTTACGTGGGCGATCGAGAGTGCCATGGATATCTCCTCGTTCACGGCTGGGCGATGGGCCAGCACACTTCGGTCCGGTAGGTGGTGGGATCGTCGGTTCGGTCCGGGCCCAACAGGTACATCTCCCGAATGGGCTCCGGCAGGGCGACGTCGTGTTCGGCGACATGACTGCCCAGCGCGCCGTAGGTGCGATCGAAATCGTTGAACGGACCGTCGTGCACCGCGACGGCGAAACGGCGCTCGGGCAGTTCGATGGCCGAAAGTCCTTGCGGCAGCACGATGCCGGTATCGGCGATCGGGACGAACGCGACGACCTCACCCTCGTCCTCTTCGAAGAACTCGGTGCCATACGTGGCACCGCTGGTACCCGCGGGTGCGATGCCTGCCGCGGCCAGTGCTTCGAATAGCGCCTGGAACGTCGAGCCGCACCACGCGCTGATGTGTTCGCGCGCCACCATTGCGCTGATGGCAGCGGCCGGAAAGGCCGCGACCGTGCGATGCTCCACCGCGATCGGCGCCGCGGGCGTCAGCAGCGAACGCAAGGACGCCACGACCGCGCGGGTGCGGATCAGCTCCTCCTCCATGCGCGTCAGATGTGCCCGCAGCGCGGCGTCGCGGGCGTTCTCGTCCGGCGCGGCGAGCACGGCGCGGATCTCCGGAAGCGGCATGTCCAATGCGCGCAAACGCCGGATCAGCTGCGCCTGCTGCACCTGGGCGGTCGAGTACCGCCGATAGCCCGAACCGGCGTCGATGCCGACCGGAGTGAGCAGGTCGATTTCGTGGTAGTAGCGCAAGGTCTTCACGCTGAGGTGGCTCAGCCTGGAGAACTCCCCGATCGGGACGGTCGCCGTCATGGCCTCAGCCAACACCCTCCAGTGACGGGAGGGTCAACCGCATCCTGCGCTACGCGAGGGCGAAGGTCAGCAGCAGAGTGGTCTGGAAGGCGCCGCGCCACCAGGAGTAGCCGAACCACACGCCCGGGGTGACCTCGCGGATTTCGTCGTACACCTGCGGCGACGGCGACGGTGTGTAGTTGAGCGCCCAGGTCGGGCCGCCGTCGGTCAGGGCAGGCGCGGCGTAGACGTCGGCCCGCCAGCCTTCGATCCCCGCGCCGGTGAGACGGTTCATCAGGTAACCGCCGTCCGGTCCGGTGTAGAAGGTCTTGCCGATCCAGAACGGGGGCGCGAGAGTCTGCATGATCGGCGGGCGGGTCACCCAGCCTGCCTTCACGCCCATCGGGACCGCGCCGAGCGGCGCGTCGCGGAAGATGGCGTCCTGCTGTTGCGGCGTGCAGCGAAACCGCAGCGAGGCGATGGTGGCCGCCTTGTCGTCCTGGTAGAGAACGCAGCCACCGCCGTAGTCGGCCACGGCAGGAACGGCTTCCGCATCGATGACTTCCGCGCCGAGCACCTCGGCATCGGCAGGAGCCGCGGGGTCGATGACTTCCGCGCCGGGGACGTCGGCATCGGCGAATACCGCCGGGCTCGCGGCGACGAGAAAGACGCCCGGAAGGCTCAACGTGAGCAGCACGCTGCCCAGGAAACGGTATGCCCTCATCACTGTCTCCAGACTCGCCGCATCGGTCGCCGCCCCAGTTCGATGCTGGGACGAGCTCGATCTCTCTCCACGGGAACTACCCAACCTGTTACCGGCAACGCTTCGAACACCTCGGACCATCGGGCCGCGCCGGACATCCGGTGCGGCAGGACTAGGCTGGCCGATGACACCTTCTCCAGAGAGGACCCTCCCGTGCAGCCAGGTGGCCAGTTCGATATGCAACAGTTACTCGCCCAGGCGCAGCAGATGCAGCAGGCGGTGATGGAAGCCCAAGCCGAGATCGCGGCGAGCGAAGTGGACGGCGCGGCGGGCGGCGGGCTGGTCAAGGTCACCATCAAGGCGACCGGTGAGGTGGTGTCGCTGACCATCGACCCGAAGGCCGTCGACCCCGACGACATCGAGACCTTGCAGGATCTGGTGATCGGCGCGGTGAACGACGCGATGGCGAACGCGCAGCGCCTCGCCGCGGAACGGCTCGGGCCGTTGTCCGGGGGTTTCGGCGGCGGTTCGCTGCCCGGTTTCTGAGCCGAGGTAGCAGTTGTACGAGGGTCCGGTCCAGGATCTGATCGACGAGTTGGGCAAGCTGCCCGGCGTCGGTCCGAAGAGCGCGCAGCGCATCGCCTTTCATCTGCTCCAGGTGGAGCCGCCGGAGATCGATCGGTTGCAGGCCGCACTGCAGAAGGTGCGCGACGGCGTGCGGTTCTGTGTGGTCTGCGGGACGGTCGCCGACGGCGAGCTGTGCCGCATCTGCGCCGACCCGCGGCGGGACCGCACCATGATCTGCGTGGTCGAAGAACCCAAGGACGTGCAGGCGATCGAGCGCACCAGGGAGTTCCGCGGCCGCTACCACGTGCTCGGCGGCGCGCTCGATCCGCTCAGCGGTGTGGGCCCCGATCAGCTGCGGATCCGGGAGTTGCTGGCGCGCATCGCGAATCAAGAGGACGGCGTCGACGTCACCGAGGTGATCATCGCGACCGATCCGAACACCGAGGGCGAGGCCACCGCCACCTATCTGGTCCGGATGCTGCGCGACTTTCCCGGCCTCAGCGTCACCCGACTGGCTTCGGGCCTGCCGATGGGCGGCGACCTGGAGTTCGCCGACGAGCTCACGCTCGGTCGCGCGCTGTCCGGGCGGCGCGCGCTGTAGCCGCTGAGCACGCTTCGCACGAGGGGGATTGCGCCGCGGCGAGCGTGGGTTACTGTGTCGGGGATGAGCATCGAATTCATGCTGACGACGCTCGTCATCGTCGCCACTCCCGGTACCGGCGTGCTGTTCACCCTCGCGGCTGGTCTGTCGCGAGGCGCCAAGGCCAGCGTGATCGCGGCCTTCGGCTGCACGCTCGGCATCGTTCCGCATCTGGTCGCGGCGATCACCGGCTTGGCCGCGGTGCTCAACGCCAGCGCGGTCGCGTTCCAGACGCTGAAATACCTCGGCGTCGCCTACCTGCTGTACATGGCGTGGACCACGTTCCGGGACAAGGGCGCGCTCGCAGTTCCGGAGCAGACCGAGCACGCCGCACCTTCGGCGCGCAAGGTGATCACCTCCGCGGTGCTGCTCAACATCCTCAACCCCAAGCTGACCATCTTCTTCTTCGCGTTCCTGCCCCAGTTCGTGCCCAGCGGCGCGCCGAACGCGTTGGCGCGCATGCTGGAACTGAGCGGCATTTTCATGCTCGCCACCTTCGTGGTGTTCGCGATCTACGGCGCCTGCGCGGCGGCGGTGCGCGACCAGGTCATCTCGCGCCCGGCCGTGGTGACGTGGATGCGCCGAGCCTTCGGCGCTTCATTCGTCGCCCTCGCAGGCCGTCTTGCCACCCAGAACCAATGATCGGGCTGCCACACGGAGCGGGATGCACACGCGGCGGTGGGCGGCTCAGAGTTCGATGCGAGACCAAGGGAGGCTGGGGAAGCGAGTCCGGTTGTCGTTGGCCCAGTCCCAGATGACGGCGGCTACCGTGGCGGGATCGGCGACGGTGGTGCCGAAGTGCTTGTCGGAGGAGCCGTCCCGGTATTCGAGGGTGTAGACCCCGGTGTTCTCGCGGTAGGTTTGGATATAGAACTGCTCGCCGCGCTCGACGACGAGGTACGGGTTCGGCGGGCTCAGCTCGGGAATCCACTGCTCGGCAAGCGCTTTGGTGAGATAGGGGAATTCGCCCGCGCCGCCGTGGGTGACGGTGGCCGGGATGTGCCCGGCGGGATCGATCAGCCAGGCCAGCTGCGGGTCGTACACGGCGTAGTTCAGTGGGGTCGCGAGCTCGAACAGCAGGTGGCGCACGAAGCCGATCGCGTCGTAGGGGCACGGTACGTACAGCGCCGCGCCGGTCGCGGCGCCGCCCACCGGGACAGTACTGAGAAAACTGTCCTCTTCGGGTAGCTCCGCGTTGCGTCTATTGAGCTCGGCCGCGATCTGCGCGACCACCCCGGTCTCGGGGATGCCTTGCTGGGTGGTCAGGTAGCCGTCGACCTGCGCGATCGACGACGCGACACCGGAAGGCAGCAACACGTGGTCATAGCTCACCTCGGCCAGGGTACGGAACTGCGAAAACCCGCCGACGGGTCGTGTCGCCTTCCATGCACCGGCAGCCGCCCGCGAGATCGCCGCAATCGATGACGAAGTCGTGCCGAGCATGGGCGGGATCGATGCACCGGTCGTCGGTGCATTCGGAAATCCGGCCCGCATGCACGATCAAGGTTCCGTGGCAGTGGTCGAACGCGGAATCGCAGGACGAACAATCTGTTGTGCGCACGTGACCTCCTGGAGAGATCGGAGTTGTCATTCGGTGATATCGGCGCCGCTTTGGGTGCGGCGAGACCATTGTGGCCCGCGTTGCCGCACTTTCTCGATCATTCAGCAATCATGTCGCAACTTTTTCTTTGTGGCGGGTCTCGTTGCATGACCTGTCTCTCCCTAGAGCTGTTACGTGCGAAAATGACAGCACAGTCCACCGATTCCGGTGCGCCGGGGCCGCTCGATGCACGTCAGATCGAAACGGTTGAGGATTTCCGGCGACTGTTTAGCATCCTTGATGGCGGAAGTGAGGTCGGCGCGGTGGCGGTGCGCGATGAGCCGCAGGAGACGGCGACCGGTGCGAATGCGCGCGAGCAATTCGCGCGTTACCGCGCCGAGGGTGTCGACACCGCCGCCTATGACGAATGCGGCAGGCCCACCGCGGGTTACTACGACGAATTGGTCGATGCCGAGGGCAAGGTGCGGCCGATGTGGCGGGAGCTGTCGGCCGATTTCGTGAACCTCGGCAGCGACGGACTCGACCGGCTGGACAGCCGGGTACGCAGGCTCGTCGACGATGACGGCATCACCTTTTTCGAGGCCGGCGCGTCGGCCGAAGGCACGGCTGGAAGCCCTTGGCGCCTCGACCCGATCCCCCTGCTGGTCTCCGCGGACGACTGGACCCGGCTGGAGGAGGGCCTGGAACAGCGTTCCCGAGTACTCGACGAGCTGCTCACCGACATCTACGGCCCGCGAAGGACGCTCAGCTCGGGACTGCTCGCGCCGGAAGTCGTGTTCGGCAACGGCGGTTACGTGCGAGCCGCGCACGGTATCACCGTGCCGGGGCGGCATCAGCTGTTCCTGCACGCCTGCGACCTCAGCCGCTGGAGCGACGGCCGGTTCCGGGTGATCGCCGACTGGGCGCAGGCGCCGTCCGGCGGTGGATATGCACTGGCCGATCGCAGAGTGGTGGCGACCGCGATCCCGGAGTCGTTCGAACACGCCAATCCGCGGCCGCTGACGCCCTTCGCCAGGGCGATGCGGGCGATGCTGATCGAGTCGGCGCAGGCCGACGACGACGAGCCGGTGATCGTGGTGCTGAGTCCTGGCGTGCACTCCGAGACCGCGTTCGATCAGGCGTATCTCGCCTCGACGCTGGGCTTTCCGCTGGTGGAAAGCGCGGATCTGGTGGTGCGCGACGGATCTTTGTGGATGCGGTCGCTCGGCACGCTGAAGCGGGTGGACGTGGTGCTGCGGCGGGTGGACGCCGAGTTCTCCGATCCGCTCGACCTGCGCCCGGATTCCCGGCTCGGCGTGGTTGGACTGGTCGAGGTGCTGCGGCGCGGGGCGGTGACCGTGGTGAACACACTGGGCAGCGGGCTGCTGGAGAATCCGGCGCTGGCCGGGTTCCTGCCTCGGCTCTCGCGCTCGCTGCTGGGGGAGGACCTATTGCTGGAGAGCGCGCCGTCGTATTGGGGTGGCGAGGACCGGGAGCGCGCACACCTGCTGGCGAATCTGGACACGCTGATCATCCGCTCGGCGGTCGACGGCGCCACGCTGTTCGGGCCCGAACTGAGCCGGGATCAGCGTGCCGACTTGATCGCGCGGATCGACGCGTGCGGATGGCAGTGGGTCGGCCAGGAACCGGCGCAGTTCTCCGTCGCGCCCGCTGTGCGGGATCGTGGTGGGCTCGCCGCGGCTCCGGTCGGTATGCGGCTGTTCTCGCTGGCCCGGCGCGGCGGCTACACCGTGATGTCCGGTGGTCTCGGCCAGGTGCGTGAGCGCATGTCGCCCGACCGTGCCGTGCTCGAGGTGGCCGCCAAGGACATCTGGGTGCGGGCCGCGCCGACGACCGCCGCCGCGGTCGGCACCGAGCCGCCGCGGGAGGAACGCGAACGGCCCACCGTCCCGGTCGTGGAAGCGATCAGTTCCCCGCGTGTCCTCAACGATCTGTTCTGGATGGGCCGCTACGGCGAACGCGCCGAGGCCGCCGCGCGCCTGCTGATCGCCACTCACGAGCGCTATCAGGAGTTCCGCTACCGTCCCTGGCTGGAGGGCGCGGACGCGCTGCCGGTCCTCCTGGCCGCCGTCGGCCGGACCACCGCCACCGCCGCGCCGACCGACGGGATGATCGGTCCACAGGCGAAAGAACTTGCGGTGCAGCAGGATTCGGCCTCGCGCGAGGGGCACGACTATCTCGTCGCGCTGACCATCGACCGCGAGCTGCCCGGGTCGCTGGCCTTCGCGGTCGACCGGTACGGCATCGCGGCGCGAGCCGTGCGCGACCAGCTGTCGGTGGACACCTGGATGATCCTCAGCGCGGTCGACCGAGCACTGGCCGACTACCGCGGAACGGCCGGAGATCAGGAGGCGGAGCTCTCGCAGGTGCATTCGCTGACCCTGGCCGGTCTGCTCGCGCTGTCCGGCATCGACGCGGAGTCGCTGGTGCGTGAACCCGGCTGGTACGTCATGGACATCGGCAAACGCATAGAGCGCGGGCTCACGCTGACCGCACTGTTGTCGGCCGCGCTGGTCCAGGAGTATCCGGAGGATACCGAGCGGGAGGTCACCGAATGGGTGCTGCGCGTCGCGGAGTCGTCGGTGAGCTACCGCCGCAGGCACCGGGATTCGGTGCGGATTGCCGCCGTCGCCGGGCTGCTGCTGTTCGACACCGGCAATCCACGATCGCTGGCGTATCAACTCGACCGCCTCGACGCCGATTTCCGCGCGCTGCCCGGCGCGGCGCGCTCGTCGCGCCCACGGCGGCTGCTCGCGGACGCCCAACGCCTGCTGCGGCGCCTTGACCCCGATGACCTCGAAGTCACCGACACGGACGATCGGCGCACCGAACTGGCCGAGCTCCTGGAGGGGGTGTATGTGCGGCTGGGCAAGCTGTCCGAATCATTCGAGACCACCACACTGTCGCTGCCGGTCGGCATCCAGCCGCTCTGGGGCAGCGCGCAGGTCGTCGGATGATCGTCGGCGGCGCGGCCCGGCGCTATCGGGTGGAGCACCGCACTACCTATTCGTATTCCGGGGAGGTCATCAGCTCGTATGGACGCGCGTTTCTGACGCCGCGTGACCTGCCTGGCCAACGGCTGCTGGCACATGACATCCACATCGAACCGGCGCCGTCGGACCGGTCGGTCGGCGCGGATGTGTACGGCAACACCACCTCCTTCTTCCACGTCACCACGCAGCATCGCGCCCTCGCCGTCACCGGTGCATCCCTGGTCGAGGTGGACGCGCCCGTTTGCGATCCGGCCGCCACCGCGCAGCTGTGGGAACTAGCGCGTCCTACCGGTGCGAATGGCCCGCTGGCCACGGAGTTCGCCCTCGACCTGCACCCGAGGGAGATCACTCCGGAGATCGTCGCGTACGCGGCCGAGTCCATGCAGCCGGGCAGGCCGCTGCTGGACGCGGTCGCCGAGTTGAACACCCGCATCTTCACCGATTTCACCTACATGTCCGGAGCCACGACGGTGTCGAGCAAGGTGGCCGACGTGTTCGCGGCCCGCGCGGGCGTCTGCCAGGACTTCGCGCGACTCGCCTGCGCCTGCCTGCGGTCGCACGGTCTGGCCGTTAGATACGTGTCCGGCTATCTGGCCACCGATCCGCCTCCGGGCAAGGAGCGGATGGTCGGGGCCGACGCCACCCACGCCTGGGCGTCGGTATGGCTGCCCGGCTCCGGCGAACCCGACCGCACCGGCCACTGGATCGACTTCGATCCCACCAACGACCAGTTCGGCGACGAGCGGTACGTCACGGTGGCGTGGGGCCGCGACTACGCCGACGTACCTCCGCTGCGCGGCATCATCTACACCGACGCGAAAGACAGCGCTATCGCCGTCTCCGTGGATGTTTCCGAGGTCGACGGGTGAGCACCGCGCGCACGGCTCGGCCCGCTGTCTGGCTGGTCACACACTCCGCTCTCGGCGTGCGCGCAGCGTGAACTGTGGAAGCATCGTAGGTAACCCGTAGTCGACCGTCCGGCGGCGCCACGGCCACCAGCCGGAGTTTCGGGGGGTAGACGCCGGAATGGGGACGAATGAACAGCGAGCACATGACCGACACGTGGGCAGCGGACGAGCTCGGATTCCGGCCGGACGTATCACACGAGCACCTGCGCAAGCTGGTGGCGCAGATCCGGGCGGAAGGTCTCCCGGATGCGCTGTGGCTGATCCTGCGGCCGTGGACCGCCGAACCACGGCGGTGGCACCCGGAGGTGTACGGCATCGATGTGCCCGAGGCCGAGACCGGCCCGTGGATCTGCGAGCTCAACGCGCCGGTCAGATGGCACGCGCTGATCGGTGGCCTGGAGTCGGTCGAGTGGGTGAACAGCCGTCCGACCACCGACGAGTTGGGCCGGGCCTGGGACAAGCTCGAAGCGGCCGGCCTGCGACCTTCGGTCTGCGTCAACCTCGGCCCGGCCGGGCACGAGGGCCGCTGGCAGGTGCAGGTCGTGTCGGTGTCCGCGCTCGGCAAGATCGACGACGACACCATGAGCGATGTCGGCGAGACCCTCGGTGGACGACTGGGGTACTGGTCGATGAACCCCGAGTGGATCTTGTGGCGAACCGATAACTGATTCTCGACCGCCCCCTTCGTTCAGGCGCGCAGGCGCTCGCGGCGGAGCTGGTCGACCTCCGGGAGGTCGAGGGGAGCCAGTTCGGTGACGCCGAGGGCGCGCATCAGCAGCAGGTCGGCGAGTTCGGGATTGCGGGCCAGCACGGGGCCGTGCATGTAGGTGCCGATCACCGAACCCTGGACGACGCCCTCCAGACCGTCGCCGACTCCGTTGCCGACCCCGCGGGACACCCGGGCCAAGCCGGTCGCGTCGCCGCCGAGTTTGGTTCCGCCGCGGTGGTTTTCGAAGCCGGTGAGGGCCGCGGTGAGCCCGTCGAGCAGCGGTGTGGTCGTCACCTCGCCGATGGCGCGCTTGGTCTGCGGCGACGTGGTGACGTCGATCATGCCGACGCCGTCCACCCGCTCGCCCGCCGACGTCTCATACCACTGGCCGAGCACCTGGATCGCCGCGCAGATCGCAAGCACCGGAGCGCCTTTCGCAGACGCCCGCTGCAAGCCGGGGTAGCGCTGCAGGTGCCGGGTGGCCAATCGCTGCGCGGAGTCCTCGGCGCCGCCGAGGGTGTAGATGTCCAGCGAATCGGGCACCGGGTCGGGCAGCGTGATATCGACGATCTCGGCGTCGTAGCCGCGCATACGCAGCCGCTGGCGCAGCACCAGCGCGTTGCCGCCGTCGCCGTAGGTTCCCATCACGTCCGGCAGAACCAGGCCGATGCGAATGGTCGATGCACTCATAGTGTGTCCTTTCTGGCCTGTGCGGAGCCCTCCGCGGTCACCCTCATGCCGTCCGCTGCTCGAGGTCGCGGTTGAGGTCGCGGAACGCGGTGTAGTTCGCCAGCACCTCGACGTGGCCCGCCGGGCAGGACGCGATCGCGCGCACCGGGTCCGGCACCGTGGTGTGCGCCACGCCCGCGTAGGTCAGCCGCACCGCGAGGTCCGTGGCGCGTTCGCCCGCCGCGACCACCTGCACGCCTTCGAAGTGCTCGAACCGCACGTCCCACAGCCAGGAGAGGTCTTCGCCGTCGGGCACCTGGCCGTTCACTGCGATCACCAGGCCCGCCGAGGCCGGGTCGATCATCGACAGCGCCTCCTGCCACCCGGCCGGGTTCTTCGCCAGCAGCAGCCGCGCGTCGTGCTCGCCGACCTGCACGGTGCGGTAGCGGCCCGCGATCTCGCGCACCGTGCCCGCGGCCGCGACAGCCTGCG
>NZ_BDBA01000197.1 GCF_001612745.1 Nocardia amamiensis NBRC 102102 | reverse complement strand
CCGGCCGCGACCGCCGCCGGTGATGCGGCCGGTCGTCGCGCCCGCCTCACCGATCCGTCCGCCCTGCCGTCCACACTGCGACGGCTGCCGTCATGACCGGTATCCGGCCGCGGGATACGCAGCGGCAGTGGGTGTATGACGCCGAGCAGGACGTGCGGGAGATTTTCGACCTCGCCGAGAAGGTGCCCGGGCGGATGGTGGAGGTGTTCGGGTCACGCATCAGCCTGCCCGCCGAACGGCGGATGGTGTCGCTGGAGTCCATCTCGGTGTACCTCAACTCCGTACTCGCGTTGGGCCGGGTTCAGGATCGCTACCGTCGCGCGCGTATCCCGGTGACCGTGCGCGCCCGCCGCGGCGCGGCGCACGCGCACTACGAACCGGCCACTCGCATAGTCGCCGCACCGCTGCACCATAGGGCCGCATTGCGCGAGTTGCTGCTGCACGAACTGGCCCACCACCTGCAACCACCAGCCAGTGCCGGGCACGGCCCGCAGTTCTGCGGCGTGTTCGTGGAACTTCTCGACGGTGTCATGGGCACCGAAGCCGGATGGCTGATGCGTGCCGCACTCGCCGACAACCGAGCCCAGCTCAGCGACATCGGATCGCGTCCAGGAAGGAGCCGTCCATGAACACCGTGGCCAGCCACCGACCTGCCCGGGACGCCGTGTGACCGGATCGGCTACCGCCGCCCGGAACCGTAGAGCCGCCGCGGTTGAGCTCGGCAACACGAGCGCACCTGGCGGTTTGCCTCGGCGGTCGCATCCCGGCGGTGGGGTGGTTTTACTGAGCGCGGCGCTGGACAACGCCGAGCGTGGCTTCCACGTGTTCCCGCTGCATCCGGGAACGAAGGTCCCGGCGATCAGACAGTGGGACGGGGCCGCCACGCGGGATCACAGCCGGATTCGCGCGTGGTGGCGGCGGCGTCCCTGCGACAACGTCGCGGTCGCATGCGGCCCCTCGGGACTGCATGTACTGGATCTCGACACCAGCCACGGCCACACGCCGCCGCCGGAGTGGCGTGCGGCGCGCGATGGCCGCGAGGTGCTGGTCCGGTTGGCCGCCGAGGCCGGTCAGCCGATGCCGGTACCGACGTACGCGGTGGCGACGCCGTCGGTTATCAATGGGTGGTATGGGGTGTCTCATCGACGTCATCAACGACGATATCCGACATGTCAGTGGCTCGGTGAATCATTGCTATCAGGGGTTGTGAAACAACGACGTTCGACGCCCAGCACCGACGGACGGGAGGATCCACCATGCGAAATTCCGCTCTGCTTCGCGCGGCTTTGGCTGCTGCGGGCCGTGGTTGGAGCGTCTTCCCGTTGATCCCCGGCGGCAAGACGCCTGCCGTGCGCGGATGGGAAGACCGCGCGACCACTGACCCGGGCCGCATCCGTCGGCACTGGGCTGCAGGTGCGAGCAACAACATCGGCATCGCGACGGGCCGGTCGGGGCTGGTGGTGATCGACCTCGATGACGGTGACGACTGTCCTCCTCCTGAGACGTTCGCGGGTGCGCGTCACGGTCGAGATGTGTTGGTAATGCTGGCTGCTCGAGCTGGCGCGGAGGTGCCGACCGACACCTACACCGTGGCCACGCCAGCAGGGTTGCACCTGTATTTCCGGGCACCCGACGGGTTGGAGTTGCGCAACACCACAGCCAAGCTGGGTTGGCGCATCGACACCCGTGCGCACGGCGGCTACGTGGTCGCGGCCGGGTCGCTTCTCAGGAAGGGCAAGTATCGGGTCGTGCGTGCGGCACCGGTCGCGGAGCTGCCCGGGTGGCTGGCCACGGCGCTGACACCGCCCCCGCTGCCCGAGTCCGGGCCGCCACTGCACCTGTCCGGTCCCCGCGCGACCGCGTATCTGCGTGCGATCCTCGACGACGAGGCACGAGCGGTTGCGTCCGCCCATGTCGGCACTCGCCATATGACGTTACTGAAGGCGGCCCGCGCCCTTGGTCGTCTCGTCGGTGGTCAGGAGTTGGCCGTGCAAGACGCCAGGCACGCATTGATGATCGCATCGGCCGGCCATATCGGGACCGAGGACTACACCGCCGCGGAGGTGCTCCGCACGATCGACGACGGAATCGCCTACGGCAGGCAATTGCCTCGACGAATTAGCAACCTTTGACCTTCATCAATATCTCCCAGCGACCACCAAAACGCGCGGTAGGCGGCTGATTACCACCCTTGCCTTCCATGGACGAACGGATTACGACTCCCGCTCTTTCCCGGTTGGACATTCTCATGCTGTTTCAGTGCGGGAACCGCGCAGCGTGAGGGTGACTACGCGACCGGCCGAGTCGCCATACACCAAGGCCCGGGGATCGTCCGGGTGGCTGACACAACTGAATATAGGTGTCGAATCGGTGAACCAGCGAGCGACCTCGGTCCCGTCGCTCAGCGACCACACCCGTATCGCCCGGTCGAATCCGGCGGAGACGACGTGCCTTCCATCGGCCATTGCCGTGACCGCGTAAATCTCTTGTGTGTGCCCCTGGAGTGTGTGCAGAAGCTGTCCACTGGCCAGATCCCAGAGCCGCACAGCGTTGCCGCCGGAACCGCCGGAGACGATATATCTGCCATCGGACGAGACGGCTACTGCGTATACGAGGCTGTCGTGGCCGCGTAGCGTGCGGATGAGCTGTCCCTCGGCGAGATCCCAGATCTGCACCGTATTTTCCGCCCCGCAGACAATGTGTCGCCCATCGGGCGTCACCGCTACGGCTTTGGCCCACCCGGTATCGAGCGTCCGTTCGAGTTGTCCGCTCGCGAAGTCCCAGATACGCACCGTCCGGTCCCGGTGACTGCCCCCGGAGACGATTTGCCTGCCATCGGGAGTGACCGCCACCGACTCGACCTCGCGGGTGTGGCCACTCAGCGTCCGTATCGGTTGTCCACTGGCTGAATCCAACACCTGCACGGTGCCGTAGAGTCCGCAGACGATGTGGCTGCCGTCGGGGGTGACCGCCAACGCGTACACCTCACCGATTTCGGCCTCCCACGTGCGTTCGTCCTGTCCGCCGGCAAAATTCCACACCCGCACCGTGCGATCACGGCTGCCGGAGATGATCCGCGTGCCATCCGGAGTGACCGCCAGGGCATTGACCCAGTCGGTGTGGCCACGCTGGACGCCTTCCAGATGAGTATTGGCCAGGTCCCAGACCCGCACCGTCTCGTCGGAGCCACCGGCGGACACGACGAATCTACTATCCGGGGTGACGGCTACCGACGCGACCGTGCCGGTGTGGCCCAGCAACGTTCGTTCAAGTCGTCCACTTGCCCGATCCCATACCCGCACCGTGTCGTCCGATCCGCCGGACACGATTCGGCGACCATCATTCGTGACAGCCACCGCGGAGACCGGGTCGGTGTGGCCGGCCAATGTCTGCTCGAGTCGCCCCCCGGCCAGGTCCCAGATGTGCACTGTCTCGTCATTGCTGCCAACGATGATTTGCGTGCCGTCGGGAGTAGTGGTCACCGACGTGATCGGCAGGGTATGAGGGCGGCCTTGGAAGATGTGGGCTTGCAGGGTGTGCTCGAGTCGACCGCTGGCCAGGTCCCAGACCCGCACTGTGCGGTCAGCTCCCGCGGACACGATCCATTTCCCGTCGGGCGTGACGGCTACTACGTCGACCCCACCCTTGTGGCCGCGCAAGGTCCGCACGAGGCGCCCGTTGGCCAGGTTTCGCACCTGCACCTTGTCGACGTACCGGCCGCCGGGGGTAATGACGTACTTGCCGTCCGGGGTCAGTGCGATCGCGCCGTTGCCGCTGGTGCGGAGCTTCAGGGTACGGACCAGCCGCCCGCTGGCCAGATTTATCACGCGCACCCTGCCGTCCCGGCCGCTGTATACGATCTGTCTCCCATCAGGTGTGACGGCCACAGCACGGACCGACTGAGGAGGAGTCTTGATGGTTCGCTCGAGACGTCCGCTGGTCAGATTCCAGACTGCGACGCCACGGTCATCACCGGAGACGATGAAGCTGCCGTCACTGGTGACCACCACCGAGTGGACTGTGGCGTGGGCTAGGAGAATGCGTTCAAGCGGTCCGCCAGCACCAGTCAGGCCCCCGGCGTAGCGAGGCGCCAGCCAGAGTCGCCCATCCGAGGGCGCGATGGTGTCCAACATGGCTGCGATCTCGGCAGATCGGATACCGAGCAGACGGCCGGTGAGTTGACTCGCCAACAGCTCCGGGTAGTGAGCCAGAATGTGGGCCGAAAGTTGCAGGGCGCTGTGAATACTGTCGATGTGGCTGCGGTGGGGCAGGTCGTGGGTATAGTCGGCCAGCAGGTCTCCGATGCTGGTAATAGCGAGCTTGCGTTCGAGCCACACGAACGAGGACAGCGACCGATCCAGCTGATCCGAGCGTCCGGCACGGGCCAGGTGATACGCGAGGTTCAAGAAGAGGTAGCCGTCGTCGGCTTCGGCCGCCCACCGTGCCGGATCCGCTGGGTCGCCGTCGGTGGGGAGGGCGGCGGCGTAGCCGTCGACGAGACGGCAGTGCGCCAGCGCGAGGCTGTCCGGTTCAGTTCGAAGTTGGTGTATGACAACGTCGTATTCGAGGTCGTGCAGGAGAAACCGGCCGCGAGCGTCCTGCTGCACCAGACACCGATCGGTGAATCGGGTCAGTGTCCGAGCTGCGTTCGCGGCGGTATAGCCAATCGATGCCCACAACGCAATGGCAGCGGAGAGCGGGAATGGCCCTCGGCTCGCGAACACTGCCAGTTCCCGGTACCGCTCCTGCTCGATCAGGGCAAGGTCGTCGATGCTGAGCGCGATCGAGGCCAGGACATTCGCATGCTGGTAGCCATCCGGTCCGTATTCGTCCCCGATCGAGGTCAAGTCGGAATCCTCGAGCAGATCCATGACTGACTGCCAGTCCTGCCGGCGGGCACCGCGTGCCTTGATCATCCCACCCAACACCGCTATTCCCAGCGCCTGCCTGCCCACGCGCAAGCACAGGGCATCCGCGACGCCGGGCAGGTCCTCGAAACCGGTATCAGTCCATTTGCCCAGCAGATTCAGGGCCTGGTCGAGGGTGAGTTCGTCGACATCGTGGACGCGAGCGCCCACCGCGCGGGCGACGGCGTGATCGCGAGTGGTGAACAACAGCGCGCCCCGTCCGGACACCACATCGAGGGCTTTCAGCATCGCGACGTCCCACACATCGTCGACCACCAGCAGAACCGCACGGCTGCCGAGCAATTCGGCGAGACGATGTCGACCTACGTCCACGGTCGGGAACGACACTGCCTCGCCGCCAAGTCGGGCAGCGACCCGCTCCTGGATCAGCGTGGCCGCCACTCCGCGCCCTACGGTCACCCACACGACGCCGTCGGTGAATGTCCTGCGCACGAACCGGTCTCGCGACAGCGCGGCTGCCAGAGTGGTCTTGCCCGCGCCACCCATGCCGACGAGTGCGACCGCGCTGCGCGCCGCACGAAGATTCTTACGTGCCGCCCCGAGGATGCCAGGTCGCGCCACATAGCGCGGAGGAACATCCGGAACGAAACCAATAGATGCCGTGTCCGGCGCGGGCTCGGGCAGTGGTGTGCGGAATCGAGGGGTCGGCGCAGTCGGCGACGCGGTCGCGGGCTGCACGGTCAAATAGCTGAGCACAATGACGAGCACGCCTACGCCCACAACGATCGCCCGCACCCACCACGCACCCGGCACGACGGCTTTGACGCCGCCGACCTCGAAATTCGAGATTGGCCCGACCACGAAGGCCAGCCCGATCGTGAACAACGGCACATTGAGCGCGAACCGTCCGCGCGACCACCTCGCGCCGAACCTCATCGCCGTACCATGGGTGCCGACGTGATGCCTGGCGTTGCCTGCTGGCCGGTCTCTGGAACTGTCTGCGATGCCGCAAGCCGCAGCCGCCGACGAAGTCGTTGCATACCGCCCCCATCACTAATTGCAGTTTCCGATTCTTCAGCCGTTTCGACACGGGATGTCTCATGGTAGGAGCATCGGATCGCTTGCGCGCCAAACTGCGCTTCTAGCGACTGCTCCCGCCTTCCGCTGCAAAGCTCACGAACAGCACAACCCCAAAAGTCTCGCGTTGCTCATCACAGCGTGAGCATCCGGCGCCTCTGTCGTGCAACGGCTACGGCGAACACTCATCATGGTTGTGCTGGTCAATTCTGGCGCCGTTTGTCGGTGAATCGGTCAGCGTGGCGGCCGCGGCCGGCACGGGCGATCAGTGGCGCGCGAGCCCCATCGATCTCGGCCCTCACGAACGCCGCAGTTCGTGACGGTCTTTGCCGTGACCCCAGGACTTTTGGGGCGACCTCGCGTCCATGCGCTGCGGTATCTTCCATGCGATCGCCGCACCTAGTCGGCGCGCAGAGGAAGCACACACCACATGTTCAACAAGTTCTTTGCGGCCGCCGCGCTCTCGGTGAGCGCCGCTGCCGTCCTCGCGGCACCGCCCGCCGCCGCCGACCCGGTCAACTGGGGCGCCGTTTCCCTCAGCGTGTGGGGCAATGTCTACGCGTTTTCGGTCAACCACCCGACGGAAGCCGACGCCATTCAAGCCGCCGACCGAGCGTGCAAGGGTCAAGGCATCATCGACTGCCGGATGATGGTGACGTTCGCGAACGGCTGCGGTGCAGTCGTGACGAGTCCGCTCGCGATCGTCGCAGGGTTCCCGATCGTGGGCTTCGGTAAAGGGTCGACCCCAGGGGAGGCATACGCAGACGCCACCCTCAACCTCCCCACCGGCACCGGAAGCGCCGGCTCGTTCAATCGCGACCACGCCTGCACCCGGCCTTGATCTAGTTCCCGCACGGTCCTCGGTAAAATGTCGGGCTGGCACCCCTCTATACTTGGCGCACGGCCGCTCACGACCCATCTTCTGCGTCACATCAAATGGCAACGGACACTGGCACCGGCCGAACAGCAGAAGTCACTGTGCATGAACCGCGCCAGCCAGCGCACCTGGATTCCACGCCGTCGATGCGCACCTGAGCGAGTGAAGCCGAGGGCGGTCGGTTGAGCAACCAGCCGGACCGCCCTCAGCGCTATCACGCGGTCGGAAGGTTGAATTCAGTGAGTCGGAGATCGCGGGTCGGAGTTGCTGCCGGGTGCCCGACGCCGCGCGCGAGAGGGTGCGGCTCACCGGTGAGGACCGCCAGTGCGGCGGCGACTTCGTGCAGGTGAGATTTGACGTATGCGTCGGTAGTGCCGGAACTCTTGCCACGGTGTCCGGCGAAAGCACGGGCCACGGCATAGCTGAAAGTTCGTTCGACCCAGGTCAACGTGGTGTGACGCAGCCAGTGGGCGGTAACACCTTGCGTGGCCACCCAGGGCAGTGACTCGCTGATCCGTCCCCAGATGTAGTCGTATCGGCGTGTGGTGATCGGTCGGCCGCGACGGTAACGCAGCAACTGGCCGGTGAAAGGTGCCCCGCGCTCGGTGGCATGGTCGTTCAGGTGCCGCATCAGTGTCGGTGACACCGGCTGCCAACGATCCGAGCCACCCTTCTCCCGCAGGAACACCAAGCACTGGTCGCGATCGAGATCCTGTGGTCGCAACGCCAGCGCACCGCCGCGACGGCATGCGGTCTCTAGGTGGAACCGCAGGATCAGGGAGTCGAGTTCGGGATCGTCGCCGGATGTGGCGGCGACCTGGCAGATCTCGGCGACCTGACCCGACGGGATCGCATACCGATGCGATGACCGACGCGACGGAATCGGCAACCGCCGTGCCGGATTGTCCTGTGTCCGGCTTCCTCGGCATTGCGGTAGAGACAGCGCACCGCGGACACGAAATGCTCGACCGCGCTGGTCCCGCCTCGAGACGCGCGGTTGGTGCGGGCAGTCGACTGCACCGTGTACGCAAGTTCTTCGAGTTCGTGGCAGGTGGGCTCGGTCAAAGACCGGTCCGGCCAACGCGATTCGAGCAGACCGAAATGGGTCCCGTAAGTACGCGCGGTACCCGCCGACAGACGTGCCCGCACACGCGGGATCACCTCAGCGAAGGTCGGGGCTGCTGGTGGTGCGGTGTCGACGAGGTCGGCGGCGGTGATGCCCATCTGGGCCAACAGCAACCGGGCCGCAGCCAAGGTATCTGCGGTGACCGCAGTCTGAGCAGCGCTTTGGATAGTCACAGCGATTCGTCCAGGATTCGTCGGCTCTGACTGGTCAGTCCGTCGAGCACGGCCGGGGGATGGATCAGAAGGCGCGTTTCCCCGCGATGAATACCGCGAGCTCGTGGCCCAGTTCCGCGATCAACTCATCGAGCTGGGAGTCGGGGCGTTCGCGGCGTGGGCAGTAACCGGCCGCGACCCTGGCCACCCGTGGCGAGTCTGTTCGGCAGCGAGCACGGCCTGCTGCCCTACGCCCCACTACGCGGTGACAGCGTCGAGGACCTTCCACACGACCTCGTGCCGGATGCCGAGCTGGCTGCCGAGGTCGCGATACTGGTCACGATGCGCGGCGGCGCCCGCGAGCTGTCACGGGAACGGCTGCGGCTGGTCCTGATGCAGGTCGAGGCAGTCCGAGCCGAGGGTGTGCTGTCGGCTGCAGAGACGGCCGAACTCACCGACGCGCTGGGCGACGGCCTGGTCCGCGACAGCCTGTATGCCTTCGCCGTCGGCCCGAAAGGACCGCGCGGACACCGCTTGTGGGCATTGCTGGTGCGGGCGCTGCCCTCCCCACACCGCACCGTAGCGGCGATGTTGTGCGCGGTCACTGCGTATGCCGAGGCGACCGTGACCGTGCCCGTGCGGCGATCGGAATAGCGGTAGCCGATCACCCCGACAACCCGACGGTGCAGGCGATGGCCGCCGGAGTCCACCGCACCGTCCCGGTCTCGCTTTTCCGCGCCGCGCTGAGTGCCGGGCGGGCGGGCGCCGCGCAACTGGGCATCGACATCGACTGACAGATCGAATCGACCACCGTGGAGGCTTCATGGATTCCGCCGCACAGCACACCCTCTCCCGCCGGCTGGCGTGGGCGATCCTGGCCCGCGCAGCCCTGACCGCCGCGCCGGTCGTGCGTGAGCTGTTGGCCACGCACGAGGTCGAGGAGGCCGCTGCCCGGCTGGCAACCGGTCAGGTTGCCGCCACCGGTGTTCCGAATGCTCTGCCGGATCTGGCCGTCCGCGACCTCGACCGCGCCGCCGCGGTCGGAGCGCGGCTGGTCACTCGCGACGATGTCGAGTGGCCCCGAGCTGTGGGCGACCTCGACGCACCCGGTGTGGCTGCGGGGACTCCGGTGGCGTTGTGGATGCGCGGCACACCTTTGCACAGTCCGCTGCCGCAGTTCACCGTCGCGGTCGTCGGAGCCCGCGCGGCCTCCGACTACGGAGTGCACGTCACCCATGACCTCGCCGGTGATCTGGCCGAGCGTGGCTGGGCGGTAATCAGCGGCGGCGCGTTCGGCATCGACTCCGCCGCCCATCGCGCAGCCCTCAACCGTGGTGGTCGCACGACCGCCGTCGTCGCGACCGGCCTGGGTCGCGCCTACCCCGCCGCGAACCGCGAGCTGTTCGACCGGATCGCCGAGACCGGGCTACTCATCTCGGAGTACCCACCCGATACTCCGGCAGCAAAACACCAATTCCTGCAACGTAACCGGCTCGTCGCCGCGCTGTCGAGTGCCCTCGTCATTCCGGAATGCGCATTTCGTGGCGGCACCCGCGACACCGCCAATTGGGCGCGCCAGCTCAACCGCCCGGTGTTCGCGGTTCCCGGCCCGATCTACTCCTCGGCCTCGACCGGCTGCCACGACCTGATTCGCGCCGGGCACGCCCGCCTGGTCACCGACGCCCACCAGGTCCTCGACGACATCCCATCGACCCCCGCCCCGCCGCACTGGGCTGACCAGCCCACCGCATAACCGTCACGCGCTCGTCGGCTCATCCGACGGCCGGTCAGGAAGTTCTTCTCTGCTTCACCCACACCCGTCTTCCGGCGGTTGTCCGCCGACCGATCACAGGAGGTTTTCATGTCCGCGTCCACTCCTGCCGTGCAGTCCCTCACTCGCGGCGAGTTCGAGCGTCTCGAGCATCTCGGCTACGCCGGAGCCACGCCCGCCATCAGTGAATCGGCGGTGCTGGATCGCTGGCGCGGTGACTACCCGGCCTGGCGGGGCCGCTATTGGGCGTTCCTGGACGACGACGAACGCGGTGTGCTGCGACTGCGCCCGGTCAACGTCGCTCGCCACAGCGCCCAGCGAGCCGCCTGACATCTCATCCGCGCGGGTGCTCGCCCGTGTCCTGTTGCCCCCGTTTCCGTCTTCCGGCGCGGCGGCCTCACCCGTAGCCGGTGGGGGTCGCCGCGCCGCTTGCCGTTAAGGAGCCGTGTTGACTAATTCCACCCTGACCGCCGTCGCCGATCCGGCCGCCGATCCCGGTCCTGACACCGACCCGGTGGCCGTCGAGGAAACCGTGCCTGCCGCACGACCCGCTCCCGTGGTCGAGGAGTCGACTGTCCTCGAGGAGCCCGTGGTGCTCGATGTGCCGAAGGCCAAGGCGGAGTATCTGGATCCGGCGGAGTTGGTGATCGCCGAGAACGTCCGCAAGAGTTTCGATCTCGCCGCGCATCCGGAGGAGGCGGCGTCGTTCCGGGAGTTCGGTGTCGGCAACCCGATCCGCGCCGAACGCGAGCCCGACGGCTCCGTTCATGTCGTCGACGGGCAGATCCGCACGCTGATCGCCCGCGAGGTCGGGTTGACGCGGGTGCCGGTGTGGGTTACCGATGCCCCCACCGACGTCGACGCGAAGGAGCGGCGGATCGCGCGGACGTTGACGCAGATCAATCTCAACGACCGCCGTATCCCGCTCACCGACGCCGACCGCGCCACCGGCATCGCGTTGATGCTCGACCTGGGGGCCTCCGCGACCCGGGTCGCGAAAGGGTTGCAGCGCAAGCGGTCGGAGATTCAGAAGACCGCCGCGGTCGGTGCTTCCGACACTGCCAAGCGGCTGCTGGAGGAACGCCAGTACGGCCTCGATCAGCTCGCGGTGATCGCCCACTACGAGAACCTCGGCGATACCGACGCGGTCGAACGGCTGGCGACGGCGGGACGGTGGAGCTTCGCCTCCACAGCGAAGCGGATCGAGCGCGACCGCGCCGAAACCCGCGCCCGCCTTCACGAATCGCTTTTCTACGGCGCGTACGGGTTCGGGATCCTCGCCGCCGAACCCGATACCAGCGAGCCGGACGCGGCCTACATTTCGGCCAGCGAGCTGGTCACGACCGCGGGTGAGCCGGTCAGCGAGGAGTCGATTTACGCCGACCCGGCCCGCTGGGTGGTGTATCTCGAGGTGCAGGACAACGGGCTGCTGGTGGACAAGGACACCGGCGCGATCATCGACGCGGACACCGTCGACTGGAGCACCCGCGGCGACCTGTCCGCCGAACCCGCCGACGGGCAGGTGCACGCCGAGCAGGTGCAGTGGCGCGACCGCTGGATCCCCACCTACTTCCTGCCCGCTAGCGCACTGGCCGACAGCGGCCTGCAACAGCTCGTCCCCGACACCGGTGACGGCTCCGAAGAAGCCGCCGCGAAGGCGGCGGCTGAGCGGGAGCAGGCGCGCCAGGACCGGCGACGGGTGATCGAGTTGAACAAACGCGGGGAGGCGGCGAACGCGCGGCGGCAGGAGGATTTCCTGCCGCAGTTTCTGGCCGCAGGCACCCCGCCCAGGCAAGCGGCGGCGTTCGTCGCCGAATCCATGGCCCACACCCTGGATCCGACGGATCGGCGGAAGGTGACCACGCTGCTCGGGGTCGGCGGTTCCACCCAGCAGCTGGTCGCAGCGATCCACGCCGCGACACCCTCGCGGGCGTGGATGATCGTGCTCGCCATGCAGGTCGCCGCCGCCGAGGCACCGATCGGGAAGAGCTTCTGGCGCGACAGCTCCGCGGCCACGAAAAGGTATCTGCATTTCCTGGCCGAGGCCGCAGCCGGAACCGAGCTGGACTTCGCGCTGCTCGATGTCGAACAGGCCGCCGCCGGAGACATCGACTACCACGACATCGACCTCGCCTCCTGAGACCACCATCTTCGATTCGCCCGGAGTGGTGAGGCGAATCCGGCTGTCGATGCTGCCACCGAGGTCGCTGCTCGGTGGCAGCGCGGTCCCCGACTCATCTCCCATCTGTCCCCACCTTGTGAAGGAGCATGCTCATGGCCGGAGACACCGTGCTGACTGTGATCGGAAATCTGACTGCCGATCCAGAGTTGAGGTTCACCCCCGCCGGGCACGCGGTCGTGAATTTCACCGTCGCCTCCACCCCGCGGCACTTCGACCGCAATGCCAACGAGTGGAAAGACGCCGAGGCGTTGTTCATGCCGTGCAGCATCTGGCGTGAGGCCGCGGAGAACGTCGCCGAAACGCTCACTCGCGGTGCACGGGTCATCGTCTCGGGTCGGTTGAAGCAGCGCAGTTGGCAGACCGCCGAGGGCGACAAGCGCAGCCGAGTCGAACTCGAGGTCGAGGAGATCGGGCCGTCGCTGCGCTTCGCCACTGCCAAGGTCAACCGCGTCTCCCGCCATTCCGGCAATGGCTACAGCGGCTCGGCGGCCGGTCGCCCCGAGAGCGATGACCGGGCCCGGGACCTCGTGGGCGCGGCTGCGGGAACCGGGAGCAACGACCCATGGGCGTCCAACGGCGTGGGCTCCTTCGGGGGTGGCTCCGGGGTGGAAGATCCGGCGTTCTGATCCGATCCCACACGAACCGTGGTGGCCGACGGTGGCAACCTGACCTTCTTGCGAACGGAGATCGCTGTGCGGCCGCCGCTGATCGCTTGTGCCGTCGGGTTTTCGGTGGGTGAGGGCTGATCGTCTGGTCGTCTGCCCCGCCTTGCTGAGTGCTACCAGGCCGTGATCCCGCCGCGGCTGCGGGCCCGCGCCCGGGCGTCACCGAATTCGCCCGCGCGACGTCCCATCGCCCGCGCTGGTCGGTGCGCTCAGCGCACGAATTCGCCGCCGCCCGCGTGGGCGCGTTCCCTCCGCCGTGTCGGGCTCCCACCCTGGTCGGCCGCACTCAGGCGGGTCAGACGACCAGCCGCCCAGCCCCGTGCCGGGGTTACGTACGCGTGTGCGTGCGTCCGGCGCGGGGCCGAGCTGTTTCCAGACGACAGAACAGGAACCCCGTGATGACCGCCACGTTGAACGCACCCGAAACCACCGCCTCTGTCACCGAGACCGTCACCGATCTCGTGCAGACCGTGTCCCCGTTCGCCGCCGCACTCGGGGAGATCGAATACCTCCTCGACACCGATCCCGACGCCGCGCGGGAACGCTTCACCGCCGTGCTGGCCCTCGCCTCCCCGGCCGAGCGTGCCTTCCTCGATCGCGCCGCCGAGATGCTGACCCGCTCGCCGTGGAAGACCGCGGCGCGTCAGCTCGGGTGGATGGCCAAGTCCCGCCCCGAGCTGCGGTCGCTGATCGTCGATCACACCGCCGAGGGCGACCCGGGTCTGTACCGGCCCGAGCTCCCCCCGCAGTCCGAGACCTCCATCGAGGCGGCCGAATGGGTGCGTCGCTCCATCCGCGACCGCCGCTACCGCGACCGCGACACCGCCACCCCGTCTGCGGCGACCGACGCCGCCCGCTACCAGCCCGAGAAGGTCGCCGCCCGCCGCGCCCGCATCCCCGCACCCACCACCGCGCTGGTGAGCCTGCGCCACCGCCGCCGGGACCTGGCCGTCGCCGAGCGCCGCCAGCGTGAATACGCGGGCTATGCCGCGCAGCGGTTGTACGCGATCGACACCCCCGTCGACGACGACCGCACGCCGCCGGTTCCCGAGCCCCGGAAGAAGGCCGGGCAGCTGTGGGCGCACGTGCAGGCCGAATTGTGGGACCGCTCGTACTTCCTGCACGTCGCCGGGTGCTACACCGAAGCCGACCGCCATCTCCTCGCCCCCGAGCTGCCCGAACGCCACATCGCACACGAGCGCCGTCACGCCGGTCTCGCGGACGCGGCACGACAGTTCCTGCGGGAGCACGACACCGAGCCCGACTCCTCGGCGCGGGCGCGCGGCGCGCGTGCTCGTCGCACCCGCCCGCAGTTCCCGCCGCGGATCACCCCGGCCGACCAGTCGCGCTTCGCCGCCCGCAGGACCGGGCTCGCGGTTCCCAGCGACCGTGACGAGTATCTGCCCTACAGCGAACTCGACGTCCGCGAGTCCACCTGGCAGGGCTCAGGGTTGGACTACGACCTGGCCGCGATGACCCCGTATCTCGGGTGGCCGTGCGTGGGCTGCTGGATCGACCGGCCCGCCAGCGACCGCCGCCCCTTCCACACCCGCCACGGAGTGATCGTCAGCGACGACGGGCTCTGCGATGTCTGCCGCGCCGACGGCCACCCCGGCATCCCCGCCCTGCCCGCCGGGTTCAGGATGCAGACCTTCGTCGAATCCCGCTGCGCCTACATCGCCGCCGCTCATCCTGTCCAGGTGCGGGCGTTGCTGGATCGGGTGCGGGCCGCCGCGGCGAACACCGGACCGACCTGGCGGCTGATCACCCGGTGGATGGCGAGCAACCTCGAACAGCCCGAACGCGCACACCGTCCTACCGCCGCGCGACGGCCGCGCCGGGGCGGGTCCGCGCTCGGTGCCGGGCAGCGCATCGGACGCTGCGACGCCTGCGCACGAAACGGCATCGTCCACGCCGACAACTACTGCACCGACTGCCGCATCGACCTCGGACTCGTGCCCACCACCGGCCGCGCAGCGTCGGCGGCCTGACCCACACGCTCGGCTCCATCCCCTGTTCGCCGGTCCGCCGCGGTGTCGACCCCTGCGGCGGACCGGTCCACCACCTCCGATACGACAGGAACACCACCGTGCATCGACTCCCGAACCCAGCACGCCGCGCCCTCACCGCCCTGCGCGACGCCGCATTCGCACCCCGCCGCCCACCCCAGGTCCGGGTGCGGGTCTACCTCAACACCGACCCCACCGCCCTGCTGACCGGATACCGGCCCGACGCACCCGTGACACTGGCCTACACCTACACGCTGCGCGCCGACCCGGCCGCCGACACCGACCAGGCTCTGCTCGAGCGCGTCTTCGCCGCCTTCAACGACCACCCCGAACACGACGACGACCAGATCCACACCGACACCTGGTACGGAAAGCGACTCCGGTCACTGTCGGTCGGCGACGTCGTCGGACTCGACAACCGTCACTACACGTGTCAATCCCGCGGATGGACCCGCGTCCCCGCCCCACCGGGCTGACCGGCCCCGTCCCGCGACCGTCCGTCCGCGCTCGCGGTACACGGACCGACCAACAGCACCCCGCCATTCGACCACCCCGACCGGCAGGACCACTCGCCATGACTCACCCCGCGCCGCCCAGCGACCCCGCGCACCTCACGATCACCGAACTGCACCAGACCCTGGCCACCGGCCGCTCGGTCGTGGTGTCGATGCGCGCCACCAGCGGACACGCCCACCTCATCGAGTGGGCACGCCGCCACCACCTCTTCGTGCCCATCGATCGCACCAGCAGCTGGGGCAACCCCTTCGTCCTCGGACGCGACGGCAACCGCGACGACGTACTCGCCGCTCACGCCCGCCACCTCGCCGACCAACCCAACCTCCTCGACCGCCTGCGTCGCGGCGAACTCGCCCGCCGGGTACTGGGCTGCTGGTGCGCACCCAAACCCTGCCACGGCCACACCCTCACCGCCCTGACCCTCGACCCCGACCTCGACCCGCTCGCGGCGGTCCAGAACCGGCAGCACCGGTGAGCGTGCCCGCCCGACCGTCGGACACCCGACAGCTGTGATCACGACAGGAACCGGATCACCCGTTCCGGTTCCTACCCGCCCCCGTCCCTACGCCCTCACCGATCACCCGCACACCGCTTCCCAATCTCTCCCCAGCCATCCACAACCCCACCTCACCACCCACCATCTACATCCATCCACACCTTCCACCCTCTTTCATCCACATCCCTCTTTTCTCAAGCACACCTCTTGCATCCAGGGTCACAATCCTATAACAACCAGGGGATATGCTTGAATTGACTAAAAAATAGTCAAATCCAACCCCTGGCAATATTTGGGTCGCGGGCGCTTGATGGGTATATGACCGCGACAATTCATAAAGTCGTGGCAGGCAATGGATATCAGTACTACCTGCGAAATGTCGCCGCGCACGACAACGACTCACGCGGCCGTTCCAGCCTGGCCGACTACTACTCCGCACACGGCGAGGCACCCGGGCGTTGGCACGGCACCGGCTTGACCGCACTCGGCATCACCACCGGGGGCGAAGTCACCGAAGAACAGATGAAATCCCTGTTCGGACTTGGTCGCCATCCCAACACCGAACTCATCGAAGCCGAGGTCTACGACGAGCAGATCCGGCTGGGCGCGAAGCACAAAGATGCGGTACGAGCGGCCGATCAAGCGTCCCGTTTGGGCAACCCATTTCGCGTTTATGCGGAGGGTTCCGAGTTCCGGAAACGATGCGCGGAAGCGTTCGAGCGACACAATATCGCGCACGGATCAGACCCGTACGACGCCATTCCCGATACCGAACGGGCACGGATTCGCACCCACGTCGCGTTCGAAATGTTCTGCGAAGAATACGATCGTGCGCCGTTTGATGCTCGGGAATTGTCGGGGTGGGTGGCCAAGAACTCGCGCCCGAACACCACCGCGGTCGCGGGTTTCGACATCACTTTCTCCCCCGTCAAGTCGGTTTCGGCGCTGTGGGCGTTGGCGCCGCGGGCGGTCGCGGACAAGATCGAGCTCGCCCACCAGCGTGCGGTGCGCGACGCGTTGGCCTGGCTCGAACAGCATGGAATCTTCACCAGGCTGGGGCGCAACGGTGTGCGCCAGGTCGATGTCGAGGGCATTGTCGCGGCCTGTTTCACCCACCGTGACTCCCGCGCCGGGGACCCGGACCTGCACACGCACGTGCTGATCGCCAACCGCGTGCGCACGCCCGACGGTAGGTGGCGCACTTTGGACGGGACCGCGATCTACCAGGCGGTGGTCACCGTGTCGGAGATCTACAACACCCGTCTCGAGCACCACATGGAGGATCTCGTGGGCGTGGAGTTCGCCGAACGCCCCACACCGGATCCGGCCAAGCGCCCGATCCGCGAAATCGTCGGAATCCCGGCACGGTTGATCGAGGCGTGGTCGCGGCGCGAAACCGCGATCAGGGCGCGGGTGGGTGAGTTGGCGGCGGAGTTCCAGCAGCGGTTCGGGCGCGAGCCGATCCCGGCGGAGATGTATGAGTTGGCGCAGCGCGCCACGCTGGAAACCCGCCCCGCGAAACACCAGTTGCGGTCACTGGCCGAGCAACGCGCCGGCTGGCGCGCTGAGTCGGTGGCGTTGCTCGGCGGCCGCGAGGCGCTGTCGCGGATGATTGTCGCGGCGTTGAATCCGGTGCGCGCGCCGCGTATCGCAGTGTCGGCGCAGTGGATTGCACGGACGGCCGAGCAGGTTCTGGAGGTGGTGGCCGAGCACCGCGCGACGTGGCGGGCGACCAATGTGCGCGCCGAGGTCGAGCGGCAGGTGCGTGGCCGCATCCGAGGCCTGGAGTGGGAACAGGTCACCGACGCCGTGCTCACCGAAGCACTCTCCCCCGCCCGGTCGATCCGGCGCGGTGACCCGGATGTCGCCGACGAACCGGAATTGGGCACCGTCCCGGAGCTGTTGCGCCGCCGCGACGGTGCCAGCGTGTACACCGCCGCAGGCTCGCAGCTGTACACCTCGGCGCGCACGTTGTCGGTAGAAGCGGCGCTGATCGAGCTGTCGGTGCAGTCCGGCGCCCGCCAACTCTCCCCTGACCTGGTGAGCGCCGCGGTCGACAACTACAACCACCAACACCCCGACCGGTCACTGAATGCCGGGCAGATCAGCGTCATCGACAGCTTCGCGACCTCCGGGCTGCTGGTGCACACCGCCAACGCCCCCGCCGGATCGGGCAAGACCACCGCGATGGCCGTGCTCACCGACGCCTGGCACACCAGCGGCGGACAGGTCCTCGGCCTGGCACCCACCGCCTCGGCCGCGGCGGTGCTCGGGGAGTCGATCGGTGCCCGGACCGAGACCGTCGACAAAGTCCTCGACGTCCTGTCCCGGCACACCCCGCGCCCTCGCAACCCCGCGCTGGAACGGGATATCCCGCCGTCGCTGCCTGAATGGGTGCTGCAAATCGGCTCCGACACGTTGGTCATCGTCGACGAGCACGTCAAGCTGGGCAACCTCAAACGCCTTCGGCTGCTGCAGTTTCTGACCGATCGCGGGGCGACGATCCGCTGTATCGGCGACGATCACCAGCTGCCCGCCATCGAAGCCGGCGGCGCCGACGCCGACATGAACGCCGCCGCACCCGAGCACACCCTGACGCTGACCCACGTCGTGCGGTTCGCCTCCCAGGCTGAAGCGACTGCCAGTTTGCAGCTGCGCGAGGGCGATCCGGCCGCGTTGGGCTGGTATCTGGACAACGCGCGCGTGCACGCCGGCCACCTCGGCGCGACCCACGACGACGCCTACACCGCCTGGGCCGCTGATCATCTCGCGGGCCGCGACAGCATCATGCTCGCCGCCACCCACGAGGTCGTGACCGCGTTGAACGAGCGTGCCCGCGCCGACCGGATAGCCCGCGACGGCGGCGTCGTCGGCGCCGAAGTAATGCTCGCCGATCGTCTGTCGGCGTCGGTCGGAGACACAATCCGCACCCGCCGCAACAATCCGCGCCTGCGTGTGGGCGCACGCGATTGGGTGCGCAACGGCTACGCCTGGACCGTCACCGCCGTCCACGACGACGGCAGTCTCACCGCCATACACCGGCGTTCCGGCGGAAGACCGGGCGGGAGTGTGCGGCTTCCCGCCGACTATGTCGCTGCGCATGTGCGTCTGGGGTATGCGGCGACGATCGATTCCGCGCAGGGAATCACCGCCGATTCGTGTCATGTCGCGCTCACCGGAGCCGAGTCCCGCCAACAGCTCTACGTCGCGATGACCCGCGGCATGCACGCCAATCACGTATACATTCCCACCGCGTTGGACGGCGCGGAGGGATCGTTCTGGAGCGAACCGGCGGTGTTTCCGCGCACCGCGATCGAGGTTCTGGTGCGCATCCTCGGACGCGACGGCGCACAAAAATCGGCGCACACGCAACTACACGACGTCCTCGACCCGCGCGCTCGCATCGGTCGCGCGCTCGATATCTATCTCGACGCGATCGGTGTCGCCGCCGAAGCCGCGCTCGGCCCCGACGGGCTACAGCGCATCGATACAGCTGCGGACGCGTTGCGCCCGAACCTCACCGACAGCCCCGCCTACCCCGTGCTGCGTCAACATCTGGCGACGATCGCGCTGTCCGGGCGCAATCCGATCGCCGCCCTACACGCGGCTGCGGGCGCGCGGGAACTCGACACGGCCGACGACGTTGCCGCCGTGCTGGATTGGCGTCTGGATCCCTCGGGTGCGCACTCGACCGGCATCGGACCACTGCCATGGTCGCCAGGGATCCCGCGCGGTCTGCGCGAGGACTTCGACGCCACCCAGCTCGCGCCGCGTGCACGCATCGTCGCCGACCTCGCCACGCAGATCCGCCGCGACACCCAGCACTGGACGCCGAGTACCGCCCCGCACTGGGCGCGTCCCCTTGTCGGCGCCGACCCTGGGCTGCTCGGTGAGCTCGCGGTCTGGCGCGCGGCCTTGCATGTCGACGACCGCGACATCCGCCCCACCGGGCCACCCCGCTACAGCGCGCTCGAACGCGAGCACCAGCAGCTGCTCGACGCACGCGTCACCGACGCGCTCGGCGACATCCACCTACCGGTCAACACATGGGCTGACACCGTCGAGCGCCTCGATGCCCGCATTATCACCGACCCGTACTGGCCGGTGCTCGCCGACAAGATCGCCCTCGCCGCCCGCGCCGGAATCGACATCCAAACCTTGCTCACCGACGCCGCCGCGAGGCGGCCGTTGCCCGATGAAATGCCCGCCGCCGCACTGTGGTCGCGCCTGGAACTGGAACCCTCCGCACTCGACACCGGCGCCGGGCACCGCAACCTGCGACCGGACTGGATCACCGATCTCCACGCCGTGCTCGGTGATGACGCCGCCGACCGCGTCACCGCCGACCCGGCATGGCCACGGGTGGTCGCCGCGATCGACCGCGCCACCGGCACCGACTGGACACCACACCAACTGCTCGCCACCGCCCACGAACTGCTCCTCGCCGCCCAACCCGACGAAACCACCGGCCTGCGCCCCGACCAACTCGCCTCCGCGCTGGCCTGGCGCATCGACGCCCTGCTCCACCACACCCCTCACACACGAACCAGCACACCCGCCGACACCCAACCACCCACCGCAACCGAGCCGATGACAACCACACCACCACCACAGCCGCCCGAACCCGATCAGGTCCGCAACCCGCACCTCATCCCCGAACCCACACGCCCGCCGGAACCAGTGACCAGCCCAGCACACCCTGATGAACGCGGGGCCGATCTTCCTGAGGGCATCCGCCGGGTGGCGCAACTATTTCAGACCGGCAAGATCACCGCCGCTCTCGCCGCATTCGGTGACCTCACCGGCATCGCCACCGACGAACAACGCGCGATCCTTACCGACATCGCCGACACCCTCTACCGCCACAGCTTCTCCGTCGCCCGCGCCCGCCTGCGCTGGGCCGGCGAACGCTTCCCCCAGCACCGAGCACTCATCGACGCGTGCACACCCGTCACCGATCCGCACGTCTACCAACCCGCCACCACACCCACCGAACCCGCCTACCGGCGCGACCGACGCCATGAAGCCGCCCGCGACGGCCACGAATACACCGACCCCGACGCACGCCGCGACCCCCTCACCGACGCGCAGACCGACGCCCGCCGAGCCGAGCAGGAATACCGCGACACCCGTGCTGATGTCGACGACCAGCCCTACGATGCCGTGATTCCCGACGGGGTCGCCCATCACTACTACCGCGAAGTCCTACCCGACGCCCGCGCGAAGTATCGCTCGCTCGACTACGACCTCGCCGCCCTCCCCGACACCTGCGGGCTGGGATGCGTGGCCTGCGGCCTCGAACGCACCCGCACCGACGCCACCCCCGTACCACCGCGCCGCGCCGACGACGGCCTGTGCGGCGAATGCCGCGACACCGGCGAATCCGGCATCCCCGACCACGATCCCGCCGACCACATCACTACCCGCTGCGACCACATCACCGCCACCCAACCCGCGCCCGCCGCCCGCGCGATGCTGCGCCGCGACTGGCGCGCCACCCGCAACCCCACCCACCGCGCCGCCATCGAAACCTGGATCCGCAACCACCCGCTGCCCGACGCCGAGCACGAGTCGCGACCCATCGACGCCGCCGCCGATCCGACCGTGGACAATCCGCTGTTCGCTCTCACCGACGCCCAACTAGAGCGACACATCGACGAGCTTCACCAGCGCCTCGCCCTCGCCGACACCGACACCTTGCTGTTCAACCCGCCCCAACACACCCCCGACAACGAGGCAGACGCCGACGAACTCATCCACCGCCACATCGCAGCGCAACAGGCGATTCGCGATGCCCGCGCTGCCGACCAACAACTCCACGCCGCCGCGAAAGCCTTCCACGCCGTCGCGACCGAGCTCGCCGACACCCGCACCGCACTCGACGCCACACCCGGCTACCGCCGCAGCCAACGCCGCGCCCTCCAGAACCGCATCGACACCTTGATCACCGAACAAGCCAGTCGCAGCCGCGATCACAGCACCGCCCGCGCCACCGCCCGCCAAGCCAACCGCGATGCCATCCTGCTGGCCGGAAGACCCGACCGATGGGACCAACTGCTGAACACCGAACCCGAACACACCCCAGGCACGCACCGACCCGACCCCGACCTGCGACTCCACACTGACGAGGAAATCCGGACGCGGATTGCCGACATCCGCGAACAACTCGACCAGTACCGCGCCGAACAAGACCGACGCCGCGCCCTCTACCCCGCTCAACTCGCGCACGAACAACGCCATCGCCAGCACACCGAACCAGTCGACGACATCGACCAAGGGATCACCGACCAGCACGCCGAGCGAATCCGTCTGCAGCTAGGCGATGACCTCGGACTGTGACACGCAGGAACCATTGATCGGCTACCCGACGACAGCATTTCGGTGGTCAACCGCGTGGTGTCGACGTTCACGTAATTCCCGCCGCGTTCGTTCGAGTAATTGGGCAGGTGGTGGGTCCTGGTTGATGTTCTACCCGATGGCCTCCTTCTGTGGGGTCTTCGGCTCGTTCTTGGTGCTGGGGCGTTTGTTGGGCCGGTAGGACGGCCCGTTCATGAAGACCTGGTGGCTGGTGTTGATGAGCCTGTCCAGGAGGGATTCAGCGACAACAGGATTCGGGAACAGCGGATACCAGTCGACCGGTGACCTGTTGGATGTGAGCACCATGGAGCCGCCGGCGGCGGCGCGTTCGGAGATCAGTTCGTAGAGGTCGTCGGCTTGGGTGGCGGTGAGTTCCCGCATACCGAAGTCATCGAGAATGAGCACGGCTGGCCGGACGAACTCGCGCAGCCGTTTGTCCCAGGTGCGGTCGGCGTGACCACCGGCCAGCGTCGCGAGGAGGCGGCTGGTTTTCATGAACCGGACCTCGGCGCCCTGACGGATCGCTAGATGCCCAAGTCCTTGTGCCACATGGGTTTTCCCGACTCCGACAGGTCCGTAGAGCACGACCGATTCACCGACCGGCAGCCACCGCAGTGCCGCGAGGTCGCGGATCTGCGCGGCGGGCAGTTTCGGGGAGGCAGCGAAGTCGAACTGCTCCAGGGTGAGTTGTTGCTCGAACTGGGCGCGGCGGATGCGGCGAGCGATTGATTGGGATTCGCGTCGGGCGATCTCGTCGTGACAGAGGACCTGCAGGAACTCGATATGCCCGAGATCCCCAGCGCGGGCCTGGGCGAGACGGGATTCGAGGGTCTGCAACATCCCCGACAGCTTCAACGTTCGCAAGGCTTGTTCGAGGGCGACGTCGACGATCATGCCGACACCCCCTCGCCACGGTCACGGTCCCCGGCGCCGTCACGGGCGTCATCGTCCCGGTCGGCGTTCGCGGTGGCGGCGATAGCGGCCGGACTGTTCGGGTTGGGCAGGGCCACGACGTTGCGAAACAGCCGCGAAGGACCATGCAGGAACGCCGCAGCACCTCCATCACCGGTCGATGGAGGTGGCGGATCGGCCTCCAGCCCGGCGACCAGGATGCCCTTGATGGTCCGATAGGACGGGTCGCCGACCGTGATCGCTTTGGCGCAGGCCAGTTCGAGCCGGGCAGCGCCGTGTTTGTCGGCCAGCCCAAGCACTCCTTGGGCGGCCCGCAGCCGGAAAAGCGCGTTCTCCGACAGCAATTCGGCGATAACTGCGACGGTCGATTCACCGATCTCGTTGGCGCGGTTGCGGCACCAGGTCGGTCCCCGCATGGCGAAAGCGATCTTTTCCGGCGGGTAGTGCGACAGGTCGGACTGCTTGCCGAACGGTTTACGCACGTGCGTGGCGATCAGCTCGCCCTTGTCGAAGATCTGCACCATCGAATACGTCGACCGGGCATCCACCTTGCGGCCGATATGCCGCCACGGAACCGAATACAAGGCTTTGCCGACCTTGACATGAATATCCGGCCCTACAGTGCCTGTCGTCCAGTCCGCGAGCACAAAGTGCTTGCGCAGCAACGCAATCAACGCCTCCGCCTCGATCGCCGGGAAACCGATATCGGCGACGCACCATCGAGTGGCCGACACGACCGGGCACCGGCCACCTCCCGGCACCATTCGAGGGCCGCGTCCTGCATCTGCTGCAGCGACGTCCATTCCCGGCCACGCCAGAACGAGTCACGGATATAGGGCATCGGCCGCTCGACCCG
>NZ_BDBA01000196.1 GCF_001612745.1 Nocardia amamiensis NBRC 102102 | reverse complement strand
CTCCGGCTGGCCGGCGAGCTGGACGGGGCACCGGCCACGTGCCCGGCTGGACGCGCACGTTCGGCCGCTGTTCGAGCCCGCATCGAACTCGAACGCGGCTCCTTGCGCGAAGCGCATACGCTGCTGTTCGCGGCGGCCACCGAGATCGCCTCGACAGCACCCGAGCGGGCGGCGGAGTCGCTGATCCACGCGGCGATCGCGGCGTGGGTCGCCGGGAACCTGGGCGGCATGACCGCGGCGGCCACCGGCATCTGTACTCCGGCCTGCTGTGCACGATCGATGTCGCGAACGACCCGATCGAAACCTACGAGGCACTGGTCGGATTCGCACCGCCGGACATCGACTTCCTCTTACCGCATGCGAATTGGGCTACTCCGCCGCCGGCGAAGACCGAAGACACCGCCGCGACGCCCTACGCCGACTGGTTGATCGCGATCTTCGACCGCTGGTATGACGCCCCGGCCTTGGAGACCAGGGTCCGGCTCTTCGACGACGTGATCGAGCTGCTGCTCGGCGGTCACGGTGGATCGGAATCCGTTGGGCTGTCGCCGATCCGGCTCGCCGTGATCGAGACCGACGGCACCTTGGAGCAGGTCGACGCGCTGAAGTCGGCGTTCGCGGGCGCCACCAGGATCCACGCCGCGCAGGGCGGGAATCCGCTGGACCGAGCGCTCTGGGACCCGTCGGTGGTGGCCAGGCAGATCGGGATCGAGGCGCTGAGCGACACCTGTCGGTCCTGTCCGGTGCACAAGGTCTGTGGCGGCGGGCATTACGCCCACCGGTACCGCGAGCACACCGGCTTCCGCAACCCGTCGGTGTATTGCGCCGACCTGGAGAAGTTGATTCGTCACGTCGAGTCCAGGGTCAGGGCGGACATGACCGCGGCAGCGGGCGGATGAGCGGACCCGGGATCTTCGCCAACCGGGATTTCCTGCTGCTGTGGTCGGGCAACGCGACCTCGCTGGTCGGCAGCTACGGTGTCCGCATCGCCTACCCGCTGCTCGCGCTGTCGATCACCGGGTCACCTGCGCTCGCGGGCTGGGTCGGATTCGCGATCACCGTGCCGAGTCTGATCTTGCAGATACCGGCGGGCATCGCCGCGGACTGCTGGGACCGGCGGCGCATCATGCTGGTGTGCCAATTGGCCGGGCTGACGGCGACCGCGCTGGCCGCATCGGTGGTCGTGCTCGGACTGCCGAATCCCGGGCTGATCCTCGTGGTCACCGCCTTCGTCGAGGGCAGCGCGTACGTCTTCTTCAGCCTCAGCGAGCTGGGCGCGGTTCGCGATATCGTCGCGGCGGACCAGCGCCCGACCGCGTTCTCCTTCCTCGAAGCCGAGCAGCCGATCGGCGTCGTGATCGGTCGCGCGGTCGGCGCCGCCGGCTATGGGGTTGCCCGCTGGTTGCCGTTCGCGGCGAACGCCGTGTCGTATGTCTGCTGCCTGGCCACGCTTTCGGCGATCCGCGGGAACTTCGCGGCGCGTGGCGGGGCCGAACACCGCACCGTCCGCGGGAGTTGGAGCCTGGCCGCGGCGGGTGCCCGGGTGGTGTGGACCGAACCGTTCCTGCGTGCCTCGACCCTGATCAGCGGGATGTCGAACATGGTCATCCAGATCGTCATCCTGTTGCTGATCGTGGAGATCGAGCACGCGGGCCGTCCGGTGTGGACGGTCGGCGTCGTGCTCGGCGCGGCGGGCGTCGGCGGGATTCTGGGCTCGTTCGCAGCATCCTGGCTGACCGGCCGGTTCACCGCCCAGCGGGTGTACCGGGGGTCGCTGTGGGCATGGGCGGCACTGCTGCTGCCGATGGCGCTCACCTCGAATCCGGTGGTGCTGGGAGTGTGCTGGTTCGGTGTCGGCGCGGTCGGCACTGTTGTCAACGTGGCGCTGACGATTTTCCGGGTGAACACCGTCCCCGAGGACACGCTCGGCCGGGCGGTCGGCACCGTCGCGCTCGTCACGGATGGCGCCGTCGCCCTCGGCGCGTTGCTCGCCGGCTATGTGCTGAGTGTGTTGGGCACCGCCGTCACGGCATGGCTTCTGCCGGTAGCCATGCTGCTGCTCGCGGTGGGCGCGACCTACACCGGCAGATCGACCCGACTGCCGTTCGGTGCGTCGCTCCCCGTCGAGGAGCGACGCACCGAGACTTCGCGCTGAGCCCGCGGACTACCTGCCGACGATCAGGCCGTCGCCGTCCGGCGAGACGCTCACCTTGACGTTGTCGCCGTCGGCGACCTCCCCGGCGAGCAGCTCCTTGGCGAGGGTGTCGCCGATGGCCTGCTGGATCAGCCTGCGCAGCGGGCGGGCACCGTAGGCCGGGTCGTAGCCGCGGACCGCCAGCCAGAACCTGGCCGAATCGCTGACGTCCAGCTTCAGCCTGCGCTGCGCCAACCGCTTCTGCAGCTGGTCGAGCTGGATGTCGACGATGCTCTCCAGCTGCTCCTCGTCGAGAGCGTGGAAGATGACCACGTCGTCCAGGCGGTTGAGGAACTCCGGCTTGAACGCCGAACGGACCGCGTTCATCACGAACTCGCGATCACCACCCGCACCCAGGTTGGAGGTGAGGATGAGGATCGTGTTGCGGAAGTCCACGGTACGACCCTGGCCGTCGGTGAGCCTGCCCTCGTCGAGCACCTGTAGCAGGATGTCGAACACGTCCGGGTGCGCCTTCTCGATCTCGTCGAACAGCACCACCGTGTAGGGCCTGCGCCGCACCGCCTCGGTGAGCTGGCCACCCTGGTCGTAGCCGACGTAACCGGGCGGTGCGCCGACCAGCCGGGCGACCGAGTGCTTCTCGCTGTACTCGCTCATGTCGATGCGGACCATGGCGCGCTCGTCGTCGAACAGGAAGTCCGCCAAGGCCTTCGCCAGTTCGGTTTTGCCGACACCGGTCGGGCCGAGGAACATGAACGAGCCGGTCGGGCGGTTCGGGTCGGCGACACCGGCGCGCGACCGGCGCACCGCGTCGGACACCGCCCGCACCGCCTCGGCCTGTCCCACCACGCGACGCCCCAGCTCCTGCTCCATGCGCAGCAGTTTCTGCGTCTCGCCTTCCAGCATCCGGCCCACCGGGATGCCGGTCCACGAGGACACCACCTCGGCGATGTCGTCGGGGCCGACCTCCTCCTTGAGCATGACCTCGCCGTCCCCTGCGGCGGCAGAAGACTTTTCGGCCTCGGCGAACTGCTTCTCCAGCGCGGGGATGCGCCCGTAGCGCAGCTCGGCCGCCTTGCCCAGATCACCGTCGCGCTCGGCGCGCTCCGATTCGCCGCGCAGCGCTTCCAACTGCTCCTTCAGCGCACGCACCTGGTCGATCGCGTTCTTCTCGTTCTGCCAGCGGGTGGTCAGCTGATTGAGCCGCTCCCTGGAGTCGGCCAGTTCGGCGCGCAGCTTGTCCAGCCGCTGCTTGGAGGCCTCGTCGGTCTCCTTGCTCAAGGCGACCTCTTCGATCTCCAAGCGCCGCACCGCACGCTCCACCTCGTCGATCTCCACCGGGCGGGAGTCGATCTCCATGCGCAACCGCGATGCGGACTCGTCGACCAGGTCGATCGCCTTGTCCGGCAGGAACCGGGAGGTGATGTAGCGGTCCGACAGCGTGGCCGCGGCGACCAGCGCGGAGTCGGTGATGCGCACGCCGTGGTGCACCTCGTAGCGGTCCTTGATGCCACGCAGGATGCCGATGGTGTCCTCCACCGACGGCTCCCCGACCATGACCTGCTGGAAGCGCCGCTCCAAAGCGGCATCCTTCTCGACGTGCTTGCGGTACTCATCCAGCGTCGTCGCGCCGACCAGGCGAAGCTCACCGCGGGCCAGCATCGGCTTGATCATGTTGCCCGCGTCCATCGCCGATTCCCCGGTGGCGCCTGCGCCCACGATGGTGTGCAGCTCGTCGATGAAGGTGATGATCTGGCCCGCGCTGTTCTTGATGTCCTCCAGCACGGCCTTGAGCCGTTCCTCGAATTCGCCGCGGTACTTCGCGCCGGCGACCATCGCGCCGAGGTCCAGCGCCACGACGGACTTGCCGCGCAACGACTCCGGTACGTCGCCCGCGACGATGCGCTGGGCCAGGCCCTCGACGATCGCGGTCTTGCCGACGCCGGGCTCGCCGATCAGCACCGGGTTGTTCTTGGTGCGGCGGCTCAAAACCTGGACCACACGGCGGATCTCGGTGTCCCGGCCGATCACCGGGTCGAGCTTGCCGGTGCGGGCGGCATCGGTGAGGTCGGTGGAGTACTTCTCCAGCGCCTGGTAGGTGCCTTCCGGATCGGGGCTGGTCACCCTCGCGCTGCCGCGCACGGCGGTGAACGCCGATCGCAGCGCGTCGGCGGTGGCGCCGTACTTCTCGAGCAGCATCGTCACGTCGGAGTCGCCGTCGGCGAGACCGACCATGACGTGCTCGGTGGAGACGTACTCGTCACCGAGTTCGGTGGCCAGGCGCTGGCCTGCGGTGATCGCGGCGAGCGCTTCCCGGCCCAGCTGGGGCGATGTGGTGGCGCCGGTGGCCCTCGGCAGCCGGTCCACGATGTCCTGTGCCTCGCGTCGCACGGCCGCCGGATCCGTTCCGACCGCCTTCAGCAAGGGCGCGGCGATGCCGTCGGTCTGATCCAGCAACGCCACCAGCAAGTGCGCCGGACGGATCTCCGGATTGCCCGCGGCGGAGGCCGCCTGCAGTGCGGCGGTCAGGGCCGCCTGGGTCTTGGTGGTGGGATTGAACGAGTCCACGAGTCACCTTCCTACTAGTCGATTCGCACGGCACCCAGCGATCTCGCACAACCACCAGCCGGCTCGGCACCGTTCCTAACCATCCAACGCCGAAAAGATTGAGTCTGTTCCGCTCAAGTTTAGCCTTTCGCCGAGCCGGTTCCGACGCTCGTGCCGTGTACTGCTCGCATGCCCGGGACCTGCGTGGTTACCCGAGTTCTCGCCTCCGAGCATGAACGCGTGCCCGCACCGCGCGGACCCTCGGCTCCAGCATGCGCGAAAGCGATGAATCCGACACCGCCGAATGCGGTGATTGCGCACGTCGGCGGCCTTCAGGTGCCTACGATGGCCACGGCCGTCAGTCGATGCATCACTATTCAGCCCTAGTCGAGGAGCCAACGGATGCGCGCGATCGTGGTACGGAAGTTCGGAGCGACACCGGAGCTAGCCGAGATGCCGATACCCGAGCCGGGGCCGGGAACCGTGCGGGTGCAACTCCAGGCGGCGGGGGTGAACCCCTTCGACCAGAAGGTGGCCGCCGGAATACTGGACGGCAGGCTGCCGCACGATTTTCCGGTAATCCTCGGGGTGGACGGCGCGGGCACCGTGGCCACCTTGGGCGCGGGCGTCAGCCGGTTCGCGGTCGGCGACCGGGTGGTGGGCAAGTTCCTCACACCGCCGGTCGGCCACGGCAGCTTCGCCGAGTTCGCGGTGCTGCCCGAAGGCGGCACGCTGGTGCCGATCCCGGTCGGCGTCCCGACCGTCCAGGCCGCGGCGTTGCCGACCGCGGGGGTCACCGCGCAGGATCTCGTGGACGCCACCAATATCCAACCCGGCCAGACCGTGCTGATCGTGGGCGCCACCGGTGGCGTCGGCTCGTTCCTGGTGCAACTGGCCAATATCGCGGGCGCGCACGTCATCGCGACGGCGCGGGGCGACTCCGCCGACCAGATGACCCGCCTCGGTGCGGCCGAGACGGTCGACTACACCGCGGGCCCGGTGCGCGACCAAGTTCTCGCCTCCCATCCCGAGGGCATCGACGTCCTGTTCGACCTGGTGAGCGCGCCCGAGGCGCTCGCAGAGCTGACCAGCCTCGTCCGCGAGGGCGGGACGGTCTACTCCACTACCTTCGCCGCCGACGAGGACGCCTTGCGCGCGCGGTCCATCAAGGGCGGCAACATCGAATCCAAAGGCAAAGCTCCCGAATTGGCCCGGCTCATCCAGCGGGTCGCGGCAGGCGACGTGGTGGTGCCGATCGACGCGACCGTTCCGCTCGCGGAGGGCCCCGCGGTCATCGGCGCGCCCGGCGCGCGCGGCAAGACCGTGCTCGCCATTTGAGCGCCACCTCCGGCCCTGGATCGACGCCCCGCGAGACCGCCCGGAGGTGTGCGTGAGCACTCGACCGCCCGAATTCGGCCTGTTCCTGATCCCCGAAGCCGACAACTACCGGCAGCTCACCGAGCTGAGCGCGTATGCCGACGAGTCCGGGCTCGACCTGATCGGCATTCAGGACCATCCCTACCAGCGCCGATTCATGGACACCTGGACGCTGATCACCGCACTCGCTGCGCGCACAACGCGGGTGAGCTTCTTCCCCGACGTGGCCAATCTTCCATTGCGTGACCCCGCGATTCTCGCGAAATCGGTGGCTTCTCTCGACATCGTCAGCGACGGCCGGATCCATCTCGGCCTCGGCGCAGGCGCCTTCTGGGATGCCGTCGCCGGGATGGGCGGGCCGCGCCGGACCGGCGGCGAGGCGGTGCGAGCCCTGGCCGAGGCGATCGCGGTGATCCGGGCGATGTGGAGCGACGAACGATCGGTCCGCGTACCGGGCGTCTTCTACTCGCTCGCCGGCGCTCACCCCGGCCCACGCCCGCGCCACCATCCCGGCATCTGGGTCGGCGCGAAAGGACCGCGCATGCTCGAGCTGACCGGTCGCCTCGCCGACGGCTGGGTGCCATCGGCCGCGTGGGCGCCGCCGGAGTTGCTCGCCGAAGCGGGCAGGCGCATCGACGACGCCGCTGCGGCGGCCGACCGGGACCCGCTCGAGGTGCGGCGGGTCTACAACGTGTCCGGGACCATCACCGCGGACGGAGCCGACCAGGGCTTCCTCGAGGGCCCGCCCGAGCGCTGGGTCGACGACCTGCTGGCGCTGCACCGCGACCAGCGGATCGACGGATTCGTCTTCTGGCCGACCGACGGGGAACCGGTCGAGCAGATCCGTCGTTATACCGAGCAGGTCGTGCCCGCGGTCCGTGCTGCCGCCGGGGGCTGACCGGCCGTTTCACCGCGACGACGCGGCGAGGGTTTCGGTGCGGCTCGTCCGCGACGCCCCGCAGGGGGCGGGTCAGCGACACCGCCGTTTGCCCACCGATTACCGTTCGGCCGGGTCTTACGCCTTATACCCAACACGACCACGGCATTTTCGGGGATACTTGTCGGCGGGAGACCGCCGGTAACGGGTATGTCCCCGGGCAGAACTACAGGGAAAGGAAGCTCGACGTCGTGGATGCGCGTTCGGCTGCGCTGGTCCGCGCCAATTTTCGTTCGGTGATCGAATCGCCGAATGGACCCGAGCGGTTGGTCAGTGCGTTCTACGGACACTTGTTCGCCGAGAACCCCCGGCTGCGGGAGTTGTTCCCGCCCGCCATGGACATGCAGGCAAAGCGGATAGCCACGGCCATCCAGTACGTGCTCGACCACTTGGAGGACTGGGACCGGGCCCAGAAGTTCCTGGAACAACTCGCCCGCGACCACCGCAAATTCGGCGTCGAGGCCGCGCACTACGACATCGCCGGGCGCGCCCTGCTGGCCGCGTTCCGGGTCTACAACGGCGCCGCCTGGCACCGCGGCCTGGAGGAAGGCTGGCGTGACATCACCATCCTGATCTCCGCGTCCATGGCCATCGGCGCCAACTCCGACAAGTCCCAGCCGTACTGGGAGGCGACCGTGGTCGGTCACCGCCGCGTGCTGGAGGACCTGGCGATCGTGCGCTTGCAGTCCGACGGACCGGTGCCCTACCAGGCCGGGCAGTACGTACCGGTCTGCGTGCCGCAGCGCCCGAAGATGTGGCGTTATCTCTCCCCGGCGATCCCGTCCAATCCATATGGCGAGATCGAGTTCCACGTGCGCAAGATCCGCGGCGGGTGGGTGAGCCCCGCGATCGTCAACGAGACCAGGGTCGGCGACCGGTGGCAGATCGCCGGACCGCTGGGCGGCCTGCACGTCGAACGGGACAGCGGCCGTGACGTGCTGATGATCGGCGCGGGAACCGGCATCGCCCCGCTGCGCGCCCAGCTGATCGAGATGGGCCAGCGCGGCATCAACCCGCGGGTGCACTTCTTCATCGGCGGCCGCTACCCCTGCGACCTGTACGACGTGGAGAACATGTGGCAGCTGTCGCAGAGCAACCCGTGGCTGACCATCGTTCCGGTGTGCGAGCAGAAGACCAACCCGTGGTGGTACCCGCATCCAGCGCAGGACGCACCGTACGGCATGCACCGGCGGCTGATCGGTAACCTGGGCGCCGTGGTCGCGAGCTTCGGCGCGTGGGCGGACCGGCAGATCCAGATCGCCGGGTCGGCGCGCATGATCGCGGACACCCGGCGCGCGCTCATCGCCGTCGGAACGCCCGAACGGATCATCAGCTGCGACCCTGTGTAAACAAAGGAGGCCCCGGTGGGGGATCCGAGCATGCTCGGTAACGGTGCGCATAAGGCGCCGGAGTGGACCTCGACCGTAGTCGGCCATCATCGGCTGCGGCACGACCTCGCGGTGATCCGGTTGATCGGCGAGTTCGTGCCGTTCGCCGCGGGCCAGTCCGTCGATGTGCTGGTGCCGCAGCACCCCGGTGTGCGGCGCAGGCTCTCCCCGGCGCTGCCGCCCTCGCTGGACGGCAAACTGGAGTTCCACGTGCGCACGGTGCCCGGCGGCTGGTGCAGCGGCGCGATCGTGGCCGACACCCAGCCCGGCGACGAGTGGCGGATCAGCGCCCCGCTCGGCGGATTCTGGGTGGACCCGGACGGCGCCGAGGTGGTGATGATCGCGGGCGGTACGGGATTGGCGCCGATGCGCGCGCAGATCCTCGATCTGGCCAGGAAGCCTGAGCCGCCGCGCACCTATCTGTTCGTCGGCGGTCGATACCCGCGCGACCTGTATGCCGAGGACATGCTGTACCTGCTGGCCGGTGAATTGCCCTGGCTCACCGTGATTCCCGTGGTGGAAAGCCCGGAGGACCCGGACTGGGTGGACGAGTGGTACGAGCAGTCCCGCGTGGACATCGGCTTCCCACCCGACGATCTGCTGTACGGCACGCTCGCCGATGTGGTCAGCTCGCACGGCGCGTTCTCCGACCACCAGGTGCTGGTCTGCGGCTCCCCCGCGATGGTGCAGACCACCGTCGAGCGCCTGCTCGAAACGGGCACCCCAGCGGAATTGATCCAATTCGAAGGAATCTGAACAAGCTCGGCGACAAAGTCAGAACAGCGGGTCGTGGCGGATGTTCTTGGCCATGGTGCCCGCCGCCATGAGGCGGAACTTCGTGGTCTGCACCATCGAGGGCGAACCGACGATCTGCACGTCCCGGTCGGCCCAGGGACCGAAGCTCGCGACGACCTTGCCGATCTGCCCGATGACCCGCGGCTCCAGGCTGGGCCACGGGCCGCGCGGCTCGTCGGGTTCGACGTGCCACCACGGGTTGTCCTCGTGCTCGGTCACCGGCGTGACGGTGAGCCAGCGGTTGGCCAACGCCAGGTCGTTCAACGTGTCCAGATCGTAGAGGTCGCACGGATGGTGGCCCCCGATGAACAGGTGCACCTTGGGATTGGTTCGCCGCTGCGCCATCGCCATGAGCTGCGCGCGCAGCGGCGCGAGGCCGGTGCCGCAGCCGACCATCAGCATCTTGCGCTTGGTGTTGCGCGGGATACCGAGTCCACCGAGCGGCGAGCCGAGCAGCCACTGGTCGCCGACGGCGGTCTGGGCGACGATGGCCGAACTGACCCAGCCGCCGAGTACGCCCCGGATGTGGAATTCGATCTCACCGTTGGCGTTCGCGGGCACGGCGGGCGAGAGGTACCGCCACATCCGCGGCCGCGACGGAATCTGCACGCTCAGGTACTGGCCCGCGGCATACCGCATCGGCTGGTCGAGTTGCAGCCGGACGATGATCAGGTTGCGCAGCACTTGGCGCCGCTCGATGACGGTGCCGGTCCACACCGGCGGCGTGCTCTCCTTGTCCGCCGCGCCGATCATGGTGTCGGAGATGATCTTCAGGCCCTCGTCCCAGGCCCGGTCGACCTCGTCGGTCCACATCTCGGTTCCCGCGAACACCTTGACGGCCGTCTTCAGCGCGGTGGCCACGGCGCTGTAGTGCACGGCCTGCACGCCGTATTTGCGGTGGTCCCTGCCCAATTGGGCGAGGAAGGGTAGGAGCTTCTCGGGCTCCTCCAACCGGTCCAGCGCATAGGAGATCGCCTTGACCAGGCGATCGCGCTGGGAGTCCATCGCGGCCGGAAAGAAATCGCGGACGTGCGGGTAGTCGGTGAACAAGATCGCGTAGAACGATCTGGCCAGTTTTTCCGGCCCCCCATCCTCCGCAGCAACCGCCTTGAATGTGGTTCTGATCAAAGCGACAGTGCGTGAATCCATTGCTCTCACAACCCCATTTCGCACTAGTACACGAACCATGCCGGCGAGTGAGGTGCTGCGGGGCCACTCGACAGCAGCCGATGGCAAGGAGTGTAGGCGAGGTTTGCCAGCTACGGAATGTTTCGATGGAACATCACGCGTGCAATTTCGGCAAAACGAGGGCGGAAAGCGAGACACGCCAGAGAAACCGACTGCAAGACGGCGGATCTGGCGCAAAATCGGCCGACTTACCGCCGAATTTGCAAGGCCCCCTTGGGAAATTCCGTCCCGATCGGTCTGTTCCAGCGACTGTGGGGCAACACTGGAACTGTTGACGCGATCACGGAACATCCGGACGCCGCCGATACCGTCGACCAATCTATGGTGAAAACGCCCAGGCGATTCGAGTGAAAATCGCGTGATTTGTACGATATACGACGTACATATCCCGGTTTACCGCCAGCAAATCACTGCGTCCATACCGGAACGACAAGGCCCCCGGACTCGGATCGCGATGCGCGATCGGCGTCCGGGGGCCTGATGGTGTCGTTACCGTCGTCGGTGGCTGTCGTCGCGGCGATTGCGCGGCTGCCAGACGACCAACGCGGTACTGCGTTGCGGAGGCGAGAGATCGGGACGGTAGCCCGCCCGCATCCGCTCCAGCTCGGCCGACAGCTCGGCGACCTGCTGGCGCAGCTCCTCCACCTGATTGGTCAGTTCGATGATGCGTTTGATGCCCGCCAGGTTGACGCCCTCGTCCTGGGACAGCCGCTGCACCTCGCGCAGCAGCTCCACGTCCCTGGCCGAGTAGCGCCGCCCGCCGCCCGAAGTGCGTTGCGGCGTAACCAGTCCCAGACGGTCATACGTGCGCAGCGTCTGCGCGTGCATGCCGGCCAGCTGGGCCGCCACCGAGATCATGAAGAACTCGGCGCGCGCCCCACCGGACGCCTTCTTCGGTTCAGAGGACATCACGCACCTGCCCATCCCGCACGTGGATCGAAACCACCGGCCCGCTCGGCCTCCTGGTAGCGCTTGAGCGCATCCACGGCGTCACTGTCCAGTTTCTGCGGCACCGCCACCTTCACGGTCACCAGCAGGTCACCCGCGCCGCCGCCGCGCTTGGGCACGCCGCGGCCGCGCACTCGCAGGATACGGCCGTCGGCGGTGCCCGGCGGCACTTTGACGCCGACCCGGCCCTCCAGCGTGGGCACCGAAACCGTAGTGCCGAGCACCAATTCGCTGTAGCTGACCGGAAGCACCAGGGTCAGGTCGTCGCCGCTGCGGCCGAAGACCTTGTCCTGGCTGACGTGGACGGTGACATAGAGGTCGCCCGAGGGCGCCCCGCGCAGCCCCGCCTCGCCCTGACCGGCCAAGCGGATCCGTTGCCCGTCACCGACCCCAGGGGGGATCCGCACCGTGATGGTGCGTGTGCGGTTCTGGATTCCGCTGCCGCGGCAGTCGGCGCACGGATCGTCGATGATCGAACCGCTGCCCCGGCATTCGTCGCACGGCTCGCTGAAGCCGAACGCGCCCTGGTTGCGGCTGACCACGCCGTTTCCATTGCAGACCGGGCAGACTCGCGGACTCGTCCCCGGCTTCGCGCCGCTGCCGTGACACGTGGTGCACGGCGAGGGGCTGGTCATCCGCAGCGGAACCGTGACGCCCTGGGCCGCCTCCCGGAAACCGAGGGTCGTCTCGGTCTCGACGTCGGAGCCGCGCCGGGGGCGGCTCGAGGTCCGCGTGCCGCCCCGGTTGAACAGACCGCCGAGCAGGTCGCCGAGGCCACCGTCGCCTGCGGTCGTGCCGCCGAAGATGTCCCCGAGGTTGAACTCCTGCGAGAACCCGCCCGCGCCGGAACCGAATCCGCCCCGGCTGTATCCGCCGCCCGCGAAGAGCTTGCGCGTGTCGTCGTACTCCTTGCGCTTGGCCGGATCCGACAGCACGGCATGCGCCTCGCTGACGGTCTTGAACCGCTCCTCGGCTTTGGTATCACCGGGATTGGCGTCCGGGTGCAAGTCGCGTGCGAGCTTGCGGTAGGCCTTCTTGATCTCGTCCTGCGAGGCAGTGGAGGAAACACCCAGCTCCTTGTAGAAGTCCTTTTCGATCCACTCCCGTTGGCTCACCGAGCATCTCCTCCTCTCGCGTCCTCAGTTGTCGTTCGCGCCGGCATCAACGTCCGATGCCTCTTCTGTCACCCGATCGGCGGTCTCCGCCTCGCCGGCTTCCGTCAGATCGGCCACGCCATCGGTTACCCCGACCAGCGCATGCCGAAGCACCCTATCGCCGAAGCGATAGCCCTTGCGCATGACGATGCCGATCACCGGATCGTGGCCGGAACCCTCGTGCTGCACGGCCTCGTGCAGGGTCGGATCGAAAGACTCGCCCTCCGAACCGAACTCCTCGAGACCCTGCTTTTGCAGCGCGACTGCCAGCTTGTCGGCCACCGACCTCAGCGGGCCCGACTCCAGGTCGCCGTGCGCCCGCGCCCGGTCGAGATCGTCGAGCACACCCAGCAATTCGGTGACCACCGACGCCTTGGCGGTGTCGATCGCGGTCTTGCGGTCGCGCTCGACCCGGCGCCGGTAGTTGGCGTACTCCGCGGTCAGCCGCTGCAGATCGGCGGTGCGCTCGGCCAGTTCGCCGCTGATGGTGTCGGCGAGCGTCTGAGCATCCAGGCCGTTGTCCAGTTCAGCGCCGTTGCCCGACTCCGGCGCCGGGCCGGCCGCGGCGCCGTTGTCCGCGGCCGGTTCGCGAATCTCCCCGGTCTCCGGGTCGATCTTCCGGTTGTCGACGAAGGTGATCGGTTCCTTCTCGGCGTTTGCCTCGCTCACTTCTTCTCCGTGTCGACCGGCTCGTCCACAACCTCGGCGTCCACGACCTGGTCATCCGACGCGGCGCTCGACGCCGCACCGTTGCCGGAGGCCGCGGCATCCGCGGCCGAGGCCTCGTAGATGGCCTGGCCGAGCGCCTGCGACTCGGTCGCCAGCTTCTCCACGGCCGCCTTGACCGCGGCGATGTCGGTGCCCTTCAGAGCCTCGCTCGCCTCGGCGATGGCCGCCTCGACCTTGGTCTTGACGTCCGCGGGGACCTTGTCCTCGTTCTCCTTGATGAACTTCTCGGTCTGGTGCACCAGCGACTCGGCCTGGTTGCGGGTCTCGGCCTCCTCGCGGCGGGCCTTGTCCTCGGCGGCGTGCGCCTCGGCGTCCTTCACCATCCGGTCGATCTCCTCCTTGGACAGGCCGGAGCCGTCCTGGATCTTGATCGTGTTCTCCTTGCCGGTGCCCTTGTCCTTCGCGGTGACGTGCACGATGCCGTTGGCGTCGATGTCGAAGGTGACCTCGATCTGCGGCACGCCGCGCGGGGCAGGCGGGATGCCGGTCAGCTCGAAGGAGCCGAGCAGCTTGTTGTGCGAGGCGATCTCGCGCTCGCCCTGGAACACCTGGATCTGCACCGACGGCTGGTTGTCGTCGGCGGTGGTGAAGGTCTCCGAGCGCTTGGTCGGGATGGTGGTGTTGCGCTCGATGAGCTTGGTCATCACGCCGCCCTTGGTCTCGATGCCCAGCGACAGCGGGGTCACGTCCAGCAGCAGGACGTCCTTGACCTCACCCTTGAGCACGCCGGCCTGCAGCGCGGCGCCGACGGCGACGACCTCGTCCGGGTTCACGCCCTTGTTGGGCTCCTTGCCACCGGTGAGCTCGCGCACCAGTTCGGTGACGGCGGGCATGCGGGTGGAACCGCCGACGAGCACGACGTGGTCGATGTCGGCCACCTTGATGCCCGCGTCCTTGATCACGGACTGGAACGGCGCGCGGGTGCGATCGAGCAGGTCCGAGGTGATCTTCTGGAACTCGGCGCGGGTCAGCTGCTCGTCGAGGAACAGCGGGTTCTTGTCCGCGTCGACGGTGATGTAGGGCAGGTTGATCGAGGTGCTCTGCGAGGAGCTCAGCTCGATCTTGGCCTTCTCGGCGGCCTCACGCAGCCGCTGCATGGCCATCTTGTCCTTGGTCAGGTCGATGCCCGAGCTGGCCTTGAACTTGTCGACCAGCCACTTCACGACCCGCTCGTCCCAGTCGTCACCACCGAGGTGGTTGTCGCCGGAGGTGGCGCGGACCTCGACGACGCCCTCGCCGATCTCCAGCAGCGAGACGTCGAAGGTGCCGCCACCGAGGTCGAAGACCAGGATGGTCTGCTCCTTGTCGCCCTTGTCCAGGCCGTACGCGAGCGCGGCCGCGGTGGGCTCGTTGACGATGCGGAGCACGTTCATGCCCGCGATCTGGCCTGCCTCCTTGGTCGCCTGACGCTGCGAGTCCTCGAAGTAGGCGGGCACGGTGATCACCGCGTCGGTGATCTCCTCACCGAGGTAGGCCTCGGCGTCGCGCTTCAGCTTCATCAGCACGCGGGCGCTGATCTCCTGCGCGGTGTACTTCTTGGCGTCGATGTCCACCGACCAGTCGGTGCCGATGTGCCGCTTGACGGAGCGAATGGTGCGGTCGACGTTGGTGACGGCCTGATTCTTCGCCGGCTGGCCGACCAGCACCTCGCCGTTCTTCGCGAACGCGACGACCGACGGGGTGGTGCGCGATCCTTCCGAGTTCGCTACGACGACCGGCTCGCCGCCTTCGAGAACGGCGACGACCGAGTTCGTGGTCCCGAGGTCGATTCCGACCGCACGAGCCATTGTGTTTCCTCCTAGTTGACGTACCAATCTGTGTCGGTGCTGGGCGAACAACCGCCCTTCGGCGCCCATACCGGACGCCGCAAGACCTCGCCCCTCGCACCTCACGGAGCACGGCCCCAGCAACACTGAGCGTGGTCGGCTCAATCCTGCATCGGCAGGAGGCCGGGAGTCAACCGAAACTTGAGTCGATCACACTCAATCTTGTCGCAATGCTCAACGGACGACTCGCGCGATTAATTCCCGGACGGCGACACCCATCCCCCGCACCTACCGGCGCGCTGTCGACGAACGTCCCCGAATCCGTTGCGCGCCACCGCGACGCTGCCGAGGGGCGAGCGCTCAGCGAGTAAGTCCGGGGTGCACGCCCCGCTCCAACCCATTCGTCGCCGCGAGCTTCTGCAGCAGCCGCAACAGGGTTGTGCGCTCCGCCACATCGAACTCGCGCAGCAGGTCGGCCTCCAACTCGTCGACGACCTGCTGAGCCCGAGCCAGCAGATCATGCGCGGCGGGGAGCAGATAGACAGCGTGCGCCCGCCGGTCGGCCGGATGTTTGCGCCGCTCGACCAGCCCGCGCTTCTCCAGCTCGTCGACCAGCCCGACCATCACGTTGCGGTGGATGCCGAGCGTCTCACACAGCTGCTGTTGCGACTGGCCGTCGTGGTCGCGCAGCACCCGCAGCGTGCCGAAATGCCGAGGACCGATACCGAGCGGGGCCAATCCGTCACCGAACCGGTACGCGGCATGGAACCCGAGCTGGCCGACGAGAAAGGCGACATGGTCGGACAGCGGCGTCGGATCGGCTTCGGTCACGGACCGATCGTAGCATTAACGCACCTTTCATGATTGCCATATTGATTGACAATCACTTCAGGTGCATAGTTTGGGAGTCGGCACTTTCCGCCACCCGAAGAGAGGCCCGCGCCCCATGGAACCCGACCTGAGTACTCATCACCCCACCGACTCCCGCCGCTGGATCGCGTTCGCCGTCGTGCTCGCCGCGGGATTCATGGACCTGCTCGACGTCACGATCGTCAATGTCGCCGTGCCGAGCATCCAGGCCGATCTCCATGCCGAGTACTCGGAGATCGAATGGATCGTCGCGGCCTACGTGCTCGCCTTCGCCGCCGTGCTGATCACCGGCGGCAGGCTCGGCGACATCTTCGGCCGCAAACGGATATTCCTGATCGGGATGGCCGGCTTCACGCTTGCGTCGGCGGCCTGCGGCCTGAGCACCGATCCCGCCATGCTCATCGCCGCACGCTTCCTGCAGGGCGCGATGGCCGGACTGATGGTGCCGCAGATCCTGGCGATCATCCGCGTCACCTTCGCCGAGCACGAACGCGCCAAGGCCATCGCGCTGTACAGCGGCGTCGGCGGATCCGCCTCCGCGGTCGGGCTGTCGCTCGGCGGCCTGCTGGTGCAGTGGGATCTGTTCGACCTGGGCTGGCGGCCGATCTTCCTGGTCAACATCCCCGTAGGCATCCTCGCACTGATCGCGGCGGCGATGGTGATGAAGGAGTCCCGCTCGCCGGCCGCGCCGCGGCTCGACGTGATCGGCATGATCCTCGCCATCGCAGCGGTGCTACTGCTCGTCTACCCACTCGCCGAAGGTCGCAGGCTCGATTGGCCCGCGTGGACTTTCGTCATGATGGCCGCCTCGGTCACGACCTTCGGACTGTTCGTCGCTTACGAGCGGTATCGGGCGCGAACGCTCGGCTCGCCGCTGGTCGACCTGGCGTTGTTCCGGTCTCGGCCGTTCGCGATCGGACTGGGCAGCTGGCTGCTCTTCTGGATCGGACTCGGTGGCTTCTTCCTGGTGTGGACGCTGTTCATGCAGGCGGGGCTGGGGTGGACACCGATGCGGGCCGGGCTGACCGCCGTGTTCTTCGCGGTGGGCGCTGGTATCGGCGCAGGCGTGTCGGTCGGCGTGCTCGCACCGCGGTTCGGCAGGCGGGTGCTGATCGCAGGCGGCATCGTCAACGCCGCGGGTTTCGGCATCTACGGCTGGCTCGCCACCCACTACGGCGCTGGGATCGCAGCGTGGCAGATGGTCTTCCCGCTGATCGTCACCGGGGCCGGGTTCGGCATGGTGGTCGCCCCGACCATCGACCTACTGCTCGGCCAGGTGCCCGCCAAGGAGGCCGGCGCGGCGTCCGGACTCCTCAATACCGGGCAGCAGCTGGGTACGGCACTCGGCGTCGCGCTGGTCGGCGTGGTCTTCTTCACCCAGCTCGACCACGACTCGCAGCGCGGGGTCGACGCGGTGACACCGGAAGCCCGCGCCGAACTCACCATGGCGGGCCTGCCCGCGCAGGCGCAGGACGAGATCCTGGCGAACTTCCGTGCCTGCGTGCGGGATCGGTCCGCGCAGGTCGATCCGACCGCAGTGCCGGACAGCTGTCAGGCCCCCTCGGGGCCGGGCGCCGAAATTGTGGGCCGAGTGCTCAGCGCGGCGGGCACACGGGCGAACGCGGTGAACTTCGCCCACACCTTCGAACGCACGCTGTGGTACGGAATCGGTGTCCTCGCGCTGGTCTGCCTGGGGTTCCTCGCGCTGCCGCGAGGTGCCAAGCTCGAACACCACGAGATCGAGACCGATGTGGTGGGCCCGGAACCGGCGAGGGTGTGAGCGAGATGGACCTTCTGATCATCGGCCGCAGCAGGAACACTGTGGATGCCGCCGTCGAGCAGGTTCGTGCGCGCGGGTTCACCGTGCGCGGTGTCACCACCGACGACGAGGCCCTCGCGGCGCTGGACACCGGGGAGTTCGGCAATCTGCTGATCGGTGGTGGCGTCGAAAAGCGGTCGCGCACCACCCTGAAGGAGCGCGCCGGACGACATGATGTCGCGGTGCACGAAGCTCGTCGCCACGGCCGAGATATCGCTACCTACCTCGAGCAGGAGGTCTACCCACGGCTGCGTCGCAACGCGTGACAAAGCGCCGGGAACCTCGAACGGGTTTACCCGCTCGAGTTCCCGGCGATGCTGTCGGTTCCCTCTTGATACCGCCCTCTGAACTGGCAGAATCGACGCTCATGGAGGTATCAGGGACGATTTCGTGCTGCGATGGCGATGGCGACTACGACGTATTGCAGTGGGACACCCGGGCGGACTGCGAAGTGCGCCAGATCCTCGACCGGGTCGCCGATAAATGGTCACTGCTGGTGATCGCGCTGCTGGATCAGCGCAGTCTGCGGTTCACCGAATTGAAGCGCGCGATCGATGGCGTCAGCCAGCGGATGCTCACCAAGACCCTCCGGCATCTGGAGCGCGACGGCTTGGTCCGGCGCACGGTGTACCCGACCATCCCGCCTCGGGTCGACTACGCGCTCACCCCGCTCGGCGCGAGCCTGCACACCACCATCAAGGCGCTGGTCACCTGGACCGAGACGCATCAGAACGAAATCGCCTCGGCCCGCGACGCCTATGACCGCCGCGCGGCCGAGGAAGCCGCGGTCGGCGCGTGACGGTGCAACTCGTTCCGGTACGGTCCGCGCGCACTAGGGTGGCGACCGGCGTGGCCTGACCGGGCCGCCCGCCGCGCGCCGTCGATCCGAGGAGTCGCCATGAGGGCCGCCGTCGTCACCGCCGCCGAGTTCGAGGTCGCCGAACTGCCCACGCCACGGCCGGGGGCCGGTCAGGTGCTGATCGACGTGTCACGCTGCGGCATCTGCGGCTCCGACCTGCACGCCCGCACGCACGCCGACGAATTGGCCGACTTGGCGGTGGCGACCGGTTACGAACATTTCATGCGCTCGGAGCAGAGCATCGTGCTCGGACACGAATTCAGCGGCACGGTCGTCGATTACGGCCCCGACTGCCGCAGGCGGTGGAAGACGGGCACCCCCGTGGTGGCGCTGCCGATCGTGCGGCACGGCACCCAACCGCATCTGGTCGGGCTTTCGGCCGCGGCGCCAGGCGGCTATGCCGAGCAGGTGGTGGTCCAGGAATCGATGACCGTGCCGATTCCGAACGGCTTGTCCGCCGAACACGCCGCACTGACCGAGCCGATGGCGGTGGCCTGGCACGCCGTGCGCAAGGGACGCGTCGGCAAGGGCCGGACCGCCTTCGTCATCGGCTGCGGGCCGATCGGCCTCGCGGTGATCAGCATGCTGAAGGCCGCGGGCGTGCACACCGTGGTGGCGAGCGATTTCTCGTCGCGTCGTCGCGAGCTCGCGACCGCGTGCGGCGCCGACGTCGCGGTCGACCCGGCGACCGAATCGCCGTGGGAGGCCGCTCCGAGGAAGGGGCGGATTCGTGGCGTCACCGACATCCTCGGCCTGGGTTTCGACACCATGGAAAGGCTGCGACGGGTCCCCAACCTGCCGTGGTGGTATGTCTTCCGGCTGGCGCACACCCTGAACGCGGGACCGGCCGGGCCGGTGATCTTCGAATGTGTGGGCGTGCCCGGGATCATCGATCAGATACTCACGGCGGCGCCGCCGCTGTCGCGTGTCGTCGTGGTCGGCGTGTGCATGGAGGCAGACCGCTTCCATCCCGCGATGGCGATCAACAAAGAGATCGAACTGCGGTTCGTGCTCGGCTACGACCCGGGCGAGTTCCGCGACACCCTGCACATGCTCGCCGACGGAAAAGTCGATCCGACACCGTTGATCACCGGAACCGTCGGGCTGGACGGCGTGGCGAACGCCTTCACCGCCCTCGGCAACCCGGAGCGGCACGCGAAAATCCTGATCGACCCGCGCGACCGCGCCGTCACGCCCGTCTGAGCGCTCGCCTGCTCACGGGGCGGAAGCGAGGATGTCGTCGGCGATCTTCTCGTCCAGCGTCACCCGGACGAGCGCCGCGGCGAGATCCGCGGTGTGGTGGTCCGGCGCCAGGTCGCCCAGCTTGGCGGGGTCTTCCGGCAGCTGGACGCGTTTGGCGCCGCGCAGGGCCCGCTCGTCGAAGTATGGCTGCACCCAGGTCCAGATGTCCTGGATCTCACGCAGGAAGATGTCGCTTCCGGTCGGGCCGATGCCTTGGAACTCTTGCAGCAAATCGGCGGCACGCTTCGGGTCGTTATCCGCCTTCTTGGCGAGTTCACGCAGGTCGCCGTGGTACCGGTCGAGCACCCGCGACGCATTGGCGCCGAGGCGGGTCGCGGCGCTCTCGTCGTACCGGACGTAGTTCGCCCGGTCGAGCGCGTCGACCAACTCCTGCCAGTCCGCGTCCGCGACCCGGTGCGGTGTGCGGTAGCCGTTGGCGATCAGCTCCCGCGCGGCCGCTACCCCGATCTCGGCGGCGATCCGGGTGCTGAGCAGCTGGGCGAGCATAAGCAGCTGGAACAGCGCGGACGGTTTGTCCTCTAGCGTGATACCGGCTTCTTCGGCGTATCCCGTGCCCGCACGGACGAGCAGTTCGTGTACGACATCCTCTTGGCTCATCGTTGCCTCCTCTCGCTACCGGTGGCATACCCGGCGGCAGGTCGGCTACACCGTCCGCGGCCAGGCGTTTCGGCCCGGCGGAGACCACCCTCGGGAGTGCGGCTGGCACCGCGACGCACCAGCTCGGAGGGGCTATTCCGGGAGCAGACTCAGGGCGCCTTCCGCGCTGCGTGCGGCGGTGAGGCAGGCGGTAACGGTGAACTGATCGGCGAGGGGGTGGCGGGCGCGGGCGCGCCATTTCCGGACCGCGGCGACAGCCTGGGCGCGCTGCGCCGCGGGCGCGGCGTCGATCGGCAGGCCGAGACGCAAGTGGGGCGCGGTGCCCGAGCCGCCGATGAGGCGATGCAGCTCGATGAGATCGTCCGTTGGCAAGGCCAGTTCATCGGTGCGCAAGCGGCCGAGCAGGCGTAACTCGGCGAAGCCGTGCACGTCCGCGAGCAGCGTGCGCACCCGGGGCAGCACGCGGTCGGCCGGTGTGCCCGGGTAGGCGGTGAGCACCCTGGCCAGCGCCGTGAGCGCGGAATGCGCCTTGAGCTGGTCGGCGCGCTGCCCGAACTGCACGTCGAGTACCGAGCGCAGCTCGTCGACCCCGCTGCGGCTGGTCAATTCGGCTGCGAGCGTGGCCGAATCGCGCACGCCGAGGCGAATCAGGGTGACCGCCATACGGATACCGAACAGGCCGAATCGCTCGGCGAGCTGTGCGCGCAGCTCCGGCGGCACCGGCAGCGGAACATCCGCGCGCGCGAATCGATCCGCCGACAGCAGCGCGGCGCTCAGCTCGTCGACGGGCAGGCTCGCCAGTGTCTCGAACGCGGCGAACTCCTGCTGACGCAATGTCGCCGCGGCGAAGGCGAGCAGCCCGGCAACCGGGATCACGGCTTGGCACAAGCCCGTTCGCTCGAGTTCCCCGGCGAAACGCGCTGCGACCTCCCGCGCCGAGTGCAACGCGTCGATCCGGCCCGCGCCGATCTCGTCGGCTCGGGAAACCACGCCGACGATGCCGAGCGGACCTGCCGATCCCGGACCACCGTTGGCCGCGGTCCCCGCACCCACGCGCTCCAGGAACTGCACATCTGCCGCGTCCAGCCTGCGCAGCAGATACACGACCGCGTCGGCGCCCGGAATGGCGATGCCGCGCTCCGCCCGCTCGTCGTCCTCCCCCGGCGTCAACAGCCGCGCGGTGCGCCGCGAGACTTCCCGCGACAGCGATGACGTTCCCGGCGTATCGATGATGGTGGTGTGCGCGAGCGCCGCCGCAGGCCATTCCACCTCGAGGTGATCGACCTCGCGCGGCATAGGGGCGCTCCAGTTGAGCCGATCCAGGTCGAAGGTCAGCCCGTGCGTACCGCTGCCGCGCCGCACCACGACGTGCGCGCGGGCGCCGTCCGCCGCATACGCGGTCACGCTCGGGGTGGAGCCGTACCGGTACCACGTGACCACCCTGGTGCACTCGGTCGCATCGGTGGGGGCGATGTCCTGCCCGACAAGGGAATTCAACAGCGTCGACTTGCCCGCCTTGATCGAACCGGCCAGCGCCACACGCAACGGCTGGTCCAGCCGGCGGGCGCAGTCGGCCAGCAGCGCGCGCGGCCGCGGTTCACCCGCCAGCGCCGCCTGCGCCGCGCCGACCAGCCGATGCGCCTCGGCGACGATGCTCGGCACCGTGCCACCTTCACTTCTCACGGAGCTACCGTACCGGCGGG